>JANQQA010000189.1 GCA_028285205.1 Bythopirellula sp. | reverse complement strand
AGGACCCTACGAGCTACGGACGATTCTTGCTCACGAACTCGCGCACATTCGCAATCGCGACCTGTGGTTGCTTGCCCTCGTGCGCGGCCTCCTGCCGCTGCTGTGGGTGCACCCTCTCTATTGGCTCTGGCGGCGCGGGTTGCGACTAGACCAGGAAACGCTCGCCGATGCCCTGGCGTCCGAGCAAACAAGCCAGGCCGACTACGCCGACCAGTTGGTCACGTGGGCAAAGACCGCCGCGGGAATCCAGCCACCACGATTCGCCTCTTCGGTCGGGCTGTGGGAGAGTCCGTCGCAGCTAAAGCGCCGAATTGCGATCTTGCTGGACGAAAAGTTGACGGTGCTACGCAAGTGCTCAGGTCGGTGGCGTGCTGGTTCGATCTTGGTGCTGCTGGGGCTAGCATTCGGACTATCGCTGATTACGTTGCAGCCTGAGAGCATTGTCGCCGCAAAACCCGCAGACGCGGAGAGTTCAGATAAACCGAAACCTGTGAGATCGCTAAAGAAGCTCACAAACGGCGCGTCGATCGAGCTGCTCGCCATCGGCACGAACGCACGCGACGAGAAAACGAAGTGGTGGGATGCGAAAGGAACACCGCAAAACGAGCTGCCGTTCGAGGTGATGAGCTCCACCAACATCGAACCGCTGCCCAATCGACAACTCGTATTTCGCGTCCACGATCTCCCGGTCGGCGCCGGCGTCCGTTGGAAGACCGAACCGGCCAGCAATGCCTCTAGCGGCACAATCGTCATCGATGGTGTGACGAAGCCCCACGGCTACTACTCCCACGAATTCGAGCGGCCACGCGGCGGCAAGACGTTCACTTTGCGCGTGGGAGTCGCCGCTGGCGACTGGGTCACCATGGCTTCCGGCCTTTCCGGTGCCACGAGCAATCCCTTGCAGAACACGGTATTCTCTGAGGCTCTCTCCGACAAAGATGGCAATGCCGTCGTGATTGTCTCGCACAGCCTTCGCGATGCGGACACACGCGGAGTGGCGATTGACGACGAAGGCAACGAGTGGATTTCGACGTCGCGACGCGGCTCGTCTGCGGGCAAGCAAAACCAAAGCCAATGGACGTTCTTCGGGCTGGAACCAGAGCAAGTCAAGAAGTTTGGCTTGCAGGTGCGGCAGTACGAGTGGGTGGAATTCGACAAGCTACCGGCGGAGGTACTTCCTGATTCGGATTCCAAAGACGCGTCCAAGTTGCCTGATCAAACCAACCGGGACGAAGCGGACTCCTCTGCGCATACAGCTGCCATTCAAGAAATCGTCGATAGCTTCGCCCAGGTGTACGAGAAGATCTACGCGCTCCACAAAGCCGGTGCTGCAGGTGGCGAAACGCATAACCTATTACTCGCCGAGTACCACCTACAATCGGCCAGAGCCAAACTACTTCATCAAAAAGATGAACTTGAGGAAGCACGGCGGCAGTTCCAGGTTGCGCTGGAAGTCGCCGAAAAGTACCTCCCGGCAGTGGAAGCAAAATATGATTCTGGCCGTGTCACACTCAAAGCCTTACTCGAATCCAAGCAGATTCTCTTGGAGGCGAAACGCGACTTGGCGGGGGCGAGTGACGCTCTTGGCAGAGCACGGCAAGGCTCATCGCGGACCAATCTGGTCAAGTGGCTACGCCTAGCGGAAGACGAAGGAGTTTTCACACGCCGCGGGCCAGCGGGAACCGCACTGGAGCAGCGAATCCCGACGAGCTTGGTCATTCACACCGCATACCAGTTCGATCCAAACACTGTCCTCGACCAGACCCGTCCCCTGTTTGACAGACGAGCCGGATACGAAGGCGCGTTTGAGCGAGTGCTGAAGGGCTTGGAAAACGACCCGTACGGTCCACGAGTGAAGATCAAGTCCGGGTTCATCGACCACCTTACGGGCGAGGCATCATTGGTCACTAGCGCCGCAGCCGACCAGCTACAGGACCCGCCCAAGTGGTTGATCGGTTTCAAAGCGACCGATACCGAAGCAATTGCTTTGACGCTTGACCGTTTTATGCGAGTGGACACCGATGCCGTCCTCAAACGCTTGGGCACTCGAGGAATCTGGCAACTAGGAAGCGATGAATCAGGAGTACGCTTCGTTTGCGTCGAACTCGGACATTTGCTCTGCACCAACGATATTGTGCTGCTGAGCCGACTCCTGGATGGAAAAGCCAACCCTGTCTTGCGAGACGCACAGTCGAATTGGCGGCCCAACACAGGCGCAACTCTGGGTCCGCAATACGACCTCGACCGGGCCTCAGCTCTTGCCGATGCAGACGAGCGAACTGCCAAGACACCTGAACTGATCTATCTCGGGTGGCGAACGGAACAAGCGGATGCGGAAGGTGACCCGCTGAAAATGCCGATGTGGGACATGAACGGACGAGCCCTGTCGGATACGGAAGTGGCAACCTTAAGTGACCAACTCGGTGATGCTCGACTCCATTATCCGCGCGAGGGAGGGTTACCAACATTGTTACTGGTGTTTCGCGTAGATGACGAAGTCTCGCAACACGTTATGGCGACACTGCTCGGTGCGGATGGAACGAGGCATTCTCAAACAACCGCCCGCACAAGAGTTACCGCCGGCATGAACGTCGCGACGCTGCAACCACTAACGAGTGCTTTGGCTGCATGGCCGGGAACGATTGACCTGGAGATCAAATATCCGATCGAAAACACGGAAGTGTTTAAGCGACTGAGTGAAGTTGCTGATTCACCCGTTCGACTGGCAGAAGGTGTTTCTTGGTATCTCGATCCAAACAGAGCGATCGAGAGGGACGCACAGAATCAGCGTCAACGAGCAAGCGACAAAACAGCGGCTGTCTTGCAGATTAGAGAGGACATAGAAGATCCCTATACGCAGTACCATGCAAAGGTCTACCTGCAAGGTACGGACCGACCATTGCGAGAAGACTACGTGACGATGATCGAGCCCCAGGAGCAATTGCACACTATTCGCGTCTCAGAAGCGTTCGATAACATGAACGAAATCGAACGAGTTGAGTTTACGCGGCGGCGTTTCGAAATTGCGAAGATAAACGGTGTCCCGTTGCGCGTCGACCTGATCCCTTCCGCCACTCTGACTGACGCTAAGGAATCCAACTCTACCAGCCAACAGCAAAACACGTTCGCCCTGGCGATAGTCTCCGACGATTCGGACGAAGAACCAATCCACTCGCTGGACCCGCGGTTTGGCCCCACCGTGCCGTCCGATGCCGAAGGCGAGGAACGTGTAGCCGCGCCGAGCACGGGTGCACCCAATACCGTGCTGAACGTTGGCAAGATCCAGATGCCGCTCTACAAGCAGCTAGAGTCCCAGCGCCAGCCGAACGCCTTCGTCGGCATCTGCGTGGACGAGCGGGGGCAGCCGCTGGCAGATGTGCCAGTCCAGCTCTACTCGCAACAGATTGGGATTGTTGAACGGCAGAAGCCCACCCTGGTCGCCAGCACAACATCGAATGCCAACGGCATCTTTAAGTTCCTGAACGTGGTCGATATAGAAAAGCAGTTTCCCCAAGGCATTCCTCGCTCTCACGCGCCTGGGCAGAAACAACAGTTCCTGACGATCGTGGGCAGGAAAACTGGTCGAGTCCCGGGTAACTCCTCCGAATTGGCAGCCGGACTTGCGTCTCGCGGGAACATCTCGGTGTGGGTCATGCGGAAAGCTCAGACTCTCAGTGGCCGCATCACCGATGTCGATGGCAACCCGGTTGAAGGTGCAATCGTGAGAGTTGGCCACGCGATGATGTTCAACGGACTCAATGAGTTGCGGCTTGGCACAGGCGTGACCGATGCCAACGGAAAGTACGCGATCCGTGACCTGCCTGCGTACGATGTGGCGGAGCAGCAACGCCAGCTTAACGAAATGATCGAGAGGAATCCTGCGCTGACTCGCACGATGGCCACCGGTGTCCCCCAACAGCAACTGCTGGTCACCCATCCGAAGTTCACCGCGAAACGCGTCGCGGTACGCAGAGTCCCAGGCGAAGTGAACGCGAAGCTGAGTCCTGGCAGCGCGATCGAAGGGCAACTCAGCTTTCCTACGGGAGCGCGTCCGAACTCGCTGGCCGGAGGTGTCGTCTACTTGCAACGCGATATGCCGGAGCCAAAACCGGACGCCCCCCCCCTACCCTACAGCTTCCAGATCCAAAGCACGAAGCTGGACGGCGAGGGCAAGTATCGATTCGACTCGCTGCCCGCATCTACCTACCACCTGACCGCGAGCGCACCCGACTGGGTGAGCGTCGGCATTGAAAACGTCGTCACAGCGGCCGGAAAAGCAACGACGGCACCCGACATCCCAATGACGCGCGGCGGACGCGTGCGTGTCCAACTGCTCGACCGCGACACCGGCGATCCCCAAACTTTCGACCAGCCGATGCCCGGCTGGATTAACCCTCACCGAGTGCCTCGCGAGAAGGTCTTCCGTCACGCGACGAATGTTGTCACGTTCTCGCGCCAAGGCACGGCGGAAGTGCAACTTGCGCCGGGAAGTTATCAACTCAACGTGAGTGTCCCTGCCGCCAGTGGCAAAGGCAGCTGGATCTCCAGCGAATTCGCCAACCTGCAAACCGAGGAAGACCTCGACAAGATTCCCAAGATCCAGGTGCAAGAAGGACAAACTCTCACATACGAGGTGACGACCATGAAATGGAATCCGCAATCTGTGGACGTCGTCAACCGCGTGCGAGCGACCACCAAGGCCGCCGATGTCATCGAGATTGAAGAAGTCGAGGGCGAAGAGGAACCGATGGTCTTTATGCCCGTCCAACAGACAGTGCCGAGCGACACGGACTCGGATAACTCTCCGGACGTGTCGAAGCAGGATAACTTCTCCAAGGAAATGAGACTGGCTCATCGTTTGCAGACAACGGGCCAATACGCACAGGCAGTTGAGATGTATTCCTCGTTCCTTGAGAAGAATGACGATCCAGGCCTTTTGCCACACGCCAAAGCTGCCGTGATGAACAACCTCGCGTACTTATTTGCGACTTGCGAGGATGACGAAGTGCGCGATGGGAAACGAGCCGTCAAGTTAGCAACAGATGCCTTACAGACATTGGCAGCGGCCGAGGAGTTGAGTGCCGTAGCCGAAGCTCAGTTGAACGATACTCTCGCGGCTGCCTACGCGGAAACCGGCGATTTCGAGAACGCACTTAAGCATCAGCGACGTGCCTCGGAAATCTCTCCAGGGAACCAAGACTTCTTACAGAAAGTCGAGTTGTACGAGTCCAAGAAGCCGTATCGCGAAGCGATCAATAAAAGTCAAGAAAATGGAAGTCTCGACGACCAGGTCGGCGAAGACGACTTTGAAGTCACCTTCACCCGAATCCAACAGATTGTGCCAAGTGATGTCAGTTCTGATGCAAATGATCCTGCCAGCCCCGACCCGATCGATATCCTCGCAGAAGCAACGGAAGACGCTCGTCAGGGTCGTTACGAGGCTGCGCTAGCGAAACGTGTTTGGTATCACAACAAAGTCTTATCAATTCGCCCCTCGCAATCGAAGGTACGCCTGTCAGTTGCACTCAGCCAATGGTTAGAACTTGGCAAAGCGTATCCTCTTGCCCTGGCAAAGATGCGCGAGATTCGTGACGCGATCGAGAAAAAGATCCGTGACCCAAACGCAGCTGGTGTTCGATTTGCTGACTTCCAAGAATTCGCGGCGCTGAACGACACGCTAGGTGAGCAAGAGCGTACGGTACAACTCTTTCGTTGGCTTGATGTAACCAAGCCAAAAGACGCGCTGCGGGTGTTTGGATTGGCTAGCAAATACTTAAATGACAAGAAAGCACTAGAGCTGCTTCTCAAGTACCACGATACCGGTGGGCGTGTTGCTCTCAACTATCATAGCTACCGATTGCTCCGGCAATCTGCGGTCGGTAGCAAGCAGCAGAGCAGGTTGCTCCGACTGGCGGACGACAAATTGGTGCGCGACGTTACGACTCTTGTTGAGTCCTGGATTGAGCGCCAACGCAAAGACCTGGCAATTCAGTCGGCTCGGCAAGCGATGGAACTTCTGCAAGACGACGAGCGGTTGCTCGGACGCCTCGAATCGCAGTTGAAGCCACTGCTTAAAGAAGACATGCCAGCCGTGTCTGAGAGCGCGAGCGGGAGCGGGACCGACAGCAATGCAGCGCGCGATAATGAGTCGTTGATCAAAGAGCTTTCGAAGCTCCTGGATCCGCCGCCTGAGTATCCAACTTATAAGGAACCGAAACAGTGGGAAATTGTTCCAGCGTCTGGATGGGATGTCGACCCAGCGGGAAACCTGAGGAAGAAACCCGGCCGCGTCACCGTTGACCTCGCCAATCCGAGTTAGAGAGTAAACTGGATATCGCGCGCACCTCGCCCCTCGTCGTTGTTCGCCCATTCATATTTTGGCGAACTAAGTTGACTAGTGCTTGGCGGCCGGTGATGGCTGAAATCCGAGTGCGGTTAGCAACTGCATCTGCATAACTTCGGCCATCTCTGCACGGCGTCGTTTCTCGTCGTCGCTCCAATGTCGACGGACTTTTTTGGCGGCTTTCTTTACCGACTTTCGTACTCGCTGGATAGGCATGGCTCTTCTCCTTCATGGTTCCAAGTTGGTCTTCGCCCCAAGCCTCGGTTTCTTGCTTTACGGGACGATGCTTCTGAAGGTTCGAGCGTATTTTTTAGCTCGCGGAGACAGACTATTCTTCGAAAAAATCCGCTTACGACAAGAAAAATCCTGCTCAACTACTTTCGCGGTTCCATTTCGCTAGCGAATCGCATCCGCGAGCGATCACTCTGCTTCGCCACGGACGACCGATGCCAGCACTTTGTCGAACACCGGTTGCAGCGTTTTCCAATCGCCCTCGGGGCATGTGCAATAGACATTCACGCCGCGATCGAAACCAAGGATGGAAATTCGGTAGCCGTGCATCTTGGTTCCAAACGACGTGGCATAGTTGAACTCGCTCATCCGCGCGGGGCCGAGGTCGCAGTTCATCACGGTTGGGCCTGCGATTTCGGTGTACCTTTCAAAATCCTCTTCCGCCTGCTTAATGTCATCGACGTGCAGCAAGTGCACGGGTGCGAATGTGGGAATTTCATTCGCAGAGGGACTGCGTCCGCTAAGCGCGGCGTTCGCGAGCCGATTGGTCGAACTCGCCTTGAAGTGAATCAGCGCCGAACCCGATGAGAACTTTGCCCACACGGGTGTGCCCGATTTACCGCCGCCCTTCTTCTCCCAATTGTCTGGGTAGTCACACGCAAACGAACCATCCTTGGCATTGTACGAGGAATACGACGTCGGCATCACGGCGGACCCTCCGCCACAACCGACAAGCGCGAAGCACGAGACGATGAGGATACCGATCGTGAAATGTACATCGGGTTTCATGATTCAATCCTTGGAACAATTTCAGCGTCCACCGATCGTCAACCAGCGCGCCAGTTGCCCGAGTGACCACGCGTAGAGTAAGAATGCAACGGTTGTTATGGGGCCCATCCACAACATCGTCAGGAACGGTGGATCGCGCCAGGTTGCCGCCGCCAGCCACACGACACTTTTCCAAAGCAGGAATGAAATTGCGAAGAACGTCATCCAGATCAAAGGCCGCGTCGCGAGCGAGCGCAACACTGGCGGTGAGATCGGCGCGCCGATCGAACCGGTTTCCAGGGTCGACAGTTGCAGGATCGGATATACGATCCACAGGGCCGCTCCGATGATCGTCACGGTCGATTCGGGTTCGAGACGACTAAGCAGCCAACCAATCCCTGCCGAGGCAAGCACGATTCCCCAGGTGGCAGGCATCGTCCAAAACCAGTCGCGCCAATCACCTTCCACCGCACTGTCGGGTTCGGTGTGGCCGTGCGACGTTGATTCTACGATCCCAAGAAAAACCGCCGAAGAGTACGACAGACCGATAAAAATCGTAATGCCGACCGGCAAGGCAATTACCCGTCCGGCGATGAACGCAAGGTTCAGCAACAAATACGTGGCCGTGCAAAGGAGCAGTACCACGGTTATCACCCCCATCAGCATCATGCCGTGCAACAGCGTCGAACTGGAGATCGAGGGTCGCAAGTCAGCGAGTGTTGGCTTGCCTGCCAGTCGCTGTGGGCGTTGGCGCTGACTCTGCGGTTTCTTAGCCTCTTTGGCAGAAATTTCGTCATGCGCTCGCTGCATATACTTCTGCGCGAGCCGGTGCCGAGGATCGATTTCTTGCTGTTTCTTTGTCTCGGCCATCTGCTGCTCCCCAAGCACCAACTAGGCTTCGCGACATCGACAAGAGTTACTGCAGTCTACACCATTTGGGGGGCACTGCAAACAGCCTCTGATTAGTAGGCCCACCCTAGCGCGGGAGCGGATTCTGGGGTGAATCATACGCCCCAAAGTCATTGAAGAAATGTCGCTTGGCGAACCGATAAGCCCAACTCTTCTCGGGAATCTCTTCCATCTTGTTGTATTGCGACGGCCGCGGCTTCATCGACAGGAGTTCGGCTGCTGCAGTCTTTCGCGCGGTCGAATCCTTGGCCTCGTGCAAGACGGTCAACTCGTGCAGCAAATCGGGGCGTTCGAGCACAATACAGCCACGGGTATGCGACGCGGCCAGTTCACGAAAGTCGGTCAGGTACTGCGAATTATTGAAGGTCTCGGCGAGCGGCTGCTCGTCGTAGATCGATTCCTTGGCGAACTGCACGATCGGACACGGCTCGATATCACCCCACGGCGAAATGTGATGGGTGAAGCCGGTCGCCGCCGGGCACAGTGCCTGCCCGTCGGCGTCGTAGTACGCATCGACGATGCCAATCGGCTTTTTCACGCGCATATCGACGACGAACTGGCGGATCCGCAGTTGCTCGGCCGGCGAGAGTGCCAACTCTTCTGACGCTTCCGGGCCCATCGGTCGGTAGGTGTGATACCACATGTAGAGCACGCCTAACTCAATCAGGCGATCCACCCACGCTTCATTTACCAGATCGTCAATGTTGGTTTTGCAGACACTAGTGCACACGCCGGTAATGACGTTGTGGTCGATGCAATTGTGGATGCCCTGCATCGTCTTGTTGAGTACTTCGGCGCCGCCGCGGCGCTGGTCGCTAACGATTTCGGAGCCTTCGACGCTGATCAGGGGAGTGACGTTACCACACTTGCGCAACTCGGCGGCGACTTCGCCGGTGATGAAATGGCCGTTGGTAAAAACTTGGAAGTAGCAATCGGGATGCTGGCGGAAGATCTCGAGGATGTCGGCGTGCATGAACGGCTCGCCGCCAACGATGCCGAAAAAGTAGTTTCCTTGCTCGTTAGCTTCGCGAATCACTCGCGAGAGAGCATCAACTTCGATTTTCTCCTGCTTCGCCGCCACGTCGACCCAACAACCTTGGCAGCGCAAATTGCAGCTGTTGATGATGGAGATATAGAGAAACGGCGGAAAGAAATCTCCCTGCTTTAGCCTTCGCTTGTGCTTTTGAATCGCCCGGGCACCTTTGAAGCCAAAGTTGTAAGTCAGCTTCCAAAGCAGCCGCAAATCGGTTTCAGTGAGCAAACGTTTGGCGTAGCGGAGGTACATAGCACCAATTTACCCCCCCTACCCGGGGCGAGCTAGGGTCATCCCGAGCCCCTGGGAACCGTTAAAACCGGCACAATTCCTCACAATAGGGTGCGGCTGGCCCACATCCGCTTGCGACCCGGTATTCCGCCAGCATAGAATTGGCGGTTCTCTGACGATTGCGTCGGACGACCCTCCAACCCAGGCTATCTGCCTTACATGACACTCCACGTTGATCATCAGCGCTTGGCTGATGCGCATCAAACGGTTCGTTCGCGACTGCTCGCCGAACGCACCTCCGCAGGACATTGGGTGGGAGAACTCTCTAGTTCCCCGCTCTCGACCGCCACCGCTATCAGCGCGTTGATGCTGGCTGAACAACATGACGTCTGCAACGGCCTTCCCACGTTTCGGCCCGGCGAAGAGCCCTCGCACCTCGACGAGATCTATCGCAACGATCTGAGTGAGCAGATCGTCGAGTCGCTGAAATGGCTCGCGCGTCAACAAAACGACGATGGTGGTTGGGGCGACACCGATCGCAGCCGGTCGAACATCGCGACCACGATGCTAGTGCAGGCAGCATTCCACCTAACCGGCGTACCGGCAAAGTATCAGAATTTGCTAGAGCGTGCCGACGAGTACGTCGAGGCGCAAGGTGGCGTCGACGCGTTGAAAGATCGCTACGAAGGCGACAAGACCTTTGCAGTGCCGATTCTGACCAATTGCGCTCTGGCGGACATCATCCCCTGGCGCAAAGTACCGGCACTACCGTTTGAACTCGCATGCCTGCCGCAGCAATGGTACAACCGCCTCAACTTGCCGGTCGTCAGCTACGCGATTCCCGCCCTGGTGGCAATTGGGCAGGCGAAGTTTCACCACTGTCCCCCCGCCAATCCCCTTACACGATGGATCCGCCGGGCAGCGAAAAAGAAAAGTCTGGCCGTTCTGACTGAAAAGCAACCCGCCAGCGGCGGTTTCTTGGAAGCAACGCCGCTGACAAGTTTTGTCGTCATGAGCCTGGCGACGAGCGGCCAGGTTGATCATCCGGTCGTACGCCGCGGCGTTGAGTTTCTGCTCGCGTCGGTCCGACCAGACGGTAGTTGGCCGATTGATACGAACCTGGCCACCTGGAACACTTCCCAGACCCTTTCCGCACTTGATTGGCAGCTTGACGAGCACGTTGGCGACGATTCTTCGCCCTCGGCCGAGGCAGATCGCGCGTTGGATTGGTTGCTCTCTTGCCAGCATCGCGAAAAGCACGCCTACACCGGCGCAGATCCGGGAGGCTGGGCTTGGACCGATCTCTCAGGCGGCGTCCCCGACGCCGACGATACGGCGGCAGCCTTGCTCGCATTGTCCCGCTTGCACCAACGCTGGCCCGACCATCGCAGCAGCGAAGTGCAGAGCGCAGTTTTGATGGGCATTCATTGGCTGCTAAGTCTGCAGAATAGCGACGGCGGCTGGCCGACCTTTTGCCGCGGCTGGGGGAAGCTGCCGTTCGATCGCAGCAGCAACGACATCTCAGCGCACGTCATTCGCGCGCTGCATGCGTGCAGCGAAGAATTTCATCTACCAACAAGAAACCACGCGGTGGCGCGCCGTATCTCAGAGGCGCTCGGCCGGGGACTGAGCTTCGTCGAAGCGAATCAAGCGGAAGACGGCAGCTGGTTGCCGTTGTGGTTTGGCAACGAAGCCCATCCGCAAGAGGCGAATCCGGTTTACGGCACGAGTAAGGTCCTCAGGATGTACCACGAACTCGATCAGACGAATTCGCCGCCCGCCCAACGGGGCGCGCAGTGGCTTGCCAGGTCTCAGCACGCCTCCGGCGCCTGGGGAGCGGTCACCGGTAATGGATCGCGAGATACAACCAATTACTGCAGCGTCGAGGAAACGTCGCTCGCCGTCACGGCGCTGCTGCCATACGCTGGAGAGTCTAGCGACGACAAAATCAGTGCTGCTGCCGGTTTGGGACTTTCTTGGCTCATCGAAGCGGTACGGGAGGGACGGTACCTCGAACCCGCTCCCATCGGTTTTTACTTCGCCAAATTATGGTACCATGAACGTCTGTATCCGCAGATCTTTGCGGCCGAGGCATTGGCAACTGCCTGCCAATTGTTTCCGGCGCAAGCAGAACCCATGATGGCGACCCACTAGCGCTGGCCTGGCCTCGCGCGATCGAGTCGAAGGAGCAGCAAGTGTCAGAGGCACCGACGGAAATCAGCAACGAACCGGCAGCCGTCGTCAACGGCGCTTCTGCCGCCGAGACGATCGCCGCAGCTGCTCAAGCCCCGCAGCGGAAACGACGTCGCCGTACCGCCCACCTTAAGGACGTCCCGCAAGATCGCCAGGAACGCGAGCAGCTTCGCGAAATCTGCAAGCAAGTCGCCGCGCGTCTGGACCACGCGCAAGTATTCACCAAAGACGAACTGGAAGCCGTGGCGCGTCGGATCCTCACCGAGCAGCAACTGCCAGAAGGCTATCTGGGCTGGACGATGGTCATGCTGTCGTCGGAATTCTGGCGCGAGCAGGTTGCGGCAGTTCCGCCTTCGCGAAGATTGCTGCTACTGCCGCACTGCCTAAAGCATGCCGAAGGGTGCCCCGCCGACTACGATCAGTTTGGACTCGATTGCAAACAGTGCGGGGCGTGCAGCATTGCCGATTTCCGCACCGTGGCCGAAGAGATGGGCTACAAGGTCCTCGTTGCCGAAGGCTCTCCGATTGTGATGAAGATCATCATCAGCGGCTACGTCGACGCGATCGTTGGCGTTGCTTGTCTGAATGTGCTCGAAAAAGCCATCGACAAAGTCCTGCTTGCGGGCGTGCCGTGTATGGCGGTTCCTTTGCTCTCGAGCGATTGCCGCAACACGTCGGTCGACGAAGATTGGGTCGCGGAGATGATCCACGTGAAACCTGACTCGCTCGGCAACTCCGCAGCGAGTGGGCAACCTCCGACCTACTTACACCTGCTCCGCGAAGCGAAACGGATTTTCGAGCCGGCGGAACTGGACCGTCTCGCTCCCCGCAAACGCGGCGGTCCGAGCTTGGCCGAACTCAACGGCACCGGCGCGAGCGGACTGGAGCCGATCGCTGCGACCGAAGCAATCGCACACGACTTTCTCGCTCAGGGAGGCAAGTACGCCCGTCCGTTCATCACACTCGCCGCGCACGATGCGATGACCGGTGCCGATGGCGTCGCGCCCGACGGCGACGAGCATCTGAAGAAGCTGCCGGATGCGGTGAGGCGCGTTGCGCTGTCGATCGAGACGTTCCACAAAGCGTCGCTCGTGCACGACGACATCGAAGACGACGACGATTTCCGCTACGGCGAACCGACTTTGCACCGCGCTCACGGTTTGCCGACGGCAATCAATTTGGGTGACTACATGATCGGTCTTGGCTACCGCTTGGTGAGTCAAGACCGCGAAGCCCTAGGTGCAGATGCCACAGTAGAGATTCTCGACTTGCTGGCCAGCGCTCATCTGCGGCTCAGCGAGGGCCAAGGGGCCGAGCTCCTCTGGCGCGACGCCCGCGACAAGCAGCTGACGCCGCTGGATGCACTCAAGATTTACGCGCTTAAGACCGCTCCTGCATTCGAGGCCGCATTACTATCAGGCATTCGATGCGCGGGCCCACTGGGAACGCTCGAAGCACCGATGAAGCAGTTTGCCAAGCACTTAGGGGTCGCGTTCCAAATCCTCAATGACTTGAAGGATTGGCGCGGCGACGACGACAACAAGCTACAGGCGGGACTCGACACACTCGGCGGTCGCCCAACGGTGCTTTGGGCACTGGCTCTGGAAGGGCTAGCTGCCGCCGAGCGAGCGGAACTGCTGGAATTGGTTGAGTCATCGCATGATGCTGACGCGCGAGTCGGACGAGTGCAAGAGCTATATCGGCAAGCGGCGGTGTTCGACAAGGCAAATCAACTGGTAGAGAAATATCGAGAGCGCGCCGAACGCATCGCCGATGAGGTCGAGCCCGATAGCCTACGTCGGCTGCTCTACTATCTGGTCGACACCGTGCTGGATCGTCCCGCGGAACCCGAACCGGTGCTAGTCACGCTCGGCAAGAAGTAACAACTGACACGCAGCGAAAACGCTGGAATATCCTTCCTCCACTTCATCGCACGCCCCCATTCCTGCCTTCGCCCCGTCCATGGATGAGATTTTCACGCATCTGACCAGCTTGTTCTACGACAGGCTCGAAGATCTCGGCGAGGTCGAAGCGGTCGAGGCCGATGCAATGCCAGAGGCGTATCAGTCGCTGCTCGCCCACCACGACCACATGACCGTCACGAACGAAGCTTGGCACAACAGCCTCGTCGACGTCCATGTCCTTACCGAACAGAAGGGCGAAGACTACTACGCCCGCAAGATCGTGCTCGTCACCCAACGGGACGCGAGACCAGTGCAGTTCGGCATCGTTCGCATTAAGCTCGACGTGCTGCCGGAAATTGTGCGGCTGGAGATCGAGTCGCAAGCTTTGCCGCTGGGTCGGATCATGATTCGGCACCATTTGATGCGCGAGGTCGAACTGTGCCAGCTGTGGCGAGTGAAACCGGGCCCCGAGTTGCGGTTACACATGGAACTAGAAGATGAGGGCCCCGTGTACGCCCGCACCGCGCGAATTCTGGTAGACGGCGAGCCCGCGGTCGAAATGCTGGAAATCGTCCACGTTTAAGGCAGGATCCACGAAGTTCGAACGCCGGAAGTCTTTTTCTGGTGCAAGCGAATTTCGTGCATCCGATGCTCTTACTTGCTCAGCATGAGAAACATTGATTCACAGTACGATTGCGTTGTCATGGGTGCCGGCCCGGCCGGATCTACCGTCGCGACGCTGGTTGCGGAAGCCGGTTTCAGCACACTACTCGTCGAGCGTGAATCAATGCCCCGTCCGCACGTGGGTGAATCGCTCATGCCGGAGACCTACTGGCAGTTTGAGCGTCTAGGAGTACTCGACAAACTCAAGGCGAGCGTCTTCGCGAAGAAGGTAGGCGTACAGTTCGTCAACAACACGGGCAAAGAATCGGCGCCGTTCTTGTTTCGCACCCACGACGATCGCGAATCGAGCGAGACTTGGCACGTCGACCGCGCACAGTTCGACAAAATGCTGTTCGACAATGCCGCGACGAAGGGCGCCAGTTGCTGGGATAAGACTCGCGTGCTGGAGGCGAAGTTTACGACGACCGATGCAGGCGGATCCCGCGCGAAGGGTGTATTGCTCCAGCACGCCGGCAATCCGGCCCAAGAGGTCTCCGCTCGTGTGGTAGTCGACGCTACGGGCCAGCAAGCGCTGGTTGCAAATCGCTTAGGTCTCCGGAGAGAAAATCCCAGCCTTCGCAAGGCGGCCATTTGGCGGCATTACCGCGGCGCACACCGCGACGAATCTGGCGGCGGCGTGAAGACCGTGATCATGCACACGGCCGAGAAGCAGTCTTGGTTCTGGTACATCCCGCAAGCGGACGACACCGTGAGCGTGGGCGTGGTCGGCGATCGAGATTACTTGCTCAAGGATCGGGGTACTCCTGACGACACTTTCGACGAAGAATTGGGGAAGTGCCCAACGCTTTCCTGTTGGCTGCACAACTCCGAAGCCGTGGGTGATTTCAAGGTCGCCAAAGAGTTTTCCTACACCACGGACAAATCGGCTGGCGACGGCTGGGTTCTCGTTGGCGATGCCTGGGGATTTATCGACCCCGTGTATTCCTCCGGAGTTTACTTCGCGCTGAAGTCCGGTGTACTCGCGGCGGATTGCATTATTGATGGCCTGAATAACAACGACGTTTCCGCCGACACGCTGGGCCGCTGGATTCCCGACTTCACACGTCAGACGAGCTTAATCCGAAAATTGGTCCACGCTTTCTACTCCGGCGAGTTCCGCGTCGGCAAATTCATCCAAGAGTACCCACAGCACCAAAGCGAATTGGTCGATCTGCTCATCGGGCGTGTGTTCGATGGCCGCGAGGGCAAGATTTTCGACGACCTTGAACCTTGGCTGGAAGCGAAGTTGAGCAAGGCGTAGGGGCCATTCAAACTCGCTTGTCTCGCTGCTACAATCGAACGCGACAACTGCCACGCCTTCGATCCTCACTGCGCGGTCCGCCATGCCCCGATCTCTCATTATCGCGATCCTTGTGCTGCTCGTCTTGCATCAAGACAACTGGTTTTGGACCGACGGGACGCTCGTCTTTGGATTTATCCCGGTCGGTTTGTTCTATCACGCCTGCATCTCCATTGCCGCCAGCTGCGTCTGGTTCTACGCGGTCAAAAAGTGTTGGCCGTCGGGTCTGGAATCGCTAGCTGAAACCGACCACAAGGAAGGCGGTGCCGCGTGACCGAGTTTTGGATCATCGTCGGTTATCTCAGTCTGCTACTGATGTTGGGCTTGATGGCGAGCCGAATGTTCTCGGGCACCAAGTCCGACTATCAGCTTGCCAGCCACTCGATCGGTCCGTTCCTGCTGTTGATGTCGCTGTTCGGCACAACGATGACGGCCTTCGCGTTGGTGGGTTCCACTGGCGAGGCGTTCAAGGAAGGTATCGGCGTCTACGGCATGCTCGCCTCCAGCAGCGGTATCATCCACTCACTTTGCTTCTTCTTGATCGGTGTGAAGGTTTGGTCGCTGGCCCGCAAGAACGGATACTCAACCCAAATCCAATACTTTCGCGATCGTCTGGAAAGCGACGGAATCGGCTTGCTGCTGTTTCCCATCCTCGTCGGCTTGGTGATTCCCTACCTTTTGATCGGCGTGATCTCCGCCGGTACCGTCATCCAAAATATGACCGCGGGCGCGTTTCCCAACATCGAGTCGTTTGCCACCGATACCCGCGCGACTAGCGGGGGCGTCCCGCCTAGCATCGGATCGCTCGTCATCTGCCTTGTGGTGCTGTGTTATGTGTTTTTCGGCGGCATGCGCGGAACCGCGTGGGCCAATGCTTTTCAAACGATCGTGTTTATGGTGCTGGGCATCGTTACGTTCTGCGTGATCGCTAATCAACTGGGCGGTAAGGATTCGCTGCTGGAGAATCTGCAGTCGTTGGGCGAGGCCATCTCCGAGGACAAGGCGACGCGCTCGCACATGTCAAAGACGAAGTTCTTCTCCTACCTGCTGATTCCGCTATCGGTCGGCATGTTTCCGCATTTGTTCCAGCATTGGCTTACGGCCAAGAGCGCATCGAGTTTCAAGTTGCCCGTAGTTGCCCATCCTGCATTCATAATGATCGTCTGGGTGCCTTGCGTGCTGGTCGGCGTTTGGGCCACTACGTCACTCGTGCCCCCCAAGCCACCGTTGCCAACAATCGGTGACTCCGACGTCGTCAATTCCAACGCCATTTTGCCATTCCTGGTCAAAACACAGACGACTGCCTGGCTTGGTGGGCTACTGACGGCGGGAATCCTGGCGGCGATTATGTCGAGCCTCGACAGCCAGTTCTTGTGCCTGGGAACGATGTTCTCGACGGACATCGTCACGCACTATGCCGGAAAGGATCGCTATTCCGATCGCCAACAAGTGCTGCTCACACGTGGGTTCATTATCGCGATCGTGGCCATCACCTACCTCTGCAGCCTTGCCCAGCCCAAAAGCGTGTTCACCTTGGGTGTCTGGTGCTTCAGCGGATTCTCAAGTCTGTTTCCGCTTGTGTTCGCCGCCGTCTATTGGCGTGGGCTGACCAAATGGGGCTCCTATGCTAGTGTCCTGGCAACGATTTCAGCGTGGATTTATCTGTTCCGTGAATCAGGCTGGGGAGCGAATCGCTCCTACGTAATAGACCTTGGCGGCTACGAAGTCATGCCTGTTGCCGGGATTTTTCTGGCATCGGTCGTGGCGTTGGTCGGTGTTTCGATGGTGACCAAAGCGCCGTCCGATGCGACGCTGAAGAAGTTTTTTGCCGACTGAGGTTCCTTCGTCGCGAGCGAATTGGCTAATCCGCATTCCGCAATCTTGATTCCGCAATCGTGAAGATCGCCTACCTTGCTGCCGGTGCCGCAGGCATGTACTGCGGGAGTTGCCTGCACGACAACACGCTCGCGACCGCCTTGCTTGCCCTCGGCGAAGACGTCGTATTGGTGCCGATCTACACCCCGATCCGCACCGACGAGCGTGACGTCAGCGAGAATCGCGTTTTCTTCGGCGGCATCAACGCCTATCTGCAGCAGAAGATCCCGATCTTTCGTTATACGCCACGTTGGTTCGACCGCTTGCTCGACCACCCTGCCCTGCTCCGCGTACTCGCCGGGCGCGGGGCAAGTGTCGATCCTGCGAAACTTGGCGACATGACGGTATCCATGTTGCGCGGCGAGGTTGGCAACCAGCGCAAGGAACTGGAGAAACTCGTCGATTGGCTGCTCGACGAGGTACAGCCCGACGTGGTGCATCTCTCCAACTCAATGATGCTGGGACTCGCGAGGATGATCGCGCAGCGTTGCGGCCCGCCGGTCATCTGCTCGCTTTCTGGCGAGGATATTTTCCTGGAAAAGCTCAAACCGCCACACTATGAGCAAGCGCGTCAACTGCTGCGCGAACGGGCTGCCGAAGTTCACGCATTCACTGTGCTGAACAACTACTACGCCGAGTTCATGGCCGAATACTTGGCGGTCGAGCGCGCGAAGATCCACGTTATCCCGCACGGCCTGCAACTCGAGGGGCATGGCGTGAGTGACGCTGCGACCGGCCAAGAGACGCTCCGCATCGGTTACCTCGCGCGGATCTGTGAGGACAAGGGACTGCACCTGCTGGTCGAAGCTTGCGAGCGACTGATCCAGCGGCATAACCTGACCGACTTTCAACTTCATGCGGCCGGCTATCTGGGCGCCGGTGATCAGCAGTACTTTCGCCGCGTTCAGACCAATGTCGATCGCGGCCCGCTGGCGGGTAAGTTTCAATACCACGGCGAACTCGACCGGGGAGGAAAAATCGAGTTCTTACAATCGCTTCATCTGTTCAGCACCCCAACCGTCTATCGCGAGAGCAAAGGCTTGCCGCTGCTCGAAGCTCTGGCGAACGGTATCCCCGCTGTCGTTCCGGCGCACGGCACCTATCCCGAACTGATCGCCGATACCGGCGGTGGGCTGCTGTTCGAGCCGCATAACGCCTGTGATCTGGCCGAAAAGCTGGCCGAGCTGGTCGAAGATCGTTCACGAGCCCAACAGCTCGGTCTGGCGGGGAGACAAGCAATCCAAGAACGCTATCATGCCGAAGCCATGGCACAGCGAACACTCGCCCTGTACCGCGATCTCGTGGAATCTGCGTAGAGACGCCCTGCTTCTCAGCTCTGCGGCTATAATGAGGACTGACGACCGTAGTATCTTATTTGTATCGCTACTCTTTTCATGTCGATCGATCACCACGAATCCGACCACGCGGCCGCCCTGCCGGATGGCATCAACCAAGAGGAGCCTGGACGAGTCTGGCCGGGCAGCAAACCTGTGAGCGAAAGCGAGCAGAAATACCAGCGCCTGGTGGAGGGCATCAGCGGCGACTACGTCATTTACACACACGATCCCGACGGCATCATCACGTACGTCAGCCCGTCGGTGGAAAATGTGCTCGGCTATTCCGAGAAGGAGCTACTGGGACTGAACTGGCGGGACCTGATCGGAGAACACTTCGTCGGTCGAGAGTTAGCAGACCGTGTGTTCGACGAAGTCGCGGCCGGCAAAGAGTTTTACAAATTCACGGTTGAGATTGCCCATCGAGATGGCGGCACGCTGCTGGTTGAGGTTCAACAGCGTCCGATATTCGACCCCGACGGCACCTACGTCTCGATGGAAGGAATCGCGAAAGACATTACGGAGACGACTCGCGATGCCGTGGAATTGCAGCGGCTGAAGGAGGATCTGGAGCAGCGCGCCGCGGAGCGCACGGCCGAGTTGACTAGGGCCAACGAGGCGCTACGCGTGAGCGAAGCGCGCTATCGCACGGTTGTGAACTGTCAAACGGAATTCGTTGTGCGCTGGAGTCCGGGAGCAGTGGTTACGTTCGCCAACGAGGCCTACTGCCGGCTTCTCGGTAGAAACCATGATGACGTCATCGGCTGGTCTTTTTTGGAATCGCTCCATCCCGATGAAGTCGCCAGATTCCAAGCGAGCGTCGAGATCTTAAACCAAGATCACCCGATTGAGGATTTCGAGAACCGCGTATTACTCGCAGATGGTTCAGTTCGTTGGACCCAATGGACCAACCAGATCCTGTTTGACGACGACGGCAAATTTCTCGAATACCAATCCGTCGGGCGTGACGTCACGGCCTTAAAAGAGGCCGCCGACATTATCCGCGAGAAAGAAACACATCTGGCACACATGTCCCGCCTAGCGACCATGGGGGAGCTGGTCGCGGGCATTGCTCACGAGATTCATCAGCCGTTGCACGCCGCCAAAACCTTCTCAGAGGCAGCTCGCCGCAATTTGGAACTGGGCGGGAGCGAAAATATCGAAACGGCCATCGATTGCACACAAGAAATATCGAACGCCATCACACGCACCGCGAAGATCATTCGTCGCTTGCGTGCTTACACCAACGCGCGGGTCGATAGCTTCCGACGCTTGGATCTGAACCAAGTGGCACTCGGGGCTACCGAACTGATCGCGTTTGAGACACGTAAGGCTGGCGTCAAATTGGAGTTTGGCCTCGCTGCCGAAAACTCAGAGATCCAGGGGGATCGAGTCCAGTTGGAACAGATCTGTATCAATTTGATTATGAACGCGTACGAAGCGATGGCGATTACCCCCGCCAGGGAGCGGGTGCTCATGATCGCCTCAGAATCAGACGACCAGCAAGTGCGGCTTTGCTTTCGCGATTGTGGTTGCGGCGTTGCACAGGACGAGTATCCCAAACTATTTGATTCGTTCTTCACGACGAAGAAAAAGGGCCTCGGCATGGGACTCCCGCTATGCAAAAGTATTGCTGAACTTCATGGTGGTAAGATTCTCGCCCAGCCAAACGCGTCAGCAGGGATGACATTTATTCTCGAATTGCCCACAATGAAAACGGCGGCTGCGAAAACACAGTTCCAACAGGACCACGATTGAATCCTGGTTGTATGACCATCCCGCTGAGTTACCGGAAACATGACGAATCAAGCCATAGTTTACGTCGTCGATGATGATGAGCAGGCGTGCAAAGCGGTGCTCACCTTGGTGAAGACCATGGGGCTTCCGGCCGAGAGCTTTTCGTCCGCTGAGGAGTTCCTCGAGGCCTACGATGGTCATCGTCCCGCTTGTCTGGTCACCGACGTGCGGATGCTGGGCATGAGTGGCTTGGAACTGCAGGAGCAGCTCAACAAGCTAGGCATCAGTATCTCCGTTGTCGTGCTCACCGCCTACGCCAACACCAACACGACGGTGCGCGCCATGCGCAACGGCGCGCTGACCCTCATGGAAAAACCGTGCGACGACGACCTGCTATGGGAATCGATTCGCACGGGCATCGCCACTGACCAGCACAACTGGGAACAAGAACAGCGCACGTCAGATCTTCGAGAACGCCTCGAGACACTCACGCCCAAAGAGCGCGAGGTACTCGAGTACATCGTGGCAGGCAACGCTAACAAAGTGATTGCCAATCGTCTCGACGTGAGCGTACGCACCATCGAGAACCACCGGCAGAAGATCTTTCAAAAAATGAAAGCAGACTCGCTAGCGGAATTGGTTCGTATGGCACTCGCGGTCGGGGTGATCACAGATTCCGATAACGTTTAGACTCGGGCTCACTCTAAGAAAACTTGTTTCATCGGTTTTTCTAGGACCACGAAGAACGCTCTGCGGACAGCCGCAGAGAATGCACGGGATTTGCGGATATTCGCCGCATTGGGCCAAAGTACGATACACGTCGTCGTGGCACTTCCCACGAGTACGCATCGATTGGGCTTCGTTGATACAGGTATCAGAGAGCCTAATGGGCAGCGATCCGCGTAGCCAGCCTTCGCTGATCATTGCGCCAGGCGAACCCATCGATCTGATGATTTCCATGCATTGATGTAATCCCGTGTCATCATTTCTTTTCTAAGCTGAGGTGGAACTACTATGTCTGAAGCCAAGGTGAACTTGGAACCGATCGTGTATGTTGTTGATGACGATGTGCAGACATGTCGCGCAGTCGCGGAACTTGTACACACGTTCGGCCATCAGGTGCGGCTGTTTGAGTCACCCAACGAGTTTCTGGAAAACGTCGATGACTCACGTCCAGGATGTGTGGTCCTCGACATACGGCTACCCGGTCTCGACGGGCTGGAAGTGCATCAGCGGTTACT
Source organism: Bythopirellula sp. (assembly GCA_028285205.1). Classification (GTDB taxonomy): domain Bacteria; phylum Planctomycetota; class Planctomycetia; order Pirellulales; family Lacipirellulaceae; genus Bythopirellula. The sequence goes on along the minus strand of JANQQA010000189.1, from coordinate 27,911 downwards.
GCAACGAGGCGTTGCTTTGCCGGTAGTTGTTTTGACCGGCTACGCCGACACGTCCACAACCGTCCGCTCGCTTCGCAACGGCGCCGTCAGCGTGCTCGACAAGCCATTTCGCGATGACGAACTGTGGACGTTTGTGCAAGAAGCGCTGCAACGCAGCGAAAAGGAGTTTCTACGCAAGCACCACCTAGCGTCGCTCGAGGCACGTCTAAAGCGGTTGGCCCCACAAGATCGGTCGGTCTTGCAACTGATGCTCGAAGGGATGAAGAACCGCTCGATCGCCAAGCGTTTGGACGTCAGCCTCCGCACGGTCGAGAATCGTCGCCGTCGGATCTTCGAAGTGATGCGGGCCGACTCGGTCGCGCAGCTCACCCGTATGGTTGTCGAGTACGAGCACAGCCTACTGCCACTGGAAAACCTACAAGATAACTGGTTATCCTTGCCGTTCGAAAAAATGGCGTGTTAGCGACAAAAATGCGGTCGGCAACCGTCCGTTTGAATAGCTCACCGAGAGCCGGCTTGCATTCAAGCCGGCTCTTTGTAGTTTGAGGCCCCAATAAGCCGGAATTTGACGCTATTGAGTGGGCGCGTTGCTCCAGTGGCAGCACGCCAGCAGCTTGAAACGCACGGCTTGCAAGCCCCCTCAATTCGGCTAAAATATGGGGCTGCTCAGTGACGGAAGGCGTGTGCCTAGTAAAGCCCTACGATGTTTGCCTAACCCCCAAACCGACCCAACAGATGAATAAACGATCCGCGAAACTTGCCAAGAAAGACCCGGTTTGCATCGATGGCGTGCGTCCGCGTCCGATGTTTGTCGATTACAAAGACCTCGATTTGCTCAGCAAGCTGACTAATCGTCACGGACGGATCGTGAGTCGCCGGAAGACGGGCTGCCAAGCAGCCAGTCAGCATGCCGTGTCGAAGGCGATCAAACGTGCCCGTTTCATGGCGCTGATTCCTTACGAAGGAACCTAGAGTGATGACGAATGGCGGAATGTCGAGCCACGGCAAGCGGCTTTGACATTCGACATTGGTCACTTGACTTTGCGTCTGCCATGGCTGAGCCGTTTCGCACCACCCGTCTGGTCGAGTTCCATGATACCGACATGGCCGGGATCATGCACTTTGCCTCGTTCTTCCACTACATGGAATCGGCCGAGCACGAGTTAATCCGCTCGATCGGATTTAGCGTTCATGTCCCCGTCGATGGACAGATGCTTAGTTTCCCGCGGGTCGCCGCATCTTGCGACTACGTCTCTCCCGCTCGAAGCGAAGAAGTCATGGACATCGCGGTCTCGGTTACGAAGATCGGTAACAAGAGCCTTCACTATCACTTCGATTTCAGCCATGATGGACGCCAGCTAGCGACCGGCCAAATCACCTGCGTCTGTTGCCGAGTCGAGCCGGGCACCCCGATGGTCTCGGTACCGGTGCCGCAAGAAGTGAAGCAGGAGCTGCAGCAGTTCTTGATTCCGGCGGGGTCGAGCAGTAATCCGAACTGAGCACCACAGAATGGGCCGTCCGCGCTGAGTGCGGGTGAACGAATCAGCAGGCTTGCTGTGCGGAATCCCTCTATTAGCGCCAAGAGAACAGAGAACGTAGACTTGGCTTCCGCTTGAGGATTCGATCATCGATTCTCCCCCGCCGTATCTGATGAACCTCACCGTCCGTTTGGCCGCGGGTCTGGAAAAACTCTCTCCAAAACAACGTCAAGCGTCGATCGATTTCTTCCTCTCCAAGCAGCAGCCGGATGGTGGGTACTGCGGACGAGCCGGCGGCAGCGATCTCTATTACTCCGCGTTCGCGCTGCGAGGATTAGCGATTCTTGGCTGCGAGGATTCCTCGACGACCGAGCGTGCCGCCCAATACCTGCGTGGCCAGTTGCAAAGCTCTGTGAGCGTGATCGATCTGATTTCCTTGGTCTTCGCGGCCAGACTTCTCGAATCATGGGCTGGAATGGATGTCTTTTCGACGGCCAGCGAAAACTGGACGCAGTCGGTGGCAGACCTGTTCGAGGCACTCCGCCGCCCCGATGGTGGCTACGCCAAATCGCACGAAGGACAAGCCAGCAGCACATACCAGACGTTTCTCATCGCACTGGCTTACGAGTTGTTAGAGATTCCGTTACCCGATTCGCAGCAGGCCGTCGCATTCCTGCTCAGCCAACAACGCGACGATGGCGGTTTCGTCGAGATTAGCGTCATGCGTCGCAGTGGCACCAACCCCACTGCGGCAGCCGTCGGAGGCTTGCTCGTGCTGCAGCCACAAGTCAAGCAGCAGCTACTGACGGAAGAACTATCGCTGGACGTGTCGGAATTCCTACTCGACAACGTCACCGACGAAGGTGGGCTACGGGCGAACACGCAGATCCCGATTGCCGACTTGCTGAGCACCTACACCGGCATGCAAACTCTGCGCGACGTCGGCGCGTGGGATCAAGTGGACGTCGATGCCGCTCAGCGTTTCGTCGATTCGCTGCAGCAACCTTCGGGCGGTTACCTGGCGGCAGCTTGGGATGAGGTGGACGACGTCGAGTACTCATTTTATGGCACGGCCCTACGTGGGCTGTTGCTCGCCGAGGAATAACGACTTGGCTCGGCTCCCATACGCGGTCACAATACAGCCATGAGTTTGCTCGACGTCCAGCACATTGCGAAACAGTATGCAAGCGTCGAAGGGGCGCCGCTAGAGATCCTGACGGACGCTTCGCTGGCGCTCGACGCGGGAGAAAACCTGGCCATTGTCGGTCCCAGTGGTTCGGGAAAAAGCACGCTGCTGGCGATTCTCGGCACGCTCGACAATCCCACCAGTGGTACGGTCACGCTCGATGGGGTCGATCCATTTCGCCTCGATGAAGCCGCACTCGCGAAATTCCGTAGCGAGCAGATCGGGTTCGTCTTTCAGGACCATCATTTACTCCCACAATGCACGGTGCTGGAGAACGTTTTGGTGCCGTTTCTGGCCGATGGTAGCGCTGGGAACTCCCAAATCGCCGCAGCGGAGTCACTACTCAAGCGGGTTGGGCTCTCTGACCGAACATTGCACCGCCCTGCTCAGCTCTCGGGGGGCGAAAAGCAGCGCGTGGCAATCGCCCGGGCGTTGGTGCGCGAACCGACACTGCTGCTGGCCGACGAACCAACCGGCAACCTCGATCAAGCCACGGCCGCCGAGATCTTGAAGCTACTGATCAAATTGCAAGAGGAACGCCACGCGCAAGGGAGGCCGGCGATCATGGTCGTCGTCACGCACAGCGAGGCCCTCGCCGCCGGACTGCAACGACGCGCGGTCCTGCAGGGAGGATGTTTGAACCTTGCGAAGGAGGATTGTTAACAAACTGAGTACAAATTGTTAAGGAAATGCGAATGTGTTAAGAAAAGATTGTCCGTGTATTAAGAATTGATGATTCGCCTTAACACAGCGGCAACGACCGGTTGCCCATTCACAAAGTATTGAGATAATCCCGGCTTCTTTTTTTGGAGCATAGTTGCACTTGGAATCAAGTGCATTCTTGCTCTCCACACCTAAGTCCCGGATTCCAGGCTTTGTGAGGCGAAATGAAGTACCACGTCAGTGCGCGGCAAACCTTAACAACTCTTGCATTAACATTCTTAACATTAGCTCCGACAGCAGTTCGGAGTGAAGTCTACATCAACGAGATCTATTTCGATCCACCCGGTGGCGGTGATCGGTTCAACGAGTACGTTGAGTTGCGCGGCACGCCGAGCCTCTCGCTCGTCGATCACTACTTGATATTTCTGGAAAACGAAATCAGCGCTACGGCGAATCCTGGCGTCGTGGAAAACATCTTCGACCTCGGCTCGATTGGCGCTGGTGCCTCCCTGGGCAGCAATGGTTTCTTGATGATTCGCCAGGCATTCAACGCCTACACCGCCGTCGCTCCGGGATCGACTGACTTGGTCAACAGCGGTAGCACCTTCACGTTTGGTTCAGGATCATCGAGCACCGTCGGCCATACCGATGAGGGCGAGGACGGTCAGATCGAGAATAGCGGATTTACCGCGATGTTGATTGAGGTCGACTCGAATTCAGGAGGCGTGGCCCCCGTATTGGGACAAGATCTCGACGGCGACGATGACAACGAGCTCGACGTCCCTAGCGGTGCGGCGAACTGGACAATTCTCGATGCCATTGGTGTTAACAGCGAGGCCGACGACATCGATGGCTTATTGTACGCGCCAATCAACTTCACAGCCGCGACACCCAGCGGCGGGATCAACATGCCCGAAGGGGCCGAAGCTGCGTTCATGGGAGCAGAGATCGAGTACATCGGGCGTTGGGGAGACTCGACTGGTTCGTCCGCTGCAGACTGGCATGCGAGCAATCTGACGGATGACAATGACGCCGGGTTCACCGGCCCAGACGATTTCCGTCAATCTGGGGAGCCGCACGGCATCGGCGCGCCCGACCAATTCGTCGAAACAACGCAAGGGATGCCCTATGGCGCCAACTTAGTTGCAACACTCGGCGGATCGAACCGATTCACACTCGACGGCGACTTCTCGTACGATTCGACATCCGACACGTTCGACGGCGACGTCGACGGTGACGATTTCTTGCTGTGGCAACAGAATCTGGGATTTGGCCTCGGTCCAGACGTCACTGCCGGAGCAACGGCCACACGCGAACACGGCGACGCGAATCGGGACCGCACCGTTGATGAGTTGGACCTCGCGATCTGGGAGTCCAACTACGGATCAACGGTCGCACCCCTATCGGCACCCTCTATCAGCGTTGTGCCCGAACCAGGCACGCTCGGACTTATCGCCGTTGGCTCGTTGTGCGCCCTCGCTCGACGGCGTACATGCCAGGTTTAGTGAGCGTCCAGCGCCTACGCCAAACCACCGGTAAGCGGCGACTCTAGAACAGTTATCACACGGAGACGAAGGCAATGAAGCCTCAACGGAATGCGTTCATTCGGCCGCAGCGGCCACGAGTTGGTTTTACCCTGGTCGAGTTGCTGGTCGTGATTGCGATTATCGGTGTGCTGGTCGCCTTGTTGCTCCCAGCGGTCCAAGCCGCGCGCGAGGCGGCCCGGCGGTCGCAGTGCGCGAACAATCTTCGCCAGATCGGTTTGGGGATGGTCAATTACGAAATCACCAACAAGCATTTCCCACCCGGTCAGTTCAAGCCCGCAGGACTCAAGGGCAAAGACAAGATCGCCTGGCCTGCCTGGCACTTGCCATTCATCGAACAACAGAACCTCTTCGATCGACTCGATATGACCAGAACCCTGTTTGAGGCGCCCAACAACATGCCGGACTTATCGGGACCTGCGAATACCGTCGTGCCCACATACATCTGCCCGAGCACCGCGACTCTCCAAGATTTCCGCAGCGAAGATCACCGCCTCGACGGTGTCGATCTCCAAAACGGCGGAGGCCTGGCCTGCATCGACTACATGGGCAATCCGGGCCCTGAGCCAGATATTCGAATTCCTCAGTTTGGTCCGACGAATGATCCCAATACGCCCAGTTACGCGGGCGACGCCGACGCAAAGCAGAACACTCTGCAAACCAACCGTGGGATCTTGCTAAAGTACGAGACTATTTGGGGAAAAGATCCTAATCGCTGCCTACGGAACGAGCGCGACAACGACTGTGGATCGGTTACGGTCTCCGTGCGACAGATCACCGACGGGTTGAGTAACACACTCATCGTCGGCGAGTCCACTGGGAAAGGCTTCGAAGAGGACTACAAGGAAAACGGTCCGAACTTGAAAGCAACTAGCGAACCATCGGGAGCGTGGGCGAGTTGGAAGAACGTCAGCTTCATCAAGCTCTCGCCTCAACACTCGGTCAATGGGATTGAATATGGCCCCATTAATCCACCGTCGAAAGTTCACTTCTGGATCGAGGACTTTTTCTCCGATCATCCGGGGGGCATGCAAGCAACGTTTTGCGACGCTTCTGTTCACTTTCTCCAGGAAGATGTCGCCTGGGAGATCGTGATGGCCCTCTGCAGCCGCGACGCGGACGAGATCATCGACAGCGATGCGTTTTGATGACGATTTGCGTGCGAGTCCAGCACCTCAATATCGAGTGCTACTGCCTTCGATGAGCGACCGCGGCGAGCAACGTCGCCGCCAAGGCCAGCACCGCTGTTGAGGGTTCGGGGATCGCTCGCACGACGATCCCCTGGAATCGTGCACCGTTGCCAACTCCTCCCGCCACAGGCACGTAGCCGGGCAGGACGTTGGTGAAATCGACTTCACCGTAGGTAAGTTTGAATTCCTGACCGGCTTCGAATGCGTATTCGACAACCTCAAAATCATCTTCCTCGTTAGGTGCCAGAGTCGGATTCGGCACGCCCAAGTCAGAGAGTTGAAATCCTTGGTCGGTTAGTCGCTGCTCGACCTGGGAGTCAAAGACGGTGACAACCATCGCGTTGGGAAACTCGATGGAAAAGTACTCGAGCGTCTCGTCTTTCAACCCGTCGAATAACAGGGATTCGACTACGCCCGCTTGTTCGAACGAGAAAACCACGAACTCGCCTTGTCCCGAGACCGCAGCTGTGCCGTCGATAATGTTGAACTTGTCCGGATCGCCTCCACCGCCGCCATCGTCCACGTCGGCGATTCCGCGTGTGTTGATACCGAGGCCATCCGAATCGCTTTCGTTGAATACTGCACCTGTGGGACCGGCCTGAAGATTAAGTGCAAACCCACCTTGCTCGATGATGGTGGCATCAGCAAGCCCAGCCAATCCGTTCGCGTCGGAGCCGAAAGTGAAGTTTCCTGCCCAGCACGAGTGGGAGCAGCAAGACAATGCGATCGCAACTAGGCCTACGAGAAATCTCATGGAAGTGCTCCGAATGTTACATAGAAAAGCCTCAGGCACAGCACGGCCGTGCCCGAGGCCACTAGCAGAGACGAACGACAAGCAGCCGTTCGTGCGTTGAGGTCAAGTTACTTGCGACGAACGCCCAACAGACCGATCAGGCCCATTGCGGCCAGGGTAATCGTGCCCGGCTCGGGAACGCCGAGGAAACCAGGCGTACCGATAGCAGGTTGATTTTCGTCGTTCATTTCCGTCGTGGTGATCGAATTCACCAGCGAGCCGCTGAAGGCGGCTTGTCCAACGTCGTAGGACTGGCCGCCGAACAATTCAGCGTCCGGGTAGGTTTCCGCATCGACCAGATCGCCTGCATCGACGCCATTCATGTCGGCATCAACGAAAAGCGTAGCACCGTCTCCGCCCTGGCTCATGCCGGAGCCATTGTAGGTACCAAGTTGCGGAGTGACAGCAAGATCAGGACTCCATACGGAATCCCAGATAGCAACATTCTGCCCGCCAGTGGTTGCGGAGCCATCGATGAATACGACAGATTCGCCCGGAGCAATGGAATCGACGCCAGAGATGAGATCGGCCGCAGTCGCGTCAGCCGAATCATCGTCGAAATAGAGGTCGCCATCGGCGGAAGTCCAGGCCATGTCGCCAAAGTTGGTCACTTCGAACCAATCATCGGTGAGATTGAAACCAGGCTCATTCCCTGGCCACATCTCAGTGATCTGCAGATCGTATGTCGCCATCGCATTCTGAGCCAAAAGAACGGCAGCAAGGGCTGCCACAACGTACTTCCTCATTAGTTCTCTCCAAAAACAAGGCAAAAAAAGGGGGGGAATTGTTAGTCTTAGACGCTTAGTTAAAGCTGTACGCCTGTGACGAGAGACGCAGAGGGTAGCCCTTAAAAATGAACAAACGGTTAAGATTTCGCTCACGAATTATGAAGTTTTCTTAAAACACGCCAGCCAACTAATTCCGCTGGCAAACCTACTGATCCCCCACGTCCAGCAGCTGATTGACGTCGAAGCCGAGCGCATGCTGCTGATTAACTTTGGCGCTTGTCCTAGTTGTGACGCGCTCTCCTACCACCCACGTGACGATTGCGCCGGTTGTCTCGCATTCGCTGGCGTCCCGCCGCGAGCTTGGTCGATGCGTTGAGTACTGAGTGTCATCAGCAAACTCTTGTTGCCCAAGGATCCCACGGATGTACGGATTACGGCTAACTGCGGCTACGATTCTTCTTTGCTCGTGCGCGGAGCCGCTCTTTGCTCTGGATTGTGGGCTCTGGAACGTGCCTGGCAATGCGGGTCAGTTTTGTGGCAAGGGATTTGGAGCCGGTCATCACGCTCCGATGGTCCGCGCCCCGCACCGACATCCGCCTCACGTAGCACGCGTTGAGTTTGAGCGTTCGCAACGCCAATGCACGCCAGCCTGTTACGCGTGTGCGCACCCAACATGCCACATGGGCGGTTGCGTTACTGGCCAATGTGGTGGCGTGGGATATCGTGGCGGCTATCACACTCAGCCCGCACCCGCTTGCCATCAGACTCCGACGCCCGCGCTGCAAATGCAGAACATCGCGCCGTCGATTTTCGGTCCACCGCAAGAACCTTCGACACCCGCTCCAGCTCACGGGATGTTACCCACACCGCAAATGCCAACGCCCGAGCCAGCGGTGGGCCGCTAGACACTTTCGCCACACGATGGTCGGTAGCGTGCAGCGCCGTAAGTCGTCATAATGCATGGCCCGGCAGCCGCGACACCCGTCGATCGGTTCGCACTCAGCACACCCGACGGACGATCGCGGATGCAAGTGGCAAAGGTACTGGTAGTTGGCATTGTGGTGGTTTTTATCGCCCAACTGCTCTGGCGGCGCTGGCGTAAAGCACAGTTGGCAGCAAAACGCAAACTCGCGCTATTGGAATTCGGCGACCAGCGCGAGGCGTTGCAAACCGAGTTCCTACAGGCCGCCGGTGCCACCGGCAAACCTCGCGGGTTGCGGTGGAAGCAATGCGAGCTGCACGAAGGCGAGTTGTTCGCCGAGGATCGTGCCAACGGCGAGTTGTACGCACTGGTCGGCGTGACCGTAAGCTTCGAAGCCATCCCTGGCGGCGGGATGGAAGACGTCGAAGCGGTGGGCAGCCTTCGTGCCGCGACGGCTATCTTCATGCACCGCGGCGGCCGTTGGACGACCGACGGACGTGTCGTCTTCAATCACGAACCCGAGCAAGCGCTCGAGCGCTACGCGGAGAGCCTACAGCCGATCGAAGCCGGTTAAGCTCGCATCCGTTCATCTCTTGCCACTTGGCAATCTCAGCTCACGCCGATCGCGAGGCGCCTCGCGGCAGCCATTCGCGTGGGTCCTGACCAAACAGGCGGGTCAGCACGCTATGCAATTCGGCATGCTCGTGCGCCAACTCGTGCGGCTGTGTGAAGAAACACTCGACCGCAACCGCGAAGAACTCCGCTCGATTCGTCGCGCCGTAGTGATCAAGCAGTGTGTCTTCGCCTCGATGGGCAAGCTCCAGCAGCGTGCGATACTCGTCCTGAGTCACGCGATACCATTTTTTCTCGAACTGGTAGTCGGTCATCGGAGGGGCACCGTCGGTTTGGCCGTCCAATCCGTCCATGTGATGTGCGAATTCGTGCAACACCACATTGCGTGCAAACCGCGCGTTACGGCCCTCATTCAACACCGCCCGCCATGCCAAAATGATCGGACCGCCCTGCCACGACTCGCCCGTACGTGTTTCGAAGTGCACGGATTGCTGTCCGAGTTCGCCGAGGATCAGGTCACCGCCGGATGCGGGTTGACCGGTGAAAGCACTCGGATAGACGATGATCGACTTGAGTCGCTCGAAGTAATACGACTTTTCGAACCCCAATGTCGCGAGCGCCGCCTGACCGGCGATCGTCACACGCATTTCGTCAGTGACCTCGAAATCTCCGCCGCCAACCCACTTCTTTTCATGGAACAGCACGCAAGCCACACGCCGCACCTTCGACTTGTGTGGTTCGCTCAGGTACGAGTATTGCCAGACATTCCGTCGCAACCACTCGGTCCACTCCCTGGGCTCAGGCCTGGCCAGCCACCGCTCCCGACGACGATTCTGAAAGTAGTTAAATACCATGAGGGCTCCTGTCGTTACTCAACGCATCATCAATGCCGCACTACGAATTTGATCTGCTTCCGGGAAGCTCGAAACGTATTACGGTCATAATGGTGGCGTTGCTTATTCAATCTTCGATTCCGTATCGAGTTGCGGAAAGGGTATGAATGCTGGCGGCGGACACTGACCGCCCTCGCCGAGGGATCGCTGCCACCAGCTAACGTCCACCCACTGATCGTCTTTGAAGCCGACGTTGGTGAACACTCCCGCCTGTTGAAAACCTAGGGCCTCGTGAAAGGCGTGACTCGCCGAGTTGGGAATCGCGATGCCGGCGATCACCGTACGGACACCCTGCTGTTCGAGTAACTCAAACAGCGAGAGATAAAGCTGCCGTGCAACACCTTGGCGATGAACAGTTCGATCGACATACACACTCACGTTGGCCGTCCAACGATACGCCGCTCGTGGATAGTGCTCGCCAGCGTAAGCATACCCACTCACGCCGTCTTCGCCGTCGTAGACCAGCCAGGGAAAACGCGTCAAGCACTTTTCGATGCGACCGCGCATCTCTTCGACCGAGGGCACAACCGCCTCGAACGACACGGACGAATTCTCAATCGAAGGGCGGTAAATCTCCACAATGGCCGCAGCATCATCGACCGTAGCGACGCGAATCATGCCGACGCCTCCGCCGGACGCAGCAGTGACAAATAGCACGCCGCCGAAATCCCTGCCGAGCCAAACAACATCGCCATCACCATGATCTGGTAACGAGCGGCCACTAGCGGATGGACTTCGGCAATGATTTGGCCCGTCATCAATCCGGGGAACGAAACCAAACCGACGGCAAACAGCGAATTCGTGATCGGGATCAAGGCCGCCTTCAAAGCGATTCCCCTCGCCTCTTCGTAGGTCGCCACGCGTGGCAACTCGGCGTAAAACCGCTCAGCGGCGAGGCTGATCGCAGTCATCGACTGGGCGAAGATCATTCCGGCCAGCGGTATCACCTCGCGTGGCTTAAACCATGGCTCGGTGTCGAGCACTAGCTGTGTTACCAACGCCAACGTCAACACGCCACCAAGCGAGATTGAGCCCAGGGCCTTGGCGTACTGATGTCCGCTCTTGCTCGCCAAAGGTCGCAAGGCGATCCAACTGGCGATCCCCAGCATCGCCGTTAGCACGCCAAGCACTACGGCCGGTTGCTCGGTGGTGAAGATATATGCGAGCACGTAGCCGATCAGCAGCAGTTGCAGCAGCATGCGCCCCATCGCGTACAGCGCCATGCCACTGCCCAGCGACCACCGATAAAGCACGCCGAGCACAATCGCCACCGGCACGAAGGTCAGTGCCAGCCGCGTGAGCGGAATCAGTTCGACCGGCTTGCTCATGACGAAGGTTCTCAGCTACGCTACTCGGGGGAATCAACGCAGCCAATTATCTCGATTTGGCGAACAGTCGCAAAGGGAATTATTAGCCATGCTCCAAGTGAACGAATATTTCGACGGCAAAGTGAAATCAATTGCCTTCCAAACCGCCACCCTCCCCGCGACCGTCGGTGTGATGGACGCGGGTGAGTACGAATTCAGCACCGAGAAGAAGGAAACCGTCACGGTCGTGAGCGGCTGCCTCACGGTCAAGCTGCCCGGCAGCGACGACTACCGCGACTATCCAGCTGGCGAGTCGTTCGTCGTCGCGGCGAATGAGAAGTTCCTGCTCAAGACCGCCGAGCAGTCGGCGTATCTCTGCACGTACGAGTAAGCCGGGCCGATGCAGCCGCGACGCGATCGTTCGCGCGTGGACTGCTATTGCCTTTTGGCTTCGGCACTGAGTTGCAACACGCGCGCGGCGGTGCGGAGCACGTCGAGCTGATAGAGCTGACTGTTCTGTCGACTGAACCGCATCAAGTTGATCCGCTCGGTTCGGAGCAAGCTCAGCTCCTGCTCGAGCGTCTGCAGCGCAAGCTGATCGTTTTCGGCAGCGGTGCGCGCCGGCGAGTAACGCCCTACTTGCAGGAACGGGCGATAGTCGCGCAACCGACGTTTGAGCACCCGGATAGCCGCTTCGCTGTCGCGCACCTGCTGGTCGAGCGACTGCCGCTGCAGCGGTAGTTCGTGGAAGCGAAACTTCTGCCACCGCAACTGTGCGAGCTGGTAGGCGTGATGTGCTTCGATCAGCTCGGGGGTCAGCACAATCGGCGCTGGCAACGGTGTAGCCTGCACTTCTTCGGCTGTCGACTCCGCGGTCGTTTCGTCCGCTTGAGCAGCGAGCGGAGTCGCGACCAATGCCATCATTAAACCAGCACAGAACAGCCAAGTACGCATGACGAGTAATCCCGGAAACGGTTAAACGGAGAAGTAAGCCGCTAGTTTCCAGGGTAATCACGCTCGACACGCACTTCAAAGGTTCCTCGACATCTGCATCAGGACTCTGGCACGGATAATCGGCACAACCTGACTCAACCGGTCGTATTCAGCACCACCAGGTTGTTACGATGCACCACGACGTCGTAGGGACAATGTCCCAACAGTTCGGCGATCAGTTCCTTCGGCTGACCGGCAATGGTCCGCATTTCACTCGCGTTGTAATTGATCAAGCCGCGGGCAAATTCGCGGCCCGCTTCATCGCACAGCGCCACCACATCGCCCTTCGCGAAATCGCCGGTGACTTTGACGACACCGACGGCCAGCAGGCTCCGGCCCGTCGATTCGATTGCCCGGCAAGCGCCTGCATCGAGAGTGAGCGTGCCGTTGGGGCTGGCGCTCCAACCAATCCACCGCTTCCGCGGCGCGACGGACGGACCCTCCGCGACGAACAACGTGCCGACGTCTTCACCGGCGACGATTCGATCCAGCACGTCGTCCTGCCGTCCGTTGGCGATCACGACGTTCTCGCCCGCTGAGGTGGCGATCTTCGCCGCTTGCAACTTCGTCGCCATGCCGCCGCGGCTGAGTTGCACGCCGGTATGGTTGCCATCGCGGACGTGATCTTGCCGAGCGGTCGCGACGTCGGTGACCACCGAGAGCACTTTGGTGTCTGGATCGTTCGGGTCGCCGTCATACAGCCCATCGACGTCGGACAACAACACCAACAGCGGCGCACGAATCAGATTGGTCACCAGCGCCGCCAAACGGTCGTTGTCGCCGAAGCTCAGCTGGAGTTCCTCTACGCTGACCGTATCGTTTTCGTTGATGATCGGCACCGCGCCTTTCTCGAACAGCGCAAACAGCGCATTGCGAACGTTGAGGTACCGGCTGCGGTCTTGCAGGTCTTCGGCCGTGAGCAGTACCTGAGCCGCATGCAACGCGTGCGGCTCAAGCCCGCGGTTGTACGACTCGATCAACAAGCTTTGCCCGATCGCAGCCGCCGCCTGCAGTTGCGACAGCGCTGTGGGCCGCTGCTTGAGTTGCAATCGCCCCAGACCCGCGCCGACGGCGCCACTACTCACCAGCACGACGCGTCGACCCGATTTCCAGAGCCGTGCCAACTGTCCCGCGATGCTCGCCACGCGCTGGTCATCGAGCGTACCGTCGGGGCGGGTCAGCACGCGGGTGCCAACCTTGACGACGACCAACTCGGCAGCGGTCATGATTTCTTGACGGACGAGGTCGGACATGCGGGGGGGTGGGATTTTGGGTCTGGGGGATCGGGGATTTGGTTTGCTATTCGCTTGTTTTGTTGGGGGTAGCCTTTCACTATACTTCGCTTCGCGCGCTCGGCACAGAGCAACGTGCGGTGGCGAGTGATCCACTCCCTGACGTTCGTGGCTGTAGGGGACCACTAGCGTGATCGGAATGCGCACGTGCAATTTTCTTTTTCGGACATTTCGGACCGGGAGTTGAAAACGCCGTCGTGTCCGAATATTCACCGCCGATCATGCCGCACCGTCATCCGACGAGCCTTGGAAACTCGAGGGAATCTCCTCCAGCAACTCGTCCAGTCGCCTGCCTTTTCGGAATTCGGCGTCGTCAGGTGTCCGAAAACGATCGCTGTCCGCCGCCGCGGTCAGATGTTTTGGACTTTGAAAATCAGGCTCGAAATCGAATTCTGCCCAAGCCTCTTGATCCGGATTCCGATTCTCAAAATACTGCATCGCCCGATCCAAGGACTTCCCGCTACGGTGTGTGTCCCAGGCGTGGTGCAACGCGTAGTTAAGTGCCGCCCGCATCCGCGCGATCGCGCGCTCACGATGCACCGGATGGTCCACTTCGTCGCGGACGATCGCGATAAGATCGCGGGTTAGCGCGTGCAGCTCGCGCCGACCTACAGCGCGACGGTACGATCGACCGAACCGGTTGGGATCGGTGCGTTCCAACATCCAAGCCGCCGCCCGCCAATCTTCCTGATACGCCTGCCGCAGCGCCTGCAGTGGCGTCAAACACGCCGTTGATTTGGCCCGTTCGAGCCGCTCGCGAAACTCTTCGTTCTCGCTTGCCTCTTTGTAGACCGTACTCCGCGAACACCCTGCATACCGCGCCGCCGTCTTGATGCCCGCCCCCGCGCTCACCAGCGCACAAATCTCCCGCCGCTTCGCGTCATCGAGCGCGCGCGGCCGTCCTCGTGTTGCCATTGTGTGACCTCCTCAGAACTACGTGGCTGGTGGTCGGATGTTCTGACCACCCTATACATGGACCTATTCACGACTCTCATTTTCGCGAATCTAGCCAGCGGTTTCAGCAACGGATTTTGGCCGCCCCCCCGAACGGTTGGGTGGCCAAGAATTCTCAAGAAATCTTGCATGGCACGCGGAGCGCGCTCGAGAATCGTCACCACACCATCTCGAAGCGATGAGTCGTGATCGGTACTGATGATCGGGAGGTATAGTCCGCAACGGGCTGTAAAGCGGTCAGAAAAAGAAGGAACTTGGCCAGTTCTAACACGCGACGACGCTTCACCTCGAGCTTCAGCATTGATTCTTTATGGCCTGACGGTCGTCCATGATTCCTGCAAGTAAACAAGGCGGTAACGGTACATGTACGGTACGCGACTAATGCTCTCGAATCGACGTGAGATATCGGCATATGTGGCTGCAGGGTTGCGACTGACTGCATCAAGACGGTAGCCCTCACTACGGTGACTAAGCGGACTGGTCGCCAACGTCGGCGCAGGACCCTGGTGCCAGTCCAAGTGTTTCTGAAACTCCAACAAATCCGAAAAACTGTCAGATTGCCAGTAAACCTGAATCTCAAAGAGTTCTATGAGTATGTCATCGCGTGATGGACTGTTGTTGAGTCTTTGAATATGTTCTCGCATCATGCGATCGCATTCCTCTTCAGGCACGCTCTCAATCTGGCGATTAATTGCTGCAAGGAACTCTGATGGGGGCAGATAGTCATGCTTTTCGATATAGTGAGGCAATAGCTGCGGACTAACGAAAATTGGTCCTTCCGATAACCGCATCCACAACTCACCGTTTCCAGTGGCTGCCGCCGGACCTGTGCAAAATTCGCAATGATGAACACCTCTCATCAAACGAACCGGATTCCTCGCGAAACGACGAATTGCGTCTAACACTTGGTCAGAAACACGACCGGTGTTGAACGGCACAGAACGATCAAGCCACCCGATGCTAAGTGTGCCAGGAAGCCCAGTTGGACAGCCGTGGTAGTGATATGGTGAGAGGTCTTCACAGTACATTGAACAGTCGGATAGTCCCCAATCAGTTTGTTGGATTTGCCGAGGGTTGGCATTGCACTTACGTCATTCTATCGAAGACGTAGGCGACGTTAAGTTTCGTCAACTTCATCAACCTGTGCGGCTTAGGCCTCTGTCGTTCAACTGAAGCGGTGGGCAATTGCGCATACTATGACAAAAAACTCTAATTCCCTGTCGGGCTCCTCCTCCCGTTCTTGATTTTCCCCTGTAGATCAGCAAGTCAGCGTTTGTCTGCTGGCTTCGTGAGTACCTGATACGGGAGAGAACCAATGACCAACACGAGATTGCTAGGAACGTTTATTGTCGCCGCTGCTGTTGCGATTGCTGCTTCCACCACCCACGCGATGACCGCGACCGTTGATTTTGAATCGCTGGCGCCGGGTACTCAGTTCGGTGGTCCGCCGCTACCCAACGCTCCAGGGGATTTGGCATTCGTGGAGAACGGTATCGGCGTGCATGTCGATAACTTTACGCTCGGTGGCTTTGTTGGCTTCAACAACGTGGAGATCGGTGGCTTTACCGATCCCGATTTCCCCACCACCCCAGCGACGATCAACAACCTTCGCCTCGATTTTGATATCAGCGGCTTGGGCCCAGTGACCGGCGCGGCGTTTGACTACGTCGATTACGGCGGCGACGAGAACCTCGTCATCAACGGCACCGTGCTGGAGCTGCCCGATTTTGGTTCGGCACCCCCGATTGTGGCTGGCGTGAACGTGTCGGTCGTGCCGCCGGCCGTTGGCACTCCCGGTACGGTTTCGCTCGCCGGCCCGATCACAAGCCTGGCGATCGGCGGACAAGAACTGGGCATCGACGACGTCCGTTTCCGCGTCGTCCCCGAACCGACGACGATCGCGCTGGCTTCAGCAGCAGCCGTGGCCTGCCTGACTTGCCGACGTCATCGCGCTGAATAATTCCGACACCCCACCCCCGAAACCGAGCCGCTACGCGACTGCCCCGGGTACAGCAAGGCCTTCGCCTCAAGTACGACAACACCCGAAGCAGTGCGGGCGGCTCGCGTTTCCTTTCTCCTGCCGAGAACGATCGCAGCTCAACTTCAGTGCTCTTTTGCTAGTCTATGCACACTGAATATAAATACCTATCTTCTTCTGCGCTCTCAACCTATAATCGGCCCAGATGTTCTCGCGCCGTGACTTGCGATCACGCGGGACAGTTCGCAAACACTCTTCCCATGGGGACGATTGCGTGGCTATCAAGGTGCAATGCGCAGCGTGTCAATCAAGCTTTCAAGTGGCAGATCAACACGCTGGCAAGACGGCCACCTGCCCAAGCTGCAAGAAGCCGCTAAAGATTCCTATCCGCCAAGCGCCCGCCGCGCGCAAGCAGTCGCCGCCAACCCAATCTGCACCTGCAGCGCCGCCGGCGAAAGCAACGAAAGCCGCGAAGCAGAACACGAAAGCCCAACCCGCCCAACGGCAGAATCGCGCACAACAATCCGCTCAGCTTTTGGCAGGCCTGGAGGGTTCCATACAACGCACACGTCCAACGATTGCCTATCGGTTGGGTGCGTTGATCGTCGCCTTGGTCATGATATTGCTGCCGATCATCTATATTGGCTTGATTGCCTTGGCCGGCTACGGCGTTTACTACCACGCGGTCAACAACACCGTCATGCTCGACAACGAGGTACGCGGCCGCGGAAAAGCGCTCGTCTTTCTCGCCTACGTAGCGCCGATCGTCTGCGGAGCTGTGCTGGTCGTGTTTATGATCAAGCCGTTGTTCTTCCGCGCGGCGACGCACACACGCACGAGATCTTTGGTGCGAGAGCGCGAGCCCCTGTTGTTCGCATTCGTTGACCGCATCTGCGAGCTCGTCGGTGCTGCAAAACCCAAACGCATTGATCTGGATTGCGAAGTTAATGCGTCGGCGAGCTTCCGCAAAGGCATGTTGAGCATGTTCGGCAGCGATTTGGTGCTAACAATCGGCATGCCTTTGGTTGCGGGTCTGAACACCCGACAATTCGCGGGCGTGCTCGCCCACGAGTTTGGGCACTTCGCCCAAGGTGCCGGCATGCGGCTGACATACATCATTCGATCAATTAGTTTCTGGTTGCTACGCGTGGTCTACCAACGCGATGCCGCCGACGAATGGCTACAAAACGCAGCGGCAGCAACCGACATTCGCATTGGCTGGATTCTCTATTTGGCCATGCTGTTCGTCTGGCTGTCACGCCGCGTGTTGTGGGTGTTGATGATGGCTGGGAACCTGGTGGGCAGTTATCTGCTGCGACAAATGGAGTTCGATGCGGATCGTTACGAAACCCGACTGGCCGGGAGCGCGACTTTCAAGCAGACGGTTTATCAGTTGCAGCGGCTCGGAGTGGCAACGCAGGCGGCATACGGCGATCTGCGTGAATTCTACCGAGAAGGCCAACTCGGTGACGATCTGCCGCGCTTGATCATGTCGAAAGTCAAACAGATTCCTCCCGAGCTACAACAGAAAATCAACCAGTCGATCGAGGAGTCCACCACTGGCTGGCTCGACACCCATCCGTCAGATCGCGACCGCATCGCCAACGCGGCACGCGAAAACACGGACGGAATCTTCCCTATCGAGATGCCCGCGAGCGTGTTGCTCAGTGATTTTGAAGCTCAGTCGAAGGCGACCACTTGGGAG
The DNA here is from genome assembly GCA_028285205.1 of Bythopirellula sp. Classification (GTDB taxonomy): domain Bacteria; phylum Planctomycetota; class Planctomycetia; order Pirellulales; family Lacipirellulaceae; genus Bythopirellula. Next base: position 9,712 of record JANQQA010000189.1, on the reverse strand, counting down.
TTCTACCGCGAGCAGTTCGGCGACACGCTGGAGCGCAGCAGCCTGCGGCCTGTTGCGGAGATGGTCGAGAAGAGCGAGCAAGATCAACAGTCGCAAGCGGCGTTGGAGCGCTACTTCCAAGGGCAATGGAGCGTCGCCCAGCCATTGCAGCTGAGTGTTGCATTCGTAAAAGCGCCAGCGGATCCCAAGCAGACGTTGGCCGAGTTGAAGACGGCTCGCCAACAGATGTTGCAGATGATTGATTCCACGAAGCCAGCGTTTGAGACGCTGAAAACGGAGCTAGATGAGTTGATCTCTGCCGAGCAAATGAGGCAATGTATTCGCGCAGATATTCGCATCAAACACGAAGGCAAGACTTTGACCCAAAGCGACGAAAACCGCATCCGCAATCGTATTGGCGTCGCGGAGAAGAGAATCATCCACGCCAAACGCAACTTGGAAGACTACCAGCAGCTTGCTTCCAAACGGTTGGGCTATGCGCTGCAGTTGATGTTCGTCGCGAAAGTGGCCGAGCGGATCCCCCAAGCAGCACAATGGCAGCGCGATTCCGAACGGATCCTCGACTGCTTACGTGCCTTGGGTGACGCGATGGATACGCTGATCGACTGCTCTCGTCTGCAAGCAGCTGCCAGCTTGTTGTTCGAACAGTTGTCCGACAACAACGACGAGTCGCTGATTATTGCCATTCAGGGGCTCGGTGAAAAACTGTATCCGATTACCAAACAGCTACACCGGTCGTGGTCCCAATTGCCCTATCCGTATAAGCACACCGAACGACAGATGACGTTGGGACGCTACCTGATCCCGAGTGTTCCTATTCAGGACGACCTGGGAAGTGTATTCAACGCCAGCCATCAAATTGTTGATGGGGCATTCGCGCTCTATGTAAGGTTGTTGGCCGATCTTGTTTTTCGAGCAGAGTCCGTGGAGACGGCCCTCGGCTTGCCAAAGGCCGCTGAGCCAAGTACCGCCGAACCTACCTAGTGATTCAATGACGATACGGGCGGTTCGCGTTTCTTATCGCGTCGCCTCGTCCTTCAACTTTTCGATGATGCCGAGCACGTCGGTGGCGGTGATGGCGTAGGTTTCGGTGCGGCCGGCGCGGGCGAGATTGAAGCCGACGACCTCACCGTCGAGATCAACGATTGGGCCGCCGCAGTCGCTGGGCTTAACGACCGTGTCGTGCTGGAAGGCATTGGGAAAGCCGGCTCGGCGTTGGCTGAGCACGCTCCCCAGTGAGTTCTGAAACTCCTCGCGAGTGGGGTCTCGTCCGACGAAATGGCCCTTCAGTCGCGCGTCGATTTCGCGCGTTTCGTCGCCGCGACGGACTATGAGCGTGATCTTCTGCCCCGGGCTGTGGGCCTGCACCCGTCTGATGGCGGCGTAGCGCGTGGGCGTGTCCATGCCAGAGATGCTGATGATCACATCGCCTCCGGCGAGCCCCGCTTCCTCGGCGGCCGTTCCGGGGAATACCTGTTCGATCACCGGGTCGTCGGTGCTGATATCGAATTGAATCCCGAGCGTGCCGGCACGTTGTTTGATCCAGCGCGGCTCAACACTCATCACGCCGATCGCTCGCGGCTTGCGATCCATCCCCACCGTCGCGAGCCAGGCGCCGACCTCTGGAACCGGCCCTTTGGAGAACTTGAGCGTGGGGAGGTTCTTCGCGTCAACTTTGAGCAGCGCCAGGTCGTACTTCTGGTCGATGCTGGCAATCTCGGCCGCAATCTCGCGATCGTCTTGCAGCAGGCAGGTAATCTCGCCTGGCAAGCGACTCGCTTTGGTGAGGATCCAACCGTCGGCTCCCACGATTCCGCCCAACGCGGTGTTGCGACCATCGGTCCGCACGCGTACGGTCGCCTTCCGCGCATCCGCGACGACCTGACGAAATGCCGAACGCACCATCGATCCGTCTGTTAGACGCGAATCGGGGACGCGAATGTGCGCCGTCGGGAAGGGCCGCGAGTCGGCATAGTCTTCCCAGTTCTGCGGAGATTCGCGGTCTTGCGCCGCCAGGTAACTGGCTGGGTGTGTGCTGGCGAGAAACGCAATGATCAGCAAACGGCAAACACTGATCGGTGCCGCCGTGAACACGTAGCTTGTAAGTCGACCTGGCATTCCATCGACAGGCACACGACTGCTCTTCGACACCCTGCCGGCGTCGGACCTGCGGCTCGCGAGCGGATGCATCATGGTTCGTTTCCTTCCTGTTGCTCGTCATCCTGATCGCGGGGGGCTGCGCGACGAAGGCCTGCCAGTGTCAGTTCGACGTCGAAGGTCTTTCCATCGCGGTCGATCTTTAGTCTCATCCGTTGGCCAGGTTTCTTTTTGCGAACACGACTCGACACGCCCTCGAAACTCGTAATTTTTTCACCATCAACTTCGACGATCACATCGCCCTCGCGTATGCCTGCGTCGAAAGCTGGCAAATCACGATAGACTTGCTCGACGTGACACTTGCCATCGCGGGTTTCGCCGGCAATTCCCATGATCGGCCGCATGCGCGTACGGAGCACTTCCTGCAGTTCGTTGCCCCACACTTCGCCCGCCAGCAGACGGTCCCAACCGGTCTCGATTCTTATCACGGGGATATGAAAGTTGTGCACGATCTCGGGGCCGATGCTGGAGTGTACGGCTAGCACCTCGCCGCGCAGATTAATCAGCGGTCCGCCCGAGTCCCCGCCGACCAACGTGCAATCGGTGCAAACCCAGTCGTCGCCCACACCGAGAATCCGCCCGAGTCGCAACGGCGGCGAGCGATCTTCCAGCGTGCCACCAGGTTGTCCGAGCGTGATCACCCATTCGCCGATTTCTGCCTCACTTTTTGCCACTGGCAAATAGGGTAGGTCGCTCGGCGGATTAGTGATTCGTATCATCCCCGCATCGATTTCGTGATTGGCGCCTAACGTCCGCGCCCGCAACCTCCGCCCGTCAGGCAACAAGATCGTCGCACGTCTGCCGGCGCCGCCAATCACATGCGCTGCAGTCAGCACGAGCCCGTCGGCACTGACGATCACCCCGCTGCCCATGCCTTGTCCAACCGTGATCCCGACGGTGGCCGGCATGGCCAGTTTCGAGACCCGTTGCACCTGCTGCTGAATGAGCTTGAGTTGCTCGGCATTCCGCGGGTAACGTGCCTCGAGCACCGCTTCGACGTCGGCGGGGAGTGTGAGCGGTTCGGCGGCAGAAACTGAGAGGGAGCTGAGCGTGCCTGCGACAACGCAGGCCATAAGCGTTCCGATCCGACATTGGGCCACGGGCAAGTCTCCTCCGAGAGTGTTCGATCCTGCGCTGGCTCCCCACAGCCGGCTTCTACTGCTTGACGTGCATTTTCGCAGTTCCTACGCGTGACTCCATTTTTGCGAGCTGGTGGTAGGAAGGCAACTAACCGCATCTAGGCGGCAAGTTCAACATTCCGCCGACTACTGTACAGATGCTATTGCCATGTGTACGCCCGTATATTATTATGTCAGGAACGCAGGAAACAGAGTTTTCGCAATTAGCGGCCTGTTTTCCGGCATCGAAAGCCATTATTCCGGGGGAAACCGCATGAGTCTCGACCAACTGACCAAGCGGCAACGTGAGGTGTTTGAGTTTATCCGCGAAAAAATCGGGGGCCGAGGATATGGTCCGACGGTGCGAGAAATCGGCGAGTATTTCGAGATCAACTCGCCCAACGGCGTAATGTGTCACCTCAAGGCCTTGGAAAAGAAAGGGCTGATCACGCGCGAGCCGAACATGTCGCGAGCGATTCAACTGACCGAAGCAGCGCACGAAGATCGCGGCCTACCGCTGGTTGGTCAAATCGCCGCTGGCAGCCTGACCGAGGCCATCGAGCAGGCAGAGCGGTTTGAGTTTGAAGACTGGTTCGGCCAAAAGAATCTGTTCGCCCTGCGAGTCAAAGGCGATTCGATGATCGAAGCGGCAATCACTGACGGCGACCTGGTCATCTGCCGCAAAGCCCGCACCGCCGATAAGGGCGACATCGTCGTCGCGCTGACCGACGAAGGGGACGCAACGCTCAAGTACTGGTACCCCGAAGCCAACCGCGTCCGCCTGCAACCGGCGAACTCCGAGATGAAGCCCATCTACTGCCGGAATGTGAAAGTGCTAGGCGTGGTGACGGGCGTCGTGCGGAAGGTGTGAGAAGAAAATATCACCACGGAGTCACGGGGAGCACGGAGGAGAGAATCCAGGGAGTTCTTCCATGCTTGTTGCCGAGGAGTTGACGGGGCAGATTTGTGCCGCGGCGATTGAAGTTCACAAGTACCTTGGGCCGGGCCTTCTGGAGTCCGCCTACGAAGAATGCCTTTGCCACGAACTCGAATCCCGCGGAGTTGCATTCAATCGCCAAGTACCGTTACCAATCCAATACAAGGAAGTACAACTCTCATGTAACTTCCAGATGGATATAGTTGTTGAAGACGAAGTCGTGCTTGAATTGAAAAGCGTGGAGTGCATCTTACCTGTGCACGAAGCCCAATTACTAACCTATCTGAAGTTGAGTGGTAAGCGAATTGGGCTGCTGCTCAACTTCAACGTTAAGCTGATGAAAGAGGGCATCATCAGAAGAGTGTTGTAAAGACTCTCAAGACAATCCTCTGTGCTCTCCGTGACTCCGTGGTGGAAAACTGCACCTCCCTTCTACGCTGACTTCTCCAACTCGCTCGCCGAATTGAGTTTGTTGTAGAGCGTCTTCAAGCTAACGCCCAGCTGTTCGGCCGCTTTGGGTTTGCTACCGTCGTTGCGTTCCAGTGCTTCGATGATCGCTTCCATTTCCAGTTCTCGGAGCGTCATCACGCCGCGACGTTGACGGGCCGCGCCTTGGAGTTGGCGGCTGTCGAAGTGTTGCGGCAGGTGCTCGCGATGGATGGGGCCTTCGTCGCACAGAATCGTTGCATGCTCAACCACATTAGCCAACTCACGAACGTTGCCGGGCCAAACGTGTCCGCGCAAGGCTTCGATCGCGTCGTCGGCGAGTTTTGCTTCCGCGCCACGACGGAAACGGGCGAGCAGGTGCAACGCCAGTTCCGGCACGTCGTCGATGCGTTCGCGTAGCGGTGGCAGGTTGATCTCGAAGGTATTGATGCGGTACATCAAGTCCTCGCGGAACTCTTCCTCCGCCACCATCGATGGTAGGTCGCGGTGTGTGGCACAGACGATCCGCACGTCGACCGTGACCGGTTTGTTTTCACCTACCCGGCGGATTTCACCACTCTCCAGCACACGCAGCAGTTTCGCCTGCATCGATTTGGGCAGTTCGCCGATCTCGTCGAGGAATAGCGTGCCACCATTCGCGACTTCGAACAGTCCGACACGATGATCGTCGGCACCGGTAAACGCACCTTTGCGGTGTCCGAACAGCTCGCTCTCAATCAACGTTTCGGGCAAGGCACCGCAGTTGATTGCCACGAACGGATTGTCAGCACGTGTGCTGTTGTCGTGTAGCGCCCGAGCAACGAGCTCCTTGCCGGTTCCCGTCTCTCCCAGGATGAGCACGGTCGAATTGGTTGGTGCCACTTTTTCGATCAGCACCTTCACCTTCGCCATTGCGGGCGTCTTGCCGATCAGCTGAGGCGCGCCTTCCAAACGGAGTACCTGGTGCTGCAGTGCGCGGTACTTCTGCGTGAGCTGACGTTTCTCGGATACACGGCCCAGCAAGGCTTGAATCTCGATCAACTTGCAGGGTTTGGTGAGATAATCGAACGCGCCGTGGCGAAGCGCGGCGATTGCCGTCTCCATGGTTGACTTGCCGGTGAGCACGACGGCTTCGGTCTCGGGTGAGATCTCCTTGCAATGCGCAATCACGCTGATGCCGTCCTTGCCCGGCATATCGAGGTCGACGATGATACAGTCGTAGGTGTTTTTATCTAGCGCCGCGATGGCTGTCAGACCATCTGGACATACCGTGACGGTGTGGCCCAGCCGCGGGAGTTCCAGCTTCATCAGCTCTTGCAGCGAGCGTTCGTCGTCGGCAAACAAGAGGGTCAATCCTTGACCATTAGGCTGCTTGGTAGCGATGGTGCGTCTCCTTGCTCAAGGGATGGGCTGGCAACGAGACGACAAACTTCGAGCCGCGGCCAACGCCATCACTAGTAACGTCGATTTGCCCATGATGTTCCTGGACAATTCGATAAGTAATCGACAAGCCTAGGCCAATCCCTTGGCCACTCTGCCGACGTGTGAAAAAAGGTTCAAACAGGTGTTTGCGTATTTCCTCGGTCATGCCACAACCGTTGTCTTCGACGACAACGCGGGCTTGCGTCGCTTCGTGGTCGATCGACACGCGCACCGTTCCGCCAGGCTCGAGGCTTTCCAGACCATTGGTGATCAGATTCAGTACCACTTGCTTGATCTCTGGAGCACTGACCTCAGCGATGACCGGATCGCCAGGCACGACTTCCAGATTTTTGTCCTGATACTTGCCGAGGTGCTGAACCATCTCGACCACGTCTTCAACCAGCTCGCGAAGATCGGTGCTGTGTTTTTTGGAATCCCCCATCCGTGCGAAGTCGAGGAGCTTCTCCGTGATCTGTTTGCAGCGGAACGCCTCGCGCTGAATCATCTGCAAGTAATCGTGGATCACTTGCTCCTCTTCGGAGTCGGCCTGGTTTTCCGCGAAGAACTCGCTTAGCCGGCTCTCCAGCGATTCGCTGCACAGGGCAATGGAAGCCAGTGGGTTGTTGATCTCATGGGACACTCCGGCGGCGAGAAATCCAACGCTGGCGAGTTGCTCGCTGCGCACAACCTGCAAAGTGCGTTCGCGGACCTGACGATCAAGATCGTCACGCGTCGCTTGAAACTGAGCGGTCATGTCGTTCATCGCTTCGGCCAGTTCGCCAATTTCATCGCGAGTATCCAGATGAATACGATGGTTGTATTTTCCCTTGGCAACCTCGCGCGATCCTTGAACCAGTATTTGGAGTGGCTCGGCAAACCACTTGTAGAACAATCGGGTGGAAGTGACCAGCAGGATCAACGCGAACGACGCATTCACCCACGCGGCGACGATGGCCGTGCGATATTGGGCTCTCACCGCGTCGGCAAACTCACGAAACTGCGTGTGCAAGTGGCTGGGAAGTTCGACGACCAGTTGTCGCAGCAGCTCAACCTGTTTCATCAACCCTGAAATCAGCGCTTCATCGAGCAGCCCGTCCTCAGCCAGTTCGACCTCGAGGATAGGCTCTAGAACTCTGTCGATTTCCTCAAGGGTTTTCCGCTCTCGCGAATCATCGCTCAGTCGAGAGGCGTCGGCTTCGTCACTCTGGCCGAGTTGGCGACGGTAGCGTTCAAGGGCATCTCGGAATTTTCCAAGATGCATGGTGTACTCGCGAGATAACAACGAATCGTACGAGAGAAAAAACAAATAAGAGTCTTCGTGTTCGTCATCCTTATACACTTGGCTAGCGAGCTCGAGTCGCTCGTTGGCCTCGATCAGCACATCGCGCAGTTCGATGAGTTCTTGCCCCACTTGAGCGGCCAAGGGCAACTCGGTTGAACGGGCACTCAGACCCTTTACCAGACCCCGATACGCGTACAGTCCGTAGTATGCGGTGGCAAACAGAGCAAGTACGGTCATCAGCAGCAGGGCCAGACCGAGCTTGAGTTTCGTGCGTATGGGCCAATGCGAATGCACCGACGACCTCCTTGTCGTGGGGACGCTGTGTCGCGGGATCGAGCAACGTCAAGCAATCACAGACTTCGTCATGAAGTCCGACGGGGAGGTGGAGTGTAGCGGCTGGATTGTAAATTTGACAAGATTGATATTTGGGGATTGGTTCTTGCTTCTTGATGAGTGCTAGCTACCCGCAATCCCACAAAGCACCAGATGCAAAGAACCAAGCACGAAGTACTAAGTACAAATGCCCATCAAAACTTGATTACTCGCCGCACCAGCCACACGCCCCACAGCGCCAGCACGATGTTGCCCAGCCACACGGCTTGTGGCGGAAGCACACCATCTTTGGCCAAGTCGAGGCAACCTGCTAGCATCGGGTAGTACACCAACAAGATCGGCAGGAAGCAGGCGAAGAAGCTCCCCCAGATCTCTCCGTGGCGCAAGCGAATTGCCATCGGGGCGCCGATCATCACAAAGCACAAACAACTGAAGCCATTCGCCCAGCGTCGATGCGGCTCGGTCTTCAGACGATGCATCTTGCTGACCGCGATTCTGAGCGTGATTTCTTTGTTTTGCCAAGCGGTAGGAGCCAATTCATAGGTGCGTCCAGTCATTAACGCATGCCCCATCTCGGCGGACATTTCCTGCTCGAGACGCGAAATCAATTGCGTCTGCTCGATCTTCGAGGGACCAATCTCGCTGAGCGCATACTCTGAAGTGCTACGTTTCGAAGCTTTGCTGCCCGTGAGATCGTCCAAGTGGATAGAGTGGACGAACAATCCTGGGTGATGCACAGAGCCTTCGCCGTGAAGATCGACATCGGCGTTGACGAACGCGACGCGGATGGCGTTGTTCTCAGGGTCATTGCGAAACTCCGCCTCGTCGGCAACGATCGTGGCTGGCTGCTTCTGGTCGGAGTTGTAGATCAGCACGACCGGCTGAATTAGCCGGCGCCCCTCGACTCGCAGGACGGTTACTTTGAAGCGGTTGTCACTGTACGACCTGGTGGTCTGCAGGCGTCCATAAACGATCTCTTCCAACGATTCGATCAACACGCGTTGCTGTCCACCACGTCCCCATGAGACAGCAACATCGTTCAACACCACGCCTCCGAAACTCACCAAGGTCGCGAGAATCAGCGTCGGCCAAATCAGAATCATCGGTGAGATTCCCATCGACTTGATCGCGACGATCTCGTTGGACGCGGCGATTCGCCCGTATACGGTCACTGTCGATAACAGCATCGCGCCGGGGACGGCGAATTGCATCGCTTGTGGCAGAATGTAGGGCAATGCTCTGACGATCGGCGCCAGCCCGAGGCTTTCCTCCACGGCCAGCTTGCCGGTAAGGATGACGAACAAGAAAGCCGTCATCACCGTCAGCGTGAGCGAAAAGACCTTGAGCAGGTCCAGCGCGATGTAGCGGGTCAGGATACGCAAGAGTCAGGGCAGCATTTGAGAGCGGGGTCGCAATGTGGGCGTGACGTACTGTAGCAACCTCGGCAAGCGGAGAAAACGACACTTTCGACGTCCCTCGTGTCCGTGCAGGGACTTGCATGTCAGTCATAACACTGGCACGCTGGTGGGAGTGATAGCATACGCCGATTCACAAGGATACAGGTGTGTGACCTAGCGTTTTGCGAGTTGCCGCGACTGCCGTAATACTCAAGCCCCGAAGACGCACGTGCCCGAACTGCCCGACGTGACCATCTATTGCGAAGCACTCGAGCGGCACTATCGTGGCAGGTCTATCGAGCGGCTGGAACTAAAGAGTCCGTTCTTGGTGCGTTCCTTCGAGCCTGATCTCAGTGACGCGAAGGGAAAACGAATCCAAGGGTTCCAGCGCCTCGGCAAACGAATCGTTTGGAAGTTGGAAGACGGATTGTGTCTGGTTGTCCATCTGATGGTTGCCGGGCGGTTTCACCGCAAGCGTGCCGGCACGAAGCCCAAGGGAAAGAATGATCTGCTGGCAGTTCATTTCGCAGCAAACGAGGGGCGCGCAGCCGATACGCTGATGCTAACCGAAGCCAGCCCGCAGAAGCGAGCCTCGCTGCATGTGGTCCAGGGAGACGCGGAACTCGCGGCGCACAATCCC
>JANQQA010000161.1 GCA_028285205.1 Bythopirellula sp. | reverse complement strand
TCCGACTTGCTGACAACCCCGCCCTGTCGGCCGCCGTCGAACAGGGTTGCGTGATTCCCGTCTACATCCTCGCCACCGAAGAGGAGAGCCCTTGGGAATTGGGCGGCGCTAGCCGTTGGTGGTTGCATCAGTCACTATCTGGCTTGGCAAAGGAACTCGACCAACGCGGATCACGGCTGATCCTACGGTCGGGGAACGCACTGGAGACACTGCAGCAGTTGATCACCGAAACCGGCGCGACGGCCGTATATTGGAATCGGCGCTACGAACCGACGATCATCAAACGCGACAAAACGATCAAGCAAAAGCTCCATGGCGACGCGATTGACGTGGAGAGTTTCAATGGCAGTCTGCTATTTGAGCCCTGGGAGATCGCAACCAAGCAGGGCGATCCGTACAAGGTGTTCACACCATTCTGGAAGTCGTGCCTTGCTCGCAATGCCGAGCTGACGCCGCTGCGCATCCCGAAAACGCTACGACCGCCTGCAGAGTGGCCCAACAGTGAGATACTCACTGACTGGCAACTGGAACCGAAGATCTCCTGGGACGACGGCATGCGCGAGTTTTGGGACGTCGGCGAAAGCGCCGCCGGCAAGCAGCTAGCCAAGTTCGCTAAGCGGTCTGCAGCCAGCTACGAAGACCAGCGAAATCTGATGGCTGAAGACGGCACGTCGCGACTATCGCCTCATCTACATTTCGGTGAGATCAGCCCGCGACAAGTGTGGGCGAAACTGCAAGCGACGCTCGATGCGAACCCCGATGCGAAAGACGGCGCGAAGACGTTCCTTAGCGAGATCGGTTGGCGCGAGTTTGCGTACCACTTGCTCTATCATTTCCCGCACACCACCAAGAAGCCGTTGCGCGAAAACTTTGCCAACTTTCCATGGAGCAAGAGTAAGCAAGACCTGCGTCGTTGGGAACGTGGGAAGACGGGTTACCCGGTCGTTGATGCCGCGATGCGACAACTTTGGCACACTGGCTGGATGCACAACCGCGCGCGAATGATCGTCGCATCGTTTCTGTGCAAGCATTTGCGGATTCCTTGGCAGCGCGGCGCCGAGTGGTTCTGGTACACGCTGGTCGATGCCGACCTGGCGAGCAACACCCTAGGCTGGCAGTGGACCGCCGGATGTGGCGCCGACGCGGCGCCCTACTTCCGCATCTTCAATCCCATCACGCAAGGTGAGAAGTTCGACCCCACAGGTGCGTACATCCGCCTATGGGTGCCCGAACTCGCGGAGCTACCGACCAAGTGGCTCTACAAACCGTGGGAAGCGTCTGACAGCGTACTCAACGAGGCGGGCGTGACGTTGGGAGACAATTATCCTGCACCGATCGTTGATCACAGCGCAGCCCGTCAGGCCGCGCTCGATGCTTACGATAAAATCAAGAAATCGTGAAAGCTTCGAGCGAATCAGCGCTCACCGTGTCCGACCACTGCGCAAGCACAAGATGCCGATCATCACTAGGCCGAACGTCGAAGGCTCGGGCACGGCGGTAGTTGCCGCGAAGCCGGCCGGGCCGGTATAGGACTGCTGTAGGAGTAGGAAGTCCGTTCCATCGGTGTCGGTATCGAGGTCAACATCGCCAGCGGACGTCGTGCCGTATGCACCTCTCAGGGTGCCGAGATCGTCGCCGTCGACATCCCCATCACGATCGAAGTCGGCAGCCGAGAACAGCTGAGGCTCGACGACCTCGTAGCTCGACGGACCGTGAATGCCCGCGATTGGTTCGCCGTCCTCCAACAGTAGCTCGAGCCGTAGTGTATCGGCGGTCGTGGCAATCCATTCCGTATCGTCCGTCCAAAGATCCGCTTGTTCCGCGGTAATCGACCGCGCGTCAGCCGAGGCGTTGTCGACTCCGTCGATGCTCCACTGGAGATGATCGACTAGCGCGGCTGGGTTGGAGAACGCCGAGTTGACGTAGATGCCGATCGCATACGCGTCTTGCTCAAGAGGAGTGGCGAAGTTGCCCAAGCCGGCAATGTTAAACGCGTCGGTCGCACCGACCGGCGCGTCGTTGTTGAAATGGAAGAAGATTGACTCGCCGGCATCGAGGGTGATTGAGTTTAGCGCACCGCTTGTGCTGTAGCGGCGTTCGACCTGATCATCGTGTGTGCAGAATCGCCAATTGGTGAATGGCTCAGACGTGTCGCCAAAATTGTGGAGTTCGACAATTGCGTTTTCAAAGTCGATCGTTTTGAACTGCACATCGCGAAAAGCTGCGTCTGCTTGCTGCGCGACGGCGAAACACGTGATTGCGGCTACGGGGATGGAAACACGAGATACGGAATTCATGGCGATCAACCTCGTTGGATGTGGTGAAAGTGCGGCACTGCAGGGCTATTGTCGCGCAGTTGGCTGCGAAATAGTGTGAAGCAGCACACAAACAGGTACGTGAATCATGCGAACCCGGATGCTGGCTTTCTCTGAATATGTCGTCACTGAGCAATTTCCTTGCGAAACGTCAATATTATGTAGAAAGAACCGGGGGGTGTGTCTGCGGGATCATCTGCCACTCACAAATATGCCATCGCGCCACACCCAATACATGCTAACAACCGCTACCGCGTTCCACGCAAGCAGCACCCATGCCAATTGTCTGTCCGTTACCGTTTGATTGCCCCGTAGCAAGCAATCCCCCCAGAAACCAATTCCTGCGATCAGCAGAAAGCCGACCAGCGCGGGACTGTGAAAATAGGTGCTGACGAGCCACGCCTCGCCCAGTAGCAGTGCCCCCGCTAGTAGCTTCGACTTCGCCACGCCGATCACCACGGCCGTCGTGCGCCGCCCGGCGGCGCGATCCGGCTCGACGTCGCTCATCTGGCCTAACAAGTGAGAGTGCATCGCGAACATCGCTCCAAATACAAATGCTGGCCAAGGCAACTGGGGTACTTCGCAGACCCAACTACTTAACACAAACAGCAACACGTAGCCGGTCTGATTTGCCAAGTCTAGGAACGGCCGCGACTTAAAGCCGATGCCAGGCCAATTGTACATTGCGTTGACAACAACTGTCGCGGCGAACCACCATAACACCTTCCAACCGATGAACCAGATGAATGCGATGACAAACGGCAATTGCACCAGCAGCATCTGGCGCGGCAAGCCGCGTAATTGCTCCGGGGCGAGTTTGGCGCCGAATAAGAGGTTCCCCTTGCGCGGATTCAGGCGATCGGTCTGGTAGTCGGCCAGGTCGTTCCAGCCATAGAGCAAATGGCCCAGAGGAAACGTCGCGTAGACAGCACCCAGCCAGAACCCGGGATGCCCAAACAGCCGATGCCCACCCAATGGCAACAGAAAGAACCACAGCTGCGTCGACCAAAAACCCGGACGTGCGACTTCGATCGTGGAGCGGATGCTGCCGATCATTGCATCCTACGTGGCGCGTCCACGGCGATGCGTCCTAATCCGTCGAGTGTGCGATCCAAGTAGCGCTCCAGCACAAACATGCACACAAACCCAATAATTCCTAAGCTACTAACGATTATGAGAATCCACTTCTGCTCGCTACCGATCGCGGCGATTAGTAGCAATCCAAGCATCGGCACGAGCGCAGTCAGTACCAAGTGGACGTTGTTTAGCTTTCTGAGCGATTGTAAGTCGCGCCAGCGCGGCCCAGGATAGAGTTCATTCCGCACCATTGCGGGCACAAAGAATCGAGTCGCTAGTGTCGTCAGCATGAAATACGGATACGCCGCAGCTGCAAATCCGCATAACGCGAGCGAAGTGAAGAAGTGCACGTACAAATTCAGCGCACTGGGAACGTCAGTGCCCCAACCGATGGCGATTGGAAACACTAGTCCCGACACCGTCCAGATCACCAGTGCAAAGATCGACACGAAGCGCCCGAACATCAGCACGCGACTGCCGGCCTCGGCTGCATCGGGAGCGTCTTTTCCGCTCCTGAGCATCTTGAGAGTTTTCCAAGCCGCCCACATGCCGATCACAATACCCAGCGGAAATGCGATTGAGTTTACCGTCAGCTGTACATGGTGGAATCGTTCCTCAATCTCTTCCGACAGCGGCACGATAATCGTCTGATTGTTGTACGTGTAGTTGAACCAACCTGCCAGGGCGTTGGGAATCAGCCCGGCCAGGACGACAGGAAACAGCGGCCAGTCGAGGATGAATGTGCCGAGCGGGTTCTTTGATGGCTGCAGCAATTTCCACGTTTGTGGATCGAGGCACAGCTGCAGCTCGCGGGCAACCTCTTCGGCCGACGCATAGCGCTCCTCCTTGCGTGGCTGCAGGCACTTGAGGAGCACCTGCCGCAGCGATTCGGGGCAGTCGCGAGGGATCTGTTTCTCGAGCTCGCTGAAATCGGCGTAATGGCGCTGATCGACCATGCGTTGGATCCGCGCTAGTTCGCCGTTGCTGTCCTTGGCCTCATCCTCGAAGGGTCGCTTTCCGGTGAGCAATTCCCACAGCATCACGCCCAGCGAATAGACGTCGCTCGATCCGCGCACCAGCTGCGGCGAACCGCCCAGCACCGGGTGACACGCTTGCAGCTGCTCGGGCGACATATAGACTAGCGAACCACCGAATGTGTCCTCCGGGCTCTCGTCGGCGCGGCCACCGTTGTAGCTCACGTTAAAGTCTGCCAACTTCGGTGCACCTTCGGGCGTGAGCAACACGTTCGCCGGTTTGATGTCGCGATGCAGTACGCCTTTCTCGTGCGCGTACGCTAGCCCCTCGGCCAATTGCACGCCCAACTGACAGACGACCATCGGCCAGGACGCATCCGCCAACCAATGACGATTCGACGAGTTCGTTGGTCTCGTCACGCCGCTGCCGCCAAGATTTTGATCGACGCACTCCAGCAGCAGCCGACCGGTCCGTTGTTGGTCCTCGGCAAACCGAACCCGGCGGACGACTTCTTGGAGTGTGCCCCCTGGCACGACTTCCATGTACAGCAGACGAGCTTCCGGGTCGTTCGCTACCCGCTGATCAAACACCCGCACGATGTTGGCGTGATCAAGCTGAGCCAACGTCTGCGGTTCGCTCCCTTTGTGCGCCGAGATCTTCAGCGCGACCAAACGCTCCATCGAAACTTGCCGCGCGAGAAACACCTGTGCGAACGCGCCTTTGCCCAATTGCGTGAGCAACTCGAAATCATCAACCCGGTCACCGGAATTAAAGGTTGGCAGCTCGGTTTCGGCCAACTTCACGTCGGTGGCGACCTGCGTGCCTTTGGCAGTCTCGGCGAAGTAGGTGCACGTGGGCGTACCGGCAACGGCCATGCCCCCGACCAATTCGCACAGCACGGTCGCCTGATGCGGAAAGCGGTGATGGATTTCTTTTTCGGTGACCCTGTCGCCTGCCTGCATCCGCACTTGGAGTTCCTCGTGAATCAATTCGACGGCAATCGATTCACCGGCACCCAAATCGGGGAATCGCTCGGCATAGAACTCGATCTTGCGCGGGTTCTTCCCACTTTGCCAACGGTACTCCAGGTCGACTTTGACCAACTCGGGAAGCGAGAGCGTCCGCACGCCGGGTTCGTTGGCAGGCACCCAATCTGCCAAGTCGGGTTCCTTTCCCCCGTCTGCCAGGTACTTTTCCCAGGCATTGGACAGCCCGTCGATGGCCTCAGCCACGCGATCCCACGTCAACTCCTCACTCGCGGAGCCGGCGGCCGGTACGCTAGAATGGGATTCGTTGATAGTCATGTGTCACGGGGCTCATGTCGTTTGGGGAATTTGCGAACCAAGGAGTGACTCACACCATTTCTCTACCGCCACCCGCGCCGCGCGACAAAATGTCGGGCGAGTGGTAGGGAACAAACTGGACGTCGATTGGAGTCATCCCGCCGCGCGAAAGCTGGCGCTATATTGACCATGCAACATGATACAAAAATTGTTGACGCCTTGCGATCTGGTGAAGAAGCTGCGCTGGTCGAGTTCCTGAAAACTAACGAACAACCGTTGTTGGCCTTTATTCGCAGTCGGATAGGCACGCAACTGCAAAAAAAAATCGAGCCCGAAGATGTCCTGCAGGAGGCGAGCATTGAGGCGTGCCGCGTCCTGGGTCAAACCGATCTGTCGACCTGGGATCCGCTGCATTGGCTGTTTCAGATCTGCGAGCGCAAGATCATCGATGCGCACCGGCGACACTTTGCGAGTCAAAAACGCGATGCGAGTCGCGAGGCAGCGATGCCTGCTGGCAGCGATGCCGCCGGTTTGGCCAATCTTCTCGCCGCTAGCATGACCACGCCCAGTCAGGCCTTTTCCCGCGATCAACGGCAGCTCCGCATGATGGCCGCCCTGGAGACCTTGCCCGAAGAGCAACGCGAGGCCCTGCGGCTGCGCTACCTGGTCGGGCTACCCTCCAAAGAAATTGCTCAGAAATTCGGCAAGACCGACGGCGCCACCCGTGTGATGATCTCGCGGGCACTCAGCCGGCTGCAGACGATGTTGGCGGAAGAATGATGGGAAAGCGGAGAATCGAAGGCAGAAAACGGAACTAACGGCCGATGTCTGGAGTCCAAGTCTTCAGCTTTTGCCTTTCTCGCTTTTTCCTGACCCCCTCGGGGGGCAATCCTGCACTCTGGTGCTATGACCGCCTTAAGTGAACAGACTGAGGTTGTTTTGGCAACGAGCAATTTGCCCAACTCCGAGCCGCAGAGCGCGGAGCCACGCAGCCCTGAGCTACTCAGCCCGGAGCTTCCAACGCCGGAGTTGGCCGACTCGAGTTTGAGCCCCGCCGCGCTGGCATCACTCATCGACCAGCATCAAGGGGACGTGTGGCGCTATCTCCGCTACCTGGGAGCCGCATCTGCCGATGCCGACGACCTCACGCAAGAGACCTTTCTGGCCCTGAGCCGATCGAAATTCCAACAGCGTAGCCAGCGCGAGACCGGCACCTACTTGCGTCGCGTGGCGCGAAACCAGCTGCTGATGTTCCGCCGACTGCAAGGGCGTGAAATCGACACGGTGCAGCTGGAGGCCGCCGAACAAGTGTGGGCCGAAGTCGTTCCTGCAGCTGGCATGAACGCGCTGCTCGCAACGCTCGCCGAATGTCTGCAGTCGCTCGATGGCCGCGCTCGTGAGGCGATTCATTTGTGTTACCGCGAAGATCTTTCCCGCCAGGCGATGGCCGCCGCGCTGGGCATGAAGCCCGAAGGCATCAAGACGCTCCTGCGGCGTACACGCGATGCCTTGCGGGATTGCATCCAGCGGAAGATGCATAGCCAAAGTTAAGTCACCCATGTTGCCCTAAACGCGTTTCAACGAAGCGCCGGCGCGCACGATGAAGCCGTCACTTTGGCGATCCATTGGATCGCAGTTAGCTAGTGAGCCAACGTTATGAGTAAAGAACAGCAAACTAACGACGACCTGCAAGATCAACTTGTCGATCGTGCCCTGCGTGAAGTCATCGGCGAGGAAACACCGCCCGACCTGTCGGAGCAGATCATGCTCGCCGCGACTGGCGAGGCCGCGCGTAGCATGAGCTCGCTCGCTTTCTCGAATCACGTTGATGCCAGCGTGTCAAACAACAACCAACAGGCCGAAATCGCCAAGCACAACCGACGCGTCGGCATCGCGATCGCTGCTTGTGTGTTGGTCGGCACGTTGATCGTCTTCCCGATCTCAATCGCCCAACGCGAAAGTGCGAGGAGTACTCAGCCTGTCACTGAAGCACCGGAAGGTGACCATGCATCGGTTGCTGGTGAGGATGACCGCAAATATGCAAACGCAGTAGCCGAAGCAAAGGAGCTTATCGAAAGTGGTAAGCCGGAGGACCTCAAGAAGGCCAGGGAGCTGATCAACCGTTGGCGTAGCGTTGATGAGAATCGCATGTACGGGGCGCAGGTCATGCCGCTTGACAAAGGAAAAGAACACTCGGAAGGTCCGCAGCTGGCGAAATCAACTGCCGGTGAGGACTTCGATTCGCTGATCGACACAATCGTCTCGACAATTGAGTCCGATGCCTGGCAAGAAAACACAAACGGCGATGGCGATACCCAACCGTTCCCAAACAATCTCAAACTCATCATCAGTCAATCACAACGTGTTCATGAAGAAAGCCAGCCGAGCGACGAGTTGATGATGAGCGTCACCCCACAGATCATCATTCAGGAGCAGGAAGGGCAACGGCTTGGCATCAGCAATGAAGCCCTCGACGTCGACAGTGACGGACTTCCAGGGCTATCGGCGCAAGGCGAGCAACGTGCTCCGGCAGCTGCAGCCCCTGGACAAATGGGCCTGCAGGGTCTGATCAATGACTCCTACGCCGCTACGCCGGCTGCGCCGCCTGTTGTTGTACACGATACAGATGCAAAAAAGCAGCTGCCCTCCGCATACTATCTGACCGACGATGTGCAGTATTACGCCCCAGGTCCGGAATTCGAACTCGCACAGGAGGCGGCTGAGCTGAAGAAACGCAACGCAACGACATCGAACTCCGGTCGAGGCCGTGGAATTCGCGGCGAGTACGGTGGTGAGTACAGTCGCGGCTATGGTGGAGGTGGCGGTGCAATCGGTGGTGGAGGTGGCGGTGGATACGGTGGTGAATTTGGCGCGCAACAGTCAATGAAGCCACCAGCGCTGGGACGTACCACCCCGGCTGTCCCTAAGGCACCGGCGCAGGAGGAATCGGATCAACTGGCGGTTCGCGTGTCTCCCGTTCAGGATCTCGTCTTGCCAGCCGAAGGCAATGATGCTCTGCCGGCATTCAGCGCCGATGTCCAGCGGTGGGATTTTGGACAACATCCTGCCACGGCCGATTCGAAGTTGATCGCACGAAAAACGGAAACCGCACGGCAGCTTGAAGCGAAGATGAATCAATATCACCAGTTGTCGGCTGAGATCGGCGGTGCTACCGATCCTACCGCTCTCTCAAAGTTGAATTCAGTAGTCGGCGAAGTCCGCCAATTGCAGAAATCGATCGTCAAATTTAAAGAAGAGTTGCGTGAACAGGACGTCAATGCACAAATGGTGTTGAAACAAACTTCGGCTCCGGCGTCGGTCGAAGTGGCTGTGGCGAAAGCAATGGACGAGGATGCCACGCTCGAGGGATACAAGGCCGAAAAATATACCCTCAGGCAGCAGATTCGCGCTCTTCTCGCCGGTTCTAACACTGGAACCTCCGCCAAAATCCGTCGGTTGGAAGCGAGTTATGGAGCGTTGATGCAAGAAGCGGAACAATACCGCGTGCAATTGGAACGTGATATTCGCGAGCAGATTAAGTCAGGGCCGGTGCCTGAGCTTGATAATGCGATGACAGAATACGTGCTGCGTCGCCGCTTCGTGGAAACGGAGCTGGCCAATCTCGAGAAGCAGTACGAAGAGAAGGTTGCTGCGATCGCAGACAAAGGTGCTATCGACGGTCGCCTTGCGCTGCTGGAAGCCGAGATTGAGCAGCTCCAGCAAGAACTCCAGCACGGCAAAGGTCCCGATGCTTCGGGCGACAAGTACGCACGCATTCACGAGAATCCGTTCGTCAAAGCCGTCGGCGAGAAGGCCGTCAGCACGTTTTCGATTGATGTCGACACCGCGTCGTACGCCAACGCGCGGCAGCTTCTGATGCAGTCAGGGCAGTTGCCACCGCCAGATGCGGTGCGGATCGAGGAACTCGTTAACTATTTCGACTACGATTACACCCCGCCGACCGACGACACACCGTTTGCCGCGCATGTGGAGGTTGCCGGTTGTCCGTGGAAAGCCGGCCATCGATTGATCCGCGTCGGCATCAAGGGCCGTGAGATCGACACCGACCACCGTCCCCAGTCAAACCTAGTGTTCCTGATCGACGTGTCCGGCTCGATGAATGAGCCTGCCAAGCTGCCGCTGTTGGTGGACGGGATGAAGATGCTCACCCGTGAGTTGGGCGAGAACGACCGCATCGCGATCGTCGTTTACGCGTCGAGCGAAGGGCTCGCGCTATCGAGCACACGTGGTGATCAGCAAGACAAGATTCTCTCCACGCTCGATAACCTCCGCGCCGGTGGCTCGACGGCAGGCGGTGCAGGCATTCAGTTGGCGTACGAAATCGCGGAGAAGAATTTTATCAAGGGCGGCGTTAACCGTGTCATTTTGGCGACCGATGGTGATTTTAACGTCGGTACGACCAGCACGGGCGCGCTCGAGGAATTGGCTGAGACCAAGGCGAAAGAGACCGGCGTATTCCTGACCGTGCTTGGTTTCGGACGCGGCAACCTTCGCGACGAGATGATGGAAGCAATCTCCAACGCAGGTAATGGCAACTATCACTACATCGACAACACCACCGAAGCCCGCAAGGTACTGGTCGCGGAGATGGCCGGTACGTTAGTGACGATCGCCAAGGACGTGAAGATCCAGATCGAGTTCAATCCGGCAGAAGTCGCCGCGTATCGCTTGATTGGGTACGAGAATCGCATGCTGAAGACTGAAGACTTCAACGACGACAAGAAGGACGCGGGCGAGATCGGCGCGGGTCACACGGTCACGGCGATCTACGAAGTGATTCCAGCAGGGCAACCGTTCGAGGCTCCCGGTGTGGATCCGCTCAAGTATCAGCAACGGGCGAAGCCGCAGGGCGAGACTGACGACTCGGGTGAGTTGCTGACGCTGAAGCTTCGTTACAAGCAGCCAGACGAGGATGTGAGCACGAAACTAGAGTTCCCGATCACCGACACCGAGGGTTCGTTTGCCAAGGCGTCGGACGACTTCAAGTTCGCGAGCGCGGTGGCCAGCTTCGGCATGTTGCTGCGCCATTCCCAGCACCAAGGCCACACGTCCTACAGCGCTGTCGAAGAAATCGCCAACGACGGAGTGGGCGAAGACCAGCACGGCTATCGGGCCGAGTTCTTGCAACTCGTGCGTCGGGCCAAGCAGCTGGCAGGTCAATAACTTATCTTTGCTAGACACAAGAACCAATCAAGTGCCAAACCGATGTTAAGATCCGCTTCGCGGAGCGTCAAAGCGAGCTGCCGCGACCGGTGACGCTACCCCACGTCGCCCAGTTCCAGCGCCTTCCCATAACGCAATAGCATCTGCCGGCGGAGTTTGGCGTGGTCGGGGTGCTTTAGCCCTGGGTCCGAAGCGACCAGCGTCTGTGCTTCCTGACGCGCTTCTTCGAGCAACTCACGATCGCGCTGCAAGTTGGCGACGCGCAGCGGTGGCAGGCCGTGTTGTTGCGTGCCGAACAGATCGCCGGGTCCGCGTAGCTGGAAGTCGAGTTCGGCGAGTTCAAATCCGTCGGTCGATTTGGAAAAGGCTTCCAGACGCTCGCGACCCTTCTCGTCCGCGTCGCCGAGGAGCACGCCGCAGAAGCCAGCGTGGTTACCGCGTCCGACGCGGCCGCGCAGCTGGTGCAACTGGGCAAGCCCAAAACGCTGGGCCCCGACGATCGACATCACCGAGGCGTTGGGAACGTCGACGCCGACTTCGATGACCGAAGTACTCACCAGCACCTGCGTTTCGCCGATACGAAACCGATCCATCACCTCTTGCTTTTCCGCCGCCGACATCCGACCGTGCAACAATCCCATGCGGTACTCTTCGAGTTCACCGTTGGTGAGCTGTTCGAACGCCGCCGCCACGCTGGGCGCTGAGACCGTGTTTGACTCGTCCACCAACGGCGCGACGACGAATGCCTGCCTTCCCTCGCGCAGGCGATCGCGCACGAAGCCCCACCAGCGCTCTTCCTGTCCGGGTTCAACCAGGTAGGTGTTGATCGGCTGTCGACCTCCAGGCAATTCCTTAAGCGTGGAAATATCCAAGTCGCCAAACATGGTCATCGTCACGGTGCGCGGAATGGGTGTGGCGGTCATCACCAAGTAGTGCGGTGATTGATCGTCTTGCCGCAACTTGGCGCGCTGCCGGACGCCAAATTTATGCTGTTCGTCGATGACGATCAGTCCCAGGTCATGGAACTTCACGTCATCCTGGATAATTGCGTGCGTGCCGAGCACGACGTTGATCTGGCCATCCGCGACGTCGTTGAGAATCCGCGTGCGATCGGCCTTGGAAGTCCCGCCAGCCAACACCGCGAAGTGCACACGACTGGCCGTCAGCAATCCGGAAAGGGTCTCGGCATGTTGTCGCGCCAGAATCTCGGTCGGTGCCATCAGCGCGGCCTGCTTGCCGTTGGCAATCGCCACGAGCATCGCGTACAGCGCGACCATCGTCTTGCCGCTACCAACATCGCCCTGCAGCAATCGATTCATCGGTCGCGCGAGCGCCATGTCGGCCGACACTTCTGCGATCGCCTGTTCCTGACTTGGAGTGAGTTCAAACGGCAACAGTCGACGAATCCGCGCGTCGATCTTCGTGGTGGTCGGCAACTCGGCCGCAAACTCCAATCGCTGCTGCAGCCGACGAATTGCTACGGCCAGCTGCATCACAAACAGTTCCTGAAAAATGAATCGCCTTCGCGCTTGCTGCAGCACGTCTTGGTTTTGTGGCTGATGAATCGCCTGCAATGCCGTGGAAAGCGGCAGCAAGTCATATTTCTTGAGCAGGTGATCGGGAAATACTTCTTCGGGCACCGTAGCGAAGTCAGCGACCGCCGCTTCGACCATCTTGCGCATGTAGTACTGCGAGATGCCCTCGGTCAGCGAATAAACCGGCAGCATCTTGCGTCCGTCAGAGATCGCCTCTTCCTCAGCCAGATTTGTCACCAACGGATGGGACATCTCCCACATCAGTCCGCGCTGCCGTGGTTTGGCGGTCAGCAGCACCGCTTGGCCTTCGTGGAATCGCTTGCTCACAAACGGTTGATTAAACCACGTCGCCCGCAGGTGGCCGCTGGGATCTTTGATCAACACCGCCACGCGTGATTTGCCGAACCCGCTCTTGCTGCTGGTGGATACCTCGACGACGGTGCCACGGACCGTCTGTAGCTGCCCTTCTTCGAGGTCCGCGATCAGGCGCTCGTCAGAAAGGTCGAGGTAGTCGCGCGGAAAGTTGAACAACAGATCGCTGGCCGTGCGCAGGTTGAGACGGTCGAGCAACTCCGCCCGATATTTCCCTACGCCGCGCACGTCTGCTGCCGGCGTGAGCAAGACCTGTTTGGCATCGTGTGTTTCCCGCGCAGCAGATTCCATGCTGGCATTCTACAATATTGCCGAATGATGCTGCTAGGAATGGACCAAGTCGCAAACTATGCATAGAAGTCAGTTTTGGTCGCCGACGTATCCCGCGACGTTGTCCCCTCGTTTGTTGGGTTTCCATTTGCGAGGGAATACGTCACGCTATGCGGGTTCGTGATACGTGCCTACTGCCTCCGTCACACGTCTTTGCGTGAGGAAATCAGAAAATGAAACGCAACACCACCGCCAGTGTGCTGATCCTGCTGACCATCGTTGGCTCGCTTCAGGCCAAGCCGCAAGAAACCGCCGCACCGGGCGACGACTATTACGATCTCGGCGGACTGCATTACAAGGTCTCGACAGACTCTGCCGAGGCACAAACCTGGTTCGACCGTGGCCTGGCGATGTGCTATGGCTTCAACCATGAGGAGGCCGTTCGCTGCTTCGAAAAAGCAGTCGCCGCCGACCCTGGCATGCCGATGGCGCAGTGGGGGATCGCGTACGCTTTGGGGCCGAACATCAACAACATGCTGATCGAGCAAGCGCAAATGACCAAGGCCGAGCAGACGTTGCAATTGGCGAGCATGGAAGTGGGCGAAGCGACCGAACTGGAACGCAAGTTGATCGCCGCGCTGGCATTACGACATGCGACGCCCTTGCCGGAGAACCGCGACACGCTCAACGAGGCGTATGCCACGGCGATACGCGGTGTCTATCGGGAGCATCTGGATGATCCATTGGTGACGACATTGTTCGCAGAGTCGTTGATGAACTTGCAGCCGTGGCGACACTGGTCGCCAGAGGGTGAACCCGGGCCGCACACACCGGAGATTCGCTCCGTGTTGGAGGCCGGCTTGCAGCGTTGGCCCGAGTATCCTGCCCTCTGTCATCTGTACATTCACGCGATGGAAGCGTCGCCTACGCCAGAAGCGGCGCTGCCGTACGCCGACAACCTGCGCGACGCCCTGCCTGGTCAGGGGCACTTGCTGCACATGCCCACGCACATCGACATCTGGCTGGGGGACTACGAAAAAGTGATCCTCGAAAACCAGAAGGCGATTGTCGCCGACAACGAATTCCTTCGCCGCGAAGGGCCGCTCAACTTTTACTCACTCTACCGCATTCACAACTATCACTTCCTCGTCTACGGCGCGATGTTTGACGGACAGAGCGAACTTGCGCTGCGGGCCGCCCGCGACATTAAGCGCCAGGTCCCTGAGGAGATGCTCCGCCAGCAGGTCGACTTTCTTGATGCCTTCATGCCGACCGACTTGCACGTGTTGGTGAGATTTGGAAGGTGGGAGGACATCCTCGAGCAACCGGAGCCCGCCGACTATTTGCCGATGTCGCGAAGCATCTGGCACTATGCCCGCACACTAGCGTACGCGTCCACCAACCGCGTCGACCAGGCTGAGGCCGAGCAGGACGCGTTCGAAGAGGCAGTCGAACGAGTGCCCGAGACCAGTTTTCTGTTCCAGAATCCTTCGATCAATATTCTGGGCGTGGCCGAAGCAATGATCGCCGGAGAAATTGCGTACCGCCGCGGCGAATACGACGACGCCTTCCAACACTTGCGAGAAGCCGTACGTCGCGACGACGCACTCAACTACGACGAACCGTGGGGCTGGATGCAGCCGGCACGTCATGCTTTGGGAGCACTGCTGTTGGAACAAAAGCACTACACCGAAGCCGAACAGGTCTACCGCGAAGACCTCGACCTCCACCCCAACAACCCCTGGGCGCTGCACGGACTGGCAGAGTGTCTGGACAAGCAAGGCAAGTCCGAGGAGTCCGCCAAGTGTCGGCAGCAATTCACAACTGCGGCAAAACGCACCGATGTCGAGATCACGCGCTCGTGCTACTGCAAGCTGGGCGAGGCTGACTAGCCTGCGCTTCACAATCTCGCAAATCCTCCAAGAATTCTGACCACTGCGCCCACGATGTGACGCGTCAGGCCGTCGTTGCTCTTGGTTTCGGGTGTTGGTCTGCCTATGCTTACAGACAGACGAACATTCACCGGAAAACATCGATACGCGCCATGACTACACCCGTCCTATACGAAACGCACTCACACACCCCGCTTTGCAAGCATGCCATCGGCGAGCCCGCCGAGTATGCCGCCGCAGCCCGTGACCGCGGACTGCGTGGACTGACGATTACATGCCACAATCCGATGCCCGGTGGCTTTTCGTCGGCGGTGCGGATGAGCGAAGATCAGCTTCCCGAATACATCGATCTCGTCGCGCAGACCAAAGCACAATTCGACGGCGAACTTGACGTTCTGCTTGGCCTGGAGGCCGACTACTTCGAGGGCTACGAGTCCTACGTGGAAGAACAGCTGCAATCGGCTGATTTTCACTACGTGCTTGGCTCGGTCCATCCGCAGATCGGCGAGTTTCGCGAGAAGTACTGGGTCGAAGATCCGCGGGAGTTGCAGCGCACCTATTTTCGTTTGATTGCCCAAGCTGCTGAAACGAAACTATTCGACTCGATGGCTCATCCAGACCTCGTGAAAAACGAAACGGTTGCTGCCTGGGACCCCACCTCGATTATGGACGACATCTGTCGCACGCTCGATCGCGTAGCCGCTACCGGCGTGGCGATGGAACTGAACACTTCGGGTCGCAAGAAGCCAATTCGAGAGATGAACCCCTTCCCTGCCATGCTCCGCGAAATGCAATCACGAGGAATTCCCGTCACGATCGGGGCCGACGCCCACACCCCCGAACGCGTCGCCGACAACTTTGGACCCGCGCTCGACCTGCTGTCGGAATGCGGCTTCAAGAACGTCTCGTACTTCGTGCGACGGCAACGCGTCGATGTGCCCATCGAGACGGCACGGGCCAGTTTGTGCGCAGCAGAATCGCCGACTTCTTGAGGCTTTGCGATCACTCGCCAAGCTCCAAATTCACTAGCATTTTCACGAGAGCTAAGGTATCGTGAAGCGATGTTTGCTTCGTTCAATATCGCTCGCGACGTCTGCGCTTCCGGTCGTAGTAGCTCACCGTTGCTTTTGTTTGGGCTGCTCGGTTTGATGACCGTCACCCTGGGTTGTGGTGACTCAGGGCCTCAGCTGGCACCAGTAACCGGGCAAGTCTTGCTTGATGGGGAGCCCGTTGCCGACGCCGGGGTGCTGTTCTCGCCCAACACTCCTGGACCGGCCGCGTCGGGCAGCACCGACGAGCAGGGGAACTTTTCCTTGATGACCGGCTCTCGAGATGGCGCGCTCGTCTCAAGTCATCGCGTCGTGATTAGCAAATCCGAAACTCGCGGCGTCAGCGCTGATGCCGACGGACTTTCGGGTGCGGTTGTCGACGGGGGCTGGCTATTCGTCGACCATTTGCCCCGCCGATACAACGATCCCAAAACCTCCGGTCTGACCGCCGACGTTGCCGCCGATGACGAAAATCACTTTACCTTCGAGCTAACAGGGTCCGAAGATGAACCAAAATAAGCTAAGCCACAAGAACCTACCTCGCCTCGATCGATTTGGTTTCACCCTGGTGGAACTGCTCGTGGTGATCGCCATTATCGGAGTGCTGGTCGCGCTGTTGCTGCCGGCAGTGCAAGCTGCACGCGAGGCCGCGCGGCGATCGAGTTGTCAGAACAATTTCAAACAGCAGGGACTTGCCCTGGCACTGTACGAGGAAGCCAGGGGAGAGTATCCAGCGGGTGCGATTTGGGGAGGTGGTCCGCGGAACCATCGCGGTAGCCTGATGATCTTCATGCTGCCGTACATTGAACAACAGGCAGTCTACGACTTGTTCGACTTCACGATGAACACGGATGATCAGCTCAATCCCAACACGATGGAGCCCATCGGCAATTTGCCGATTGAGACCTACAAGTGCCCCTCCGACGAGCATCCCGACGATTTGGATCATGACCGCGCGATGAGTAACTACGCGGGCCTCAAGGGATCGTCACGACATATCAACAACAGCGGTTGTAGCTGCCGCACCTTTAACACCTGGAACAGTTTCGCGCTGAGTCCCTACGAGAGTTTTCAAACGGCGAATGACTATGCGGGAGTGTTTACCCGCATCGGAATTGTCACGAAGCAGGAACACATTACCGACGGAATTTCACAGACTGCGTATATGGGTGAGACCGTCCCGGAATGTAGTGCCCACGCCTCCAACGGTTGGGCGATGTCCAACAATGGTCAGGGGCTCACTTCGACGATCGTGCCAATCAACTTCGATTCCTGCATCCGCGAGCGGAGCCGCGAGGGTTGCAACCGTCATTGCAATTGGAACACCGAACTCGGCGTCAAATCGCGTCATCCCGGAGGCGCTCACCTCCTCTACGGAGACGGCTCCATTCAGTTTCTCAGTGAATCGATCGACATGTGGACCTACCAATACATCGGCGCCAAAGCCGACGGTGAAGTCATCACACCGGAGTGATACCGGTTCAGCGTATTACGCTCAGGATCTGTAGCGTTGTGACGATGACGGTGGCGTTCAAGCCTCTTAGCGAGGCAGCCCGTGGCCCATCGATCTTCGACGCCAACCGCCTGCGGTGCAGCAGATCAAGCACACGGCGCCCGACAGCGTTGATACTTCGGGGACCGATGCTGACTCCAGCGCTGAAATGATCCCCGGCAGAATTAAGTTCACAGTCCCCCGTGGTCCCGGATGAATGCCGTCTGGCACATACAACGCCCAAGTCGTCGGGTCGCTGTTGTACAGGCTGAGCCACTCGGGATAGTGATCGATCAACAACGCGCCGCGATCAGCGGCAACGTCGCGCGACACCTGATAGTAGGCGTCGATCTCTGGGCGGTTAGTGAGGTGGACGCCCACCGGATTGTTCATCGTTTGCACGATGATTTCGACCGCCGGGTTCTGGGTTTGCAACGCGTCGATCATGGCGTTGAGATTCGCCGCCGAGTCCGCGAGCGAGATCGCATACGGCAGATAAGCATCGTTGATCCCAAACTCGATAAACACCACGTCGGGGTTTTGAGCCAGTGTCTGCGGCAACTGCCGATCGAGCCCACTCAGGTTGAAGTTGGCATTGTCACTGGAAGCCGCGCCGACGCCGTTGTTCCAAAACGTGACGTTCGCCGCTTCAGGCGCCTCCGTCTTCAGCCAGCGCCGCAGCCTGATAGCCCAGTCTGACCACGGCTCATCGGTGAGCGAAGTGCCCATCGTCGCGACCGTCACCGCTTCGCCGTCACGAATGTCGTTCAGAAACCTCAGCGTGGCATGGGCATCTGACGCGAGCAGCACCAGGCAGGCGGTCAGCAGCGTTCGCATTTTCATGCTCCTAATCGGTCCGCGATGAGCGAAGTATCTCAACGCGGCGGGGAGATTACAGAAAAGCGCCAAGTGTTGGCGAGGCTACCGTCAGGTTAGTCCAGTGCTGGTGGGTTCGCAAGCAGACGAGTCGGCTTCGACAGCTGTCCAAGACGTGATTGCCGTCAGAGTATGCAATGTTCCATTGCGCCGTACGGTTGCCGAAAAACCCGTCGGTTGGATTCACTGACTGGACTTAGAAAGTAGCCGCTTCCGAACTCGTGGAGTCCCTTCGATGCGCGCTAATGGATCGGTAGCCTTTATGTTTGATGGGTTAATTTGCCGGTGGTAAAGTGGCTGGAACACAAATCTTTCGCCGATACACGCTGCTCCATTACACTGAGTAGAGAATGCTATTTTCCGATTCTGCTATTGCAATCCTTCGCGAGGCGTCCTGGGACCGCAATGCCCGACGAGATCTCGAACTGATGTCTGGTGGCTTCATGTGGTCAGACGAAAAACTCGACGAGGCTTTGCAAAAATGTGATGATGAAGATGTAGGTCCGTTTCGCTGTGTTTTAGCCTATCGCGCCTCACTTATTCGTGGTGAGCCCCGCGACGAATTACGTGAGCCCTGGGACCAGCTGCTTTCACAATGCCCCGATTGGCCAGGCTTCAGACCTGAGCGTACAAATTGTTCTCTTGAAGGAGAGCTTGAGTCAGAAAGCGATGCCAGCCTTCAGCAGCTCGAACACATGTCAGAGGTTGTAGAGAGAGCGCAGCGTATTAAGGCGATTAGAGATAATCGCAACCAAGAGTAGTGGCATTTCTGGTAGCAAGCAAAGAATGTGTTGCGCGCATTTAAGTGAACCATCGCGGGCAAAAACAGTTGCTTTCCAGCCTGCCCAAGCGTTGCACGCGGATGTTGGTTGGTTGCGAGGCCAGGGTGGCTATTGAGAGGACCTAATCAATGTCCCTGGTATCTCGTTCTCGATCATGCAGCCATCGCTTCACTTCAGCGCGGAGCTCAGATTGATCGGCTTTTGGCTGCACGGCGGTATAGTCCCTCAGTTCTGCAAGCTTCCACCAGAGAATTACTGTGAAAGATTCAAGCAGTACCAACCCAGCAAGGTCGATGCTCAACCAGTGACAGATCGCAGCAATGAATGCCGCAGCCGTTGAAAGAATGAGTAAACTCGACATCCGAACTTGCCTTCGACCAGGTGGAACGTCAAATCGGTCCCCCTTCGGAAGAATGGCTGAGCCGGCAGCACGCTCTGCGAATGTGTGGTCGATTACCATTTCGACTTCATTTTCCGATGCGATGAGTTTACCCAATGCGGGATTGTACGTTCTTAGCTCTAGGTGAGCAAAACTACCGACAATTATGGAACTGCGAACTGCATGAGCCCCATCTCGCCCTGCCGCAGGTGCCGTCGGTGAGGATTCCCGACGTGGGTCTCCAGCGATTGGGTATTCAGCTGGTGGTAACTACTAAATGCGACTCTCGATCAGCACATCGCAACGTGGTGCGATTGTAAGCTGTTCCATCGCACACCACGGTTTTCGACATACCACCCGGTTGGATTACGTGACGGCACGTAGGTGGTAGCAGTTTATACCCGCGATGGGGCCCTTCACGCGGATCAATGGATAAAATGCAACTGCGGGTGCGGAAGAGCCAATATCATTCACATCCGCCCCGCAACATGATTGAATCAGTATCTAAGTTCGTTTCTCACATTTTGGAGCTACTTGGCATCTTTCGTGTCGTCTTTGGGCGAGTCAGACTTTGGGTCAACTCCGTAAAGCTTACGAAATACTTCACTTTGCTGCCAATCTGTTGGAAGCTCATTGCTGCTGGCGGCAGGCTTCCTGGTCGGTTTCTGCTCCGGCTGACAGCCCTTTTCTCGTAGGATCGCGAAGGACAGGCCCAGGACAATGCATAGTGGGATGAGCCACTTTGGGACGCCCTGGTCTTTCGTTGAAGTGGTTGATCCTACGGAGGCTGGTCGCCGAGAATCGATCGAAGAGCGTTCAAATCCTAGCGAAGACTGAGCATCCGAGTGTTCGATTTCTTCGACTTCCGTCTGCTGGGACTTCAAGCTGCCAGCAGGACTGTAGTACAGAGCATTTGACCAATCAGAGACACCTAGCGAGAGCAGTGCGACGCTTGCAGCTTCGTCATCCTGATTGCTTCGGGCGTCTATGAACTCCTGTCGTTTGGCTTCAGCAACCGGCTCCAGATTGGACACATAGTCTAACAACTCTTCGAAAGGATCTTCTTCGTCCCACTCGTCGAATGCGAAGATCTCCATAGGTTCTAGCAACAAGTATGCATTCTTATTGTCTTCATATGTCAGAAACGACTTGGCGTCTTCCTTGACGCGATCGATTTCAGGATGATCGAGCCGATCCAAAAAATCGAGTAGACGCTGCACTCCCAGATCATAATCACCTGCGATTGCTTCCGCCTCGGGCGGAGCCCAAATTGTTGACGGGCACCGCTGTGGATTGCCGGACACTAACAGGTGAAATGCAAGTGGGATTTCGTAGCTAAACTCAGCGATGCCTGCGATTCGCAATGGGTCTGCGGAATCATCCATTGTAGGCAAGCGGTTTACAGAATAGAGATAAGCTCGGTTCGCCATTGCGGTATTTTTGGGTAAGAAAGTGGCAGCGAGAACTGTCAGCGTTGGCTAGACGAAACGGAGCTTGACCGATGGTGACCAGCCGACAGAAACTCGCCAAAACGGAGGCAATCTCGATTGAAGAATCAGAGCCATCGATTCAGTGTAATTGCGACGAATCGCCTACGAAAATCTGTAAATGCACTTTTCTGTCTCATACAGGCTACCGACGGTCAAGAAGATCGCCCAAGGTGTACCTCGATGCACCAGATTTCCGACGATTCATTCATAGATGCCATTGGTCAGAAAGCCCGACGAAGGTCTACGACGATTGGGCACTCAGCTGGTAGCAAGGTCTAGACGGGAATCTCGATCAGCGAATCGCATTGTGGTGCGATTACAAGCTGTTCCATCGCACTCTACGACTTGGATTATTGGCAATCGGCCGTAGAAATCCGCATGTTGCGCAGAAGAGAAACAGAGTTCCAGCCGAACTCGGTTCGGGAACCTCTAGAATCAATTCGGCAAACGAGCCAGCGCCGTTGACGATGTCGAATTGCCGTTCGAACAGCACGAAGTCATCCTGATTTATCTGAAAATCGCTGTTCAAATCACCTCGTGCGGCGGCCTCGTTGGGTTGCAACCCAGTCAGGTCGGCGTGTTGGTTTTCTAGGAGGACCTGCCAATCGAGCAGCGTAAGTTCACAGTCACGATCAAAGTCGCCGAGTAACAGACAGCCAGGAAGAGAGAATGTAGAGACAACCGCGCGGTGGTCGGAAGGAAAGTCAGCGACCGCGATGTCGGAGAAACTGTCCACTGGCCCTACGGTGCTTGCGTCAGTGACCGTGACACCAAGACCGGCGAAGTAGACAAAGTCGATGCGATCTTGTGGCTCGTGGACTCCTTCGTTGATGTAGTCAGGGCCGTAGACGGGCGACCAGGTGTTGCCAGGCTTGGCAACTTCGTCGAGATGAATCGAGCGGAACGAGTCGCTCATGCCTGCCTCGGCGATGGCCGTAGAAGTTGGCCAGGGGACGTCAGCACTGTGCACCCCAGCCGCAGCGGCGTCAGCAGTCCAGTCGAGGTGCGAGGCTTCATTGAAATCACCCGTTAGAAACACCGGCAGACCACTGCCGAGAGCCGGCTCCATTTCCAACAGCAGACTATTGACGGCGTCGCCCCGCGCGTCTCGCTGGTCTTGAACGACTGCGGCGATGTCTTGTGCCTCGTTGGGATCGTAAAGCGCGCCGTCAAAGTAAGGAATGCCGGCCAGCTGGTAGGGGCCGTAGGGTGCATGGGCTAGATGGACATTGAAGACATAGGCTTCGTTGCCAGGTGCGATTTCGACTAGGACCCCGTGGCTAAGCGACGTGTCAATGATGGGATAGACGCTGGCTATCATCGAACTGGAATCGTAATTCATGCTGAGTGTTGACGTGATAGTGGGACCGCCTCTCCTTCCCATTTCTTGGAAGCCAACGATATCGGCCTGGCCGGCATTCACCGCCGCGGCGATCCCCGACTGACCGTCCGTTGAATTGTCAGCGGTCCAGACATTGAATGACATCACCCGCAGTGACGTTGCCATAGCGTCAGCGCGGGCGGGCCCGAACAGGCAGCCGAGGCTAAACCAAGAGAGTAGAAGCAGTTTCAAAACTCCCTCGGCTACACGAGACCCCCATGAATTTCCCACGAAGGAGTGTCGGGGAGACAGCTTTGCAACGCCATCGAAATTCTTGTGAACGCACCCGCGCTGCGTCATCTCATGGCCCTGAAAACTATCGATTGAGGACGAACAAACGTACTGCCATAGCTAGCCTGCATTATCGTGCGACGCAGCCTGCCCGGCAACGACTATTTGCGTAGTTTGTCTGTTGTATGGAGTTACTCAAGAAAAACTTCCCGCTGTTTGAATCTTACGGTCTCACCCAGGCCCGTCGCCCATAGAGCTCTGCCTTCACCCCAAGGGTGCGAGGAGGCTTAGAACACAGGCGTACCCAGTTTCTCTCGACGCTAGGGCTGCAGCCGTCCTGTACCGTTGAGGTAGCACCGAAATATGCCCTGACCGAAAGACCTGAGTGACTGTTCCACAAGCACGAGCCTGTTGTGTACATCGATGCGTTAGGATCAATTGAGCCGAAGCCCGATTGGTGAGAATGCCCGACGAAGGTCTACGACGATTGGGTACTCAGCTGGCGGTAACGTCTAAATGGTAATCTCGATCAGTGAATCGCAACGTGGTGCGATTGCAAGCTGTTCCATCGCAGCCTACGACTATGTCGTTTCCCAAACTTCGCGTTGCCGCGGTCGATCGCGAAAGACCTTGGCTTTCCAGCCTGGCTCACGACCGTGAGCCTTGTATTGCAGTCATCCCGGCGACCATGTTGGGAACATCGACATCAAGAGCTCAAGAATCGCGATCGCATCGTCGCGTTGAAGAATCCCGCAAACCTCAATGCCATAATCGTCATGGATCGGGTCAACGGAAGAATAATGGCTAAGCCAATTGAAGCCCTCGTCCGCCATTCGCTCCATCACGTCGGTGCGGAATTGGAACAACTCAGGAGCAAATCGAAACGCGTCCACTTTAGTCCTCGAGGGGCCAAACGAGTGTTCAGAAACAGCGTCAAACGCTCAGGCTTGATTTTATCCGTTTCGCGGTGACGAAGCAAAATATAGAAGCATTTCCAATCGGGTGGGCTCAGCATGTCCAAACTGTCGAAACCCTAGCAGTAAAAAAATCTGGGCCAGTCGTGAGCTACTTATTTGACCGTCAGGTCTTGCGTTCTTCATCAGCACAAGACACCGATCGAGTAATCAGGTTCAACTTCGCGTTCTCGCACCGACTACACGGCCGTGAACCACGTGATGAAAATGGGCCAACCAATCGAGCAGAACTAGCGTCGTGCTGCCAACTTAGCTCAAGGGCAGCCTGCGGGAGGAATGTCCGGATGACGAGTGGTCTGTGTGTAAGAACAACTGTCTGCCAGTTGAGCAAGGCGACTTTACTGGCCCACGCCTTGCACTTCGTGGACGATCACGATGTCGTGTACGCCGGAAGTCCTTTTTTGCTGGGTCGCCTCGGTCAAGTGCGAACCACCGACAATCACGATGCGGTCGCCGCGTGTCGCCAGGCCGTGTTGGCACGACCAGGCATCGGTGTGCTCGATGAGTTCTTCGGCGTTGTACGCAGGTGCGTTACGGAGCGGCATGACGCCCCAATACAAGCACATTTTACGCAGCGTCTTCTCTTCAGCGCTCACGCCAATCGTCGGTACGAAACTTCGTTGTTGCGAGAGTGCCAGTGCGGTCCGTCCCGAGTGACTGGAAACCACGACCAACTTGGCACTGAGGGCGTGCGCCATCTCGCCGGCGCCGTGTACGACGGCGCTGGTGATTTCGTGGAGCCCGTCGGCACGTTGCGCGCCGGCGGCTCGCAACGGACGGCCTAGGATGCTCGCCTCCGTTGCGCGGGCGATGCGATTCATCATGCTGACCGCTGCAGCCGGATGCTTGCCGATCGCGGTTTCGCCTGAGAGCATGCAGGCGTCCGCACCATCTAGAATCGCATTGGCCACGTCGGTCACCTCGGCTCGCGTCGGCCGCAAGCTTTCGTGCATGCTGTCGAGCATCTGGGTGGCGATGATCACCGGTTTATGGAAATCTTGGCATTTCTTGATGACGCGCTTCTGCTCCAACGGCATTTCGGCAACGTCGATCTCCACGCCCAAGTCGCCGCGCGCGACCATAATGCCGTCGGCTTCGGCAACGATCTCGTCCAGTCGGTGTAGTGCTTCGCGTTTCTCAATCTTCGCGATGACGCTGGCTTTCGATCCGCTCGACCGCAGGATGTCTTTGAGCGTCCGCACTTCGTCGGCGGACCGCACAAAACTCAGACTGACGAAGTCGACGCCCGCCTTCGCGGCCCAAATGGCATGTTGGTGATCCTTCACACTGATCGCCGGTGCACTCAATTGCACGCCGGGAAGATTGATTCCCTGACGATTGCGAATGACGCCTTCTTGGACGACGCGCACACGCGCTCGACCGGGCAGTAGATCCTCGACGACCATGCTGACGGTGCCGTCGGCCAACATGACGTGATCGCCGACGGTGAGCTCGTCTACGAGCGGCTCGTAGCTGCAGGTCAATTCGTTCTGGCTTGTGGACTCGCCCTGTATGAAATGAAACTCCGCGTCACGAGCGCAAAACACCTCTCCGCCTTCCAGGTCGCCGAGACGGAATTTGGGGCCGGCCAAATCGGCTAGAATCGCAATCGGCTCGTTCACTTCCTCGCTCAGTTTACGGATGCGATCGACGATCAGCTGCAGCTGCTCGGGTTCCCCGTGCGCCATGTTCAGGCGGAAGACGTTGGCGCCACAGCGAACCAAATGAGCGAGCTGCTCAGGTTCATCGCAAGCAGGGCCGACGGTGGCGACAATTTTCGTGCGTGCTTTTTGTGCTGGATCTTGTGGCATCTGGAGCGACTCGAATTCGGATGCGACTTGTGCGATTGTGGCTTCCATGTGATTGCGACTTCCTGCAGAATCGGTCACTGATGTCGCGCTAGATGTGACACTGGTTGCAAGTTGAGCCATTCTATTGTTGCCCTTCCACATCGGATTGGGAATAGTACGTTTTCGCGGGTCCGCACGCGATCTCCGGATTCAGCGACATCTTGTCGCCCAGGCGACCTTCAACCATACTTTCTCGGAAACTTAACCTTCGCGCTCTGCGGTTGGGCAACCAACAAGAACCGTCGAGCTTCCGTCGATGCTCCCGTCATAAGCGGGAAATTAGTCACAACCCCTCGCTCGTTTCCGTGCTCCCACCATGAACGTCGACTACTGGCAGGATAAAGTCTGCGTCGTGACAGGCGCCTCGGCCGGGTTGGGCGCCGTCATCGCACGCACGCTGTCGGCGCACGGCGC
The DNA here is from genome assembly GCA_028285205.1 of Bythopirellula sp. Lineage (GTDB taxonomy): Bacteria > Planctomycetota > Planctomycetia > Pirellulales > Lacipirellulaceae > Bythopirellula. The sequence continues at coordinate 8,485 of JANQQA010000161.1, read as the reverse complement.
GAAGTTGGTGCTGGTTGCGCGTCGGATGCAACCTCTCGAAAAGTTGGCGGAGAACCTGCGTGCCTTGGGTGGCGAAGTCATGTCGGTCGCGGCCGATCTCACCGTGCAGCAAGACGTGGACAACCTCGTGCAACAAGTGACGCAACGTCACGACCGCGTCGACATGCTGTGCAATTGCGCCGGTCGATCGGCACGCGGGGCGATCCACGCAACGACGACCGAAGATTTTCAGGAACTGCTCGACGTCAATTTTCTCGCCACCGTCCGCACGACGCGCGCCTTCACGCCGGATCTGTTACAACAACAGGGCCACGTCGTGCAAATCGGTTCATTGGCGAGCAAGGTGGCCGCGCGGTTTTTGGGCGCCTACCCAGCAAGCAAGTTTGCCATCGCTGCCTACGCGCAGCAATTGCGGTTGGAACTGGGACCGGAAGGACTACATGTGTTGCTCGTCTGCCCGGGGCCAATTCTGCGCGACGATGCGACAGCGCGTTATGCCGCACAGGCAGTGGGCTTGCCCGCCGAGGCGCGACTTCCTGGCGGCGGCGCGAATCTGAAAGGCATCGATCCGCAGTGGCTCGCTGAGCGCATCCTCACCGCCTGCGAGCGACGGCAGACCGAGTTGGTCGTGCCGTGGAAGGTAAGGGTGCTCGCCGCGCTGTCACAGCTTTCACCACGCCTGGGCGATTGGCTGCTGGTTCGATCAACGTCGAAGTCCGACGAGTGAGCCGATCGAAACAAGAAATCACTTCTGTTACGCCGTTTTCAATACGGTAAAGCTCAACACCAGGTAGACTAGATACACGATCAGCAGCGTCGCGCCCAAGGGCCGCTTAAGCCGATCGCCCGAAAACGAAACGCCCACGCGAAACAGCAACAAGATGAGCAGCATCGCGGGGAATGTGACCTTGAACATCCCTGGCGATGCGGTCAGGCCCTCTGGCGTGACCGCCGCAGACGCGCCTGCCACGAACAGCACGTTGAGGATGTCGGCACCGATGACGTTGCCAATGGCCAGGTCACCGTGGTCTTTTTTTGCCGCCGTGATGGCGGTCACCAACTCTGGCAACGAAGTGCCAAATGCCACCAGGGTCGCGGCGACGATGCCCTGCGGCACACTCAATCGCAGCGCCGCTTCCTCGATGGCCGGAATCAGGATATGACTGGCCAGCACGACCAGCGCGATCGCAACGATCAGCTTCGTGATCACGTACCACATCGGCGCGGCGACGTCTCCTTCAAACTCTTCCAACTCCGTAGCGCCGCTCCCAGTCTTCGCCCAACGCACCGACAACGCCAAGTATCCGATAAGCAGGACGAGAAAAGTGAAGCCAACCCCTTGTGGCATCACGCCACCAACCTCGAAAGGATTCTCTCCCCAAGGCCAACAAGCGGCAATAAGCAGCCACCCAGCTGCGAACTGTAGCCAGCCCTGCCGATTGACGATGGCGCGCGGCATTTTCAGCGGCATCACCAGCGCCGCCAAGCCGAGAATCAAGCCCGTGTCGCAAATCACCGATCCCACCGCGTTGCCCAGCGCCAAACCAGGTTCACCGTTGAGTGCCGCCAACACCGACACGGCAGTTTCCGGCGCGGTTGTGCCAAGGCTCACCACGGTCGCTCCGATCACGACCTTTGGCAACCCCGACCGTTCCGAGAGCACTACTGCCTCGCCCACCAGCCAATCGGCGGCCTTGCCCAAAATCCCCAGCAAGATGGCAATCTCGAGAAACAGGAAGAAGCCGTTCTGGTTCTGAAAAAAATGTACGAGTTCTTCTTCCATGGTCGTTTCACGCTCGACGAAGTAGTGAATTGCTTGCTAATGTAGCCCAATCTATACCAGGAAAAGTCCATCAAACCAAGGACGAACGTTTGGTAGGATGGAAGCAAGTGCAGACGTTTAAACGAGTCAGAACCCTAAACCGTGCGTACCTCGCCCCTGCCCTACGCGACGATGCCAGACCAACCTCCAACCTCTGAGCGAGCAAAAAGAGTCAGCTGGCCGCAGGTCATCATCATCGCCGTGATCGGTTATTTGCTGAGTAGCGGACCGGTGCTGGCCCTTGGGTTCTGGCTTCGCGAAGCGACCGGCTGGGATGGATTCTATGCCGTGATGTGGCTCTACGCTCCGGTCCTACTGCTCGGACATAACAATCCGCTGATGGTCTACATCGAGTGGTGGGTCGTCGACGTGTTCGGGACCGTCGGACCTGGATGACGACCTAGAGTGATAACTTGAGCGATGACAGAGTTTCTACTTCGTTGCATTTGCCTACTCACATTCGCCGTCCACATCGTCGTTCCGACCACCTATCTGTGGGTCAGCCCTAAGGGCTTTCCGCTCACTCATAGCCGATTTTGGCTGAACTTGGTGTTGCCACTCGTAGTCGCGGTGGTTGCCGTCTGGGGCGTTTGGCACCTGCGGAAGCAACGTACATACTTCGTAGCCACGGCAATCTTGTTGATTTCGTCAGGGTGGCTCGGCGGTGCGGTCGCGGGTCGCGTGTTGTTCCCGTACAGCCTGCGCGGCTTTTGGGCGGTCGGTTTGATGATCTCGTTATGCGGCTTTGCGCTGTGCTGGATGTTTTATCGAGGCGGGCCGAAACATCGATCCGGCATCGTTCTCGTTCCTGTATGCTTGCTCGCAGGAGTCTTCAGCGTTTGGGCACAGCTACCACCGACGTCTTCAACGCGGCCGTTGAACATCACGCCGCCTACTGTAACGCAGGATCACGCCGCGCCTCCTCAGCTGAAGATCGCGCTCGGCGAACAGGCGAGCTACCGCCCAGCCACATCTGATCTCTTCGTGAGTTTCGAGCACGTCAACGTTCACTGTCTTCCGCGCTTAAGTTTCGACCGCATTTCGCCCGATGGCTTCTGGTCATTGATCGCGCCGCGGAATACGACCCGTCGTCAGCTCGTCGCCACTGAGTCAATCGACGTCGGTCAACATCGTTTCGCCTACCAAGATCAAGCGATCGTTGAGGTGCTTCGCCAGCCAGAGAACGACGAAATCATCTGCACCACGTGGCGAACCCTCGCCGAGGATACCTATTCACACCTCAACACATTCACCTTGCTCATCGTGGCCGGGCACAGCGAATTGTCTTTGAGTTTTTCGCCCTGCCCCGAAGTTCAAATCGAAGTACTTCCCTCGGACTACCCGACCGGTCGACCCGCGCGGATGGCATACCTTGGCGCTAACGAAATGTTCAATGTGGTCGAGGCGACCTCGGGAGAAAAAGGCCCCTTCCGACAGCTTGCGTCTGGGAAACTCACACGTGGGGAGCCACTGACAATCTCGCTTCACGACGAAAACCGGGTCGTTGGGACGATAGAACTGGACGATTGGACCCAACAACTGAGTACCGACCTCTCGCCGACCGCCGGCTGGGGTCTGCCTATGAACGCGATTGAGTTCCGACGGTCAGGCGACAGCAAGCAGTCCTCGGTCGAGATCTTCGTCACACTTGCCGCTACGTCCGTCGGACGCGGCTGGGAGACCGTTGGTCATCGCCCAGGCACGTATCGCAATCGAATGACTTTCTCGCCAGTTCGTTAGCAAAATAGCGGCGTGATCGCCGTTCATAATATGCCGCTATTCGATGACGATGTCGTACTCGTGGTCTTCCTCAGGCAGGTCGACGTAGAGGCGTTGGGCTGGAAATAGTCGTCGGCCAAAATCGGGCGCCGTCGGGTCCTTCGAGTTCACTGCCTGGCCATAGCCGGTCACGCGCAAGACGTAGGCACCCCCCACGACGCCCTTGTCTTCAGACGTCTGGTAACGTCCGTCCTTGATCTTTGCCAACACGGCGGGGCCACGATTGCCCTTGTCCGCGTCGGGTGTGAGCCGCACCTCGCCACTGGGAATCGGTTCGCCTTGAAAGGTAGCGTTTCCCGAGAGCAGGTACCTTCCATCATCGCTGCACCCCAGGAGCATCGTGAGTGCGAACATTGCCAACACAGATCTGATCATCGGGAGCGACTCCAGCAGGATTGCAATCGCCGTTCACCAACTGCTTCCGCCGCTGACTGCGGCCAGCTGGCTACGACTAGAGCTGATGACGAGTAAGGCATTTTGCCGCATTTCACCATCGTGCAGGCGACGGCAGATGGGCCAGCTATTGCATGCGTTTTCACGTGAACTTACCATAAGGGCACTGCTATCGAAGCTCCTTTTCTCATATCCAGATGATTTTGCAATGCGTAAATCACTTCGACCTATTGGCAAAGCTCGTCTCGTTGGCTTCACGCTCGTCGAACTGTTGGTAGTGATCGCGATTATCGGTGTGCTTGTCGCGTTGTTGCTACCCGCGGTACAGGCCGCACGCGAAGCAGCTCGTCGGACCGACTGCGGCAATCGGATGCGGCAACTGGCTTTGGCTTGTCTCAATTATGAGTCTGCTCGCGACGAATTTCCCATGGGCAGCGTCATGGAGGGAGTCAACAGGATCGAGGATTGCGGCCGTGGCAGCGGAATTCACGGTCCTCCTTGGACCGTGCTGGTGTTGCCGTATGTCGAAGGCGGGAACCTGTACGAACAGTTCGATCTCTCGGCCGGGTTCACATCAACCACCAACGTGCAAGGGTCCCGCTAGAATCACGAGCTGTTTTTGCAACCAAACGATAGCTTCAAGTGCCCGACGGATCCGGTCTCTGCCGAAGGCACGAATTACATCACGTACTTTGGTGTGCAAGGCGGAGGGGCGGAGCCGGCCTGTACCTCACAGTCGGACGCGCGTGTGTTCTTTGACAACGGCGTGCTGATGCTGAACGAGAACATCGGGTTCAAAGAGATCACCGACGGCAGTTCCAACACGTTCATGATTGGCGAGTCTCGTTACTGCGATCAAAGCGTCGACAGCGGGTGGTGTGGTTGGGCGTCAGCCGCGAAGAATGGCGTGTGGGCACTGCCGATCGTGTTGGCCGCGGGGATGGAACCGATCAACGCCTTTTCTTACAACGACCACAATCCGGTCGAACACAAGCTGCTTGATTTTCAATCTCGTTCATTCGGCAGCCATCATCCCGGCGGCGCTCACTTCGCTCTTTCCGACGGTTCCTTGCAGTTCGTCATCGAAGACCTGGATGTGATCACCTACTATCAGCGCGCTGCCCGCAACGATGCTGACCGCACCGATTGGGAACCGGAAGACGAACGAGGATAGTAGTCATCGCGAGCGGCAACATCACAAGCCCTGCAGGCAACGAGTGAAGCCTCTTGCGGCATACACGTCCCTCAGTTTCGACACGGGATCACATCAGCTCGCCGCATTCGACGCAATTCGCTGGCTCGGCGATATCGGTGGCGCCCGACCGCTGAACACACGGTTTCGATCCCACTGGGATCATCGTTCAGCAAGCACGTTCGACATCCAAGTTCTTCGTTGAAATTGGGCCAGACCATCCGCTAAGCTGGCTGTTGGCCCTACGCCAACCGGAGCAGCCAGCTGCGTCGCGGACCGTTGCTCGCTGCGCGGACGCGGTAATTGTGACGCGTGAAGGGTGGCAGGCGGGTGCGGAGGGCGAAGGGAGTTTTGAAAGGTTGATAATCTCAAACCTTTCACAACTCGGCTCGGCTTTCGCAGAGAAGATGACACAACCGCAGGACCCGCAAGGACTTGTGAATTAGCAGCGCCGCTGAAGAGACGGAGGTTATGTAAATGAAAACGAAGAACCTTTCAAAACCTCAAAGCAAGCGTAACGAGGCGGGACAAATCGACAAAAGCGGCCGATTTGGCGAAGAAGTTGCGTTCGCTCCGATGAGCTATGCTTGCAGATGACGCCGCGCGGCATGGCACGACGGAGTTCGAGCCACGAATCTAACACAGACCGGCGAAGCCATCGGAATGCAGTGCTAAGTCGGTGACCAAAATCGGACGAGAACAACAACTGGCCGAGCGGCCTGAGGGCAAGAAATAGAAACCAATGAGTACCGCGACGATGAACCCATCCGAAACTAACGACCACCGATCCTGGCCGATGCGGCTGTGGTTGGCGGCGCCGGATTGGGCGTTTCGGGTGGCGGGAGCGGCGTTTTTCTTTGCGTACTTTCTATCCCAGGCGCAAAAGTACTGGCGCACGCCATTCTGGCAACTGGGGCCCTACTGTGAATTTCCCGGTGGTCAGATTGTGCGTATGCCGTGGGTTCCGGTGATGATCGACCTCACGTTTCTGTTGATCGCGCTGGCGTTTTGCTTTCGTCTACCACCTCGCACACGGGCCTCCGATGGCTGGGTGATTGCGTTTACCGTTTTCACAGGTTTTGCGCCGCTCATTCCCATCTGGCTTTCGCCACTGTTGGGCATGGTTGATCCAAGCTGGCAAGTTGCGTACGACGCGTTTCTGTGGCGAACTACGATCAACTGGCAACAAGCGCTCGCCTATGGCGTTATCATGACCTTCGGATTTGTCTTTGAAGTGTGGGGCTACGGCGTGTTGTTTCGCAGCTTGAGCATTGTGCCCGAACCGCGTGAGTTGAAAGTAACGGGTCCCTACCGCTTGATCCGTCACCCCATCTACTTTGGCCAGTTCTTCGCCCAATCAGCCGTTTGGCTCATCGCCGCCCGGACCCACTGGGTTTGCATAGCGATTCTCGTGACATTCATTGCGATGCAGTTGTATCGATCGAAGCTCGAAGACCGTGTGTTGGAACAGGCCTTTGGAGAGCCCTATCGGCAATGGAAAGAGAAGACGTTTTGGTTTGTGTAACGACTGGCATTTTACCGCAAAGCGTTCGCGGTCTAGAATTGCCACGTTAACGCGGCCCCTTATTGTGAGTTCATGATGCATATCTCGATCAAATACTGCGTAATGTGAGATTATCTGCCACAGGCCACCAGTTTGGCGGCCACGATTAAGCAAGAGTGCGACATCGAGCCGGAACTAATCGAGGGTAGCGGCGGGATCTTTGACGTGAAGATCGACGACCAGCTGATTTACTGCAAGCTCGAAGAAGGTCGCTTCCCTGCCCACGACGAAATCGTCGATTTGATCAAAGAAAACGGCGGCTGACCTGAGAATAGCGGCTGAGCGAAACCCGCCGTCAACGAAGATTCATCATTGGGTGTTTCGTCATTCGTCATTGCCGTTAGCCATTTCACCCCTAGTCATTGAAAAAGGGCCCGGGCAGCCCTGCGAGGGATGCTACCCGGACCCTTCTCGATGCGTCGTGCTCGTGCTGCCCGTGACGGGAACTGTGTGGCGTCATACTCCGACGCTCTTGACGAGGTTGGCACGCGGCTGGGTCGCAAGCTTTCCGCCCGTTGCGAGCCAGGCAGAAGTCGAAGCCGCATGCGTGACGACTGACTGAGGTTAATGCAGGTCGCGTGCCAAACAGCCTGACGACCGAGTTGAGATCGATTTTCCTCGGCTGAGGCGTTCCCATACGTCCACGGTCGATCGTCCGTTGCTCACCGCTTGCTTGTAGCTTTTACACGCTTGCGGGTACCAGCACTCCGATTGCAACACTTAAGCCAGATGACGCAACAAGCTCGCTAGCATCGCCTGAAACACTGGCGACACCTGGGCAAACTCGCGGTCTTCGGCCTGGCAGAGCAGCAAGTATGTTGCCTCGCTCGTCTGAAATCCGCGTAGCCAGCAGGTGTTGGTGAGATCGAGACAGATGAAGTTCACATCGAAACCCACCAGCGGCTGCGACTCGACCTGCTCGGCCGCAGCAGGCTCGGTCTCCATCTTCGGGTACTCGGTCCGGAGCGCAGCCAGGGCCTCGTCGAATAGCGGTTCCAGCTCCGCATCGGCCGGGTATTTAGTGAGCTGCCAGAACGCCGTGTTAGGGCTCGACACGACGACCTGTTCAATCTGGTAATCCGACGCTTCCTCGAGCGACCAATTCTCGGGGTATTCAAAGCGAAGTCCAGTTTGGTCAAAAACCGATGGCATAGTAGGAGCTGGAATTGCGGACGTTGGTAATAGGATCTGCTAGCAGGCCCCATTCTACCAAATCGCGCAGCTCAGGCACATGGGTTGCAGCAGATTGACCAGCCTTGCTACTATCTCGCGCCGTTAGTTCGCGAAAGGATGAACGATATCCTGATCCGTATTGTCAATAAGCCCGAACCGCGTCGTCATCCGTGCCTCGTTGCGTCGCTGGCGTTGGTACTGCTGAGCACGTGTGGTTGTATGTCGATGCGCAATCGCAAGATTGTGCCCGAGTCGCTTGCGACTTGTCGCGAACTGTCGCACGATGGTGTGACCGCGATGGAACTGGGGCAATGGGACCGCGCACGGGCCGTATTGGACGAAGCCGTAACCACCAGCCCCACTGATGCCGATGCTCGGCGACACTTGGCCGAGGCGCTCTGGCAGACGCAATCGCGCGTGGAGGCGGTAGCTCACATGGAAGCCGCGGTGAAGATTGATCCTAGGCACGCGCCGACGGTCGTCCGTGCGGGCGAAATGCTGTTGGACATCGGCGACATCGATCAGGCCGAGCAACGGGCCGAGCAGGCGATCGCGCTCGATT
>JANQQA010000155.1 GCA_028285205.1 Bythopirellula sp. | reverse complement strand
GTCATGAGCTTGTGCGGTGGTCGGTCCCGGCATCACCAACGTCAGCAAGACCGCGCCGTGCGACGACCTCGAAATCGTCCGGACTCCGGTCCTTCCAGTACTTCCACATAGCGGTCACGTAGCAAAAGAAATCATCCGACTCTTCTTCGAGCTTGTCGTACGTTGGATCAATGTGAGCAGCAATCGACCCTTTGAACCAGTATGAGAATTCGTATTCGGTGTCCGTGCCTCTGCAAATCTGGAATGTACGCCAGAGCTTGCCTTCGACTTGCAGCTGCACGTCGGAGGTCAAGTCCCATCGGTCTCCGCCGTGCTGGAAAACCAGACAGTCGCCGTTGTGCCAAAGACCGAACCAACGACCGCGCTGCTTCCAGACGAAGCCCCAGCTAGCGGGCAAACCTGTTTCGCCGCGCTCGGGCGTTACGACGCCGGTATCGGCATCGAATTCTACGGATCCACCAGACACCCAATAGTGCTTCAGCCGCATACTCAGACCCTCAGGTACTGATTTTGCTCAGTCGTGGAATGACTGTTGTCGGGCCAGTCACGCCTACCCTGGGAACGCTGTGCGCCCATTGAACGATATTGTGTGCCGCTTTACCGCAATGCAATAATCTTCGTCGCAATAACCAGAGTTCCCGCAGGTAATTCACAGCATGATTGCCTATGTGACCGTCGGTGCTGACGACCTCGCTCGCGCAAAGCAGTTTTACTCGGCGTTCTTGCCGGCACTTGATTACTCGTTGGAGGAGGGTCCTGAGGGCCTGAGCTACACCCTGCCGCAACAGCCGGGCCAGTCTGTCGCTCCGCCGGATTTCTACGTAAAGCCAACGTTCGACGGACGTCCCGCCTCCGCCGGCAACGGTGCGATGATCGCGTTCGAGGCTCGTAGCCAAGAACAAGTGCGTGATCTTCACGCCGCCGCGCTCGCCGCGGGTGGCCTTGACGAAGGGAAGCCGGGCTTCCGTGACGCGTATGGACCGCATTTCTACGTCGGCTATCTGCGCGATCCTCAGGGCAACAAGATCGCTTTATTCTCAAGCAATCCGGATGAACCGGGGCGAGACGGATAGCACAGTTGACACGGGCGGTCGCTCACCATTCATCTCGACGTGCGCTTTCGTACCACGTGATGCAATATCGGGATCGTGACGACGGCTCGTCAGACGGCCTCTAACATTCAATCAGAATCGTCGCAAACCGAGTTCAATACTGAGGGTTCCGACATGGTTGATGAAGCCGCATTGGGCGATCTACGAGATCGCCTCCGGAAGTTTCCGCAAGCGTCGCTGGCGCTCCTGCCTACTCCAATGCACCCGCTGCAAAACTTAGGCGCACATCTCGGCGGGCTAGACGTTTGGATGAAACGGGACGACCTTACCGGCCTGGAGGGCGGAGGCAACAAGACGCGGAAGCTGGAATTCCTGGTTGGCGATGCCATTGCCTCGGGCGCCGATATGTTGGCCACTGTCGGCGCCATTCAGTCCAACCACACTCGCCAAACCGCTGCTGCTGCCGCTAAAACCGGCCTGAAGTGTGCACTTCTGCACTGTGCGTGGGCAAAGGACGCAAGTCCACAGTACCGAACAGTTGGCAATCTGCTAATTAGTCACCTAATCGGGGCTGATCTGTACGTGGAGGAAACACAGCGCCCCATCGAAGACCAGGGTCCGTTGGACGAGTTCGCGGCTATGCTCAAGAGACGAGGGCATAGACCCTATCGAATACCGGGCGGAGCGTCGGAGCATCGCCTTGGGAGCCTCGGGTACATCAAGTGTGCCGCAGAGATTTGCGTCCAGGCGCAGAACAACAACATGCACTTCGACTATCTCGTTCATTGCTCTGGCTCAAGCAGTACGCAAGCTGGTTTGTTAGCGGGGTTTGCTGCTCTAGGGATCAAGACTCGCGTTGTCGGAATCGCTGATGATGGTGAAACAGAGATCAAAAAGGAGCGCGTACAAAGGCTAGCCAATAGTGCGCTGCGCGAACTTGGAATAGATGTGCGTGTATCGGAACAAGACGTTGAAGTGACTGCGTCCAGTCGCAATGCTTATGGTGATCCCGATACCAACATCATCGATGGTATTCAGCTATTAGCGCGCACGGAGGGATTGATAGCCGACCCTGTCTATGAAGGTCGTGCAATCCACGGGCTCCTAGGACTTGCCGAAGAAGGGCGCTTTGAAAAGGGCGCGAAGATTCTGCTCATGCATCTAGGTGGCTCCCCAGCCATTCACGCCTACGCAAGTCACTTTGGCTCGATTCGCCTGCGACCGTTAGTCGCATAACACAAACAAGCGCCGTTACATCCGGAGACTTCCGCGATCCGGTTACCAGGAGCCGCCTCTCTCGAACAGCTCGCGAGCGGCTAGATTTGCGATCGATCAATCTCCGCTTTGATTCCTTGGAAATCGATAAAGTCGTGCAGATCCTCAATTTGTTCCGTTGAGGATCGATTGACCTCGCCCCAGAACACAAGAGTGCCGCCAATCGCTGCAAGGAACGAAATTACAAATTTCGAATAGCCTACGTCTCGAAAGTAAAGGGCCGGAACCATTACTAGTGCTATGCCGGCCACGTGGCCAATGACCCTAATCCTGTTCTTGGATCGGGCTACTTTTTGCGGCGCCTCGCGCGTCTCGAGCACGTACCTCAAGTTTCGTTGGCGCCGATTGTCAGAACTAGTCACGTAAATTCCCTATTCGAATTGGCGAAGTTTCATCGCCAACGGCTGCTGCGGGTCATAAGTGGAAAGAATAGCAGACCGTCAGCAACGTACTCCCAACGGGCAAGAGCGGGCAGAGTCGGACCGTCAGACTGAGCTACGGAAAGGAGATTCCTGCTCCTTCAAAAGCGTCTCGAATACATTGGTCCAGATAGTCGTCAGCTTGCTGTGCTTCGACCTCGTTCCCTTTGTTGCGTTGCTCCATCGTGTGTGACATGCACTCCATTATCCTGGTATAGAGCTCATCCGAAATTCTCTCAACATCAGATTCCGCGAGCCCTGCGGAGGATAGCTTATCAATTGCGCTATTACGCAAACCCGCGACGGCCCTCTCGGCGACTACTTCGGTCGCCTCCTCAAGGCTCGTGTTATCAGCAACCAGAGAACGACCGATCAGTAACAGCGCAGCGATCACTGCTACGCGTTCGATTCTTGTGGAAGCTAGCCTTTCTTGGCGCACAAAATCCTCGTCCATGCGTTCCAACGCGTGCGAACGGCTGCTAAGGGGCATTAGCTGAAATCCTAACTCAATTCATACGACTTCCGCTTCTAGCCTGAAGCGGTCAGACACGGTCCGAGCTAGCGGCTGCCCAGGTTTGGTTGCGCGCTATTCGTCGAGACTATCGTCCAAAGCCTCCTCGAACAACTCGACAATTGTGGAGCAATTCCCTGATGTCGATCCGACATCGACTGAAGGTGTAGAATCTTCGCGGAAGAGAGGTGAGATTCCATGCAGGAACATGACAGCTCAACGCGATTCGCCGGCTTCGCGATCGCGGTTACGGCCCTCACGCTGGTTGTCAACATCTCACTTTTCGCCGCTTTCTTCGGTAGGGTGCCAGCGGCAGATGAAGCGGGCGGGCCAACACCCGTCGAGCGTGCCGAGCACTTGACCGAGAATTGGAGCGCGCTTTCGACGCTGTGGTTCATCGAGGTCGGTGTATATCTGGTTCTGGCAGTTTCAGCGTTGGCTCTCGTCACCGAAACGAGAGGAGGCGTGAGTTGGTGTCCACGGCGAATTGCCTGGTCAGCGGTTGCTTTGGGGGCAATTATTCAAGTTGCAATGTATGCGTACATGCTCGGCGGCTACGCTGCTGCCATCTCGGTCGTGGCGGCGGAGCCAGGCCTGGTTGATGCGATGTACCGATCCGCGCTGGTTCTCTTTTTCGCGGGAAACGTAGCCATGTTCTTTGGCTTCGGTGCAGTATTCGCCTCAGAAATCAAACATGCTAGGTTGCTTAACCGACGCGTAGCCTGGGTGGGGAGCATCGTGTGCGTTGGGGTCGCCGTATTGATGCTTGCCGTGGTGGTGACCGGTGTTCCATTTGTCGTCGCCGCGCCACCCGCTCTTGTGGCTCATTTCTTCCTGGCTTATCTCGGATTTCGTATAGGCACGAGGGCGACCGCAGCATAGTATGCATCCGTCTACGCTCGGCCAGCAGCGGTTCGCGGCCAAAAGGGGCTTTCGGCTACGCATCAACGCTAATTGATGGAAAACACACGACGAAGAGATAAAGGCTGATGTAACCGGGAATCGTATGCATCGATATCGCCGGACAGTCAACAACCTGATAGCGTGATGGAACGAAAAAGTATGGATCGAGTCGTTCCATGTATTTGCGAAACCGTTCGATGAGCGTTCTGACGTGCATACGCGCACCGACGGCGAAGCAGAGCAAGAATAGCTCCGCACCAAGAGCGTCCAACAGCACGAACAGGTTCACGGCAAAGCCCGCCATCTCAGGCGCCGCCGTTGTGATGACGATCAGCAGAACTGCCAAAGCACGCAGAAGTCGATTCTTCAAGGTTTCTTCAGACTCTTCAATTGGCCGCCTTGCTCTTATTGTGGGCAAACGTGCCCCGAACCCCAGTGACTAACAGTAGGAAGAAAACAAAAGAGATCCCACTAGGAAATATTCCCTCGTCCACGTATATGAAATACCTATCAAGAACGAAGATTACCGTTGCTAGAATCGCCGCCACACGGGAGCCACGGAACACGCCGTATCCGCAAATAGCAAATAGTGCTGCATCACCAAAACTCCAAGCGTCAATTCCCAGAACTGGTTCTCTAAACACCGCGTAGCTCGTAATGCAAGCAGTTACAACTGCGATCAAACCACAAGCAGCTGCCCCGACATAGAGTGATTTTCTGATCTGATCTGGGGTCTCGATTCGATCTGGGAAAAACCAGTTAAACTTTTCCGTCTCCGTCTCGTCGGGGAGAGAGTCGATATTATTTCCATCAATCGAGAGCTTCGATAGAGCATCTAGTAGATTAGCGTGATTCTTCGGATAACTCTGCGAATCAATTGTTGCTTCCGCTTCTCTTAGCTCGGCAAGATTGTATTTCGAATAGTCAATATCACCGTCTTTCAAGTCTAATCCTTGGAATTTCGGAAGCACTTAGCGAACGGCCGTTATGGCTCATTAGCCGAAAGAATAGCAGATGTTCGGACTACTTCTGCTTACGGCCAACAGGAGTCGCTCAGCTGTGCGTAGGATCGCAGCGTGGTTTCCAAATCGCGTCGGTTGAGCGTTCAGCCAAGAAAATCGCTATCAGCCCTGACGCCATTACCAGCCAATCAGATGAAGTCGGTAGCGAGTCGCCCATGAGGACCCAAAATACCCCCATGTGAATGATGTACAGCGCTCCGCTCAAGAGCGAGCGACGCCGCCAAGTGTGCTTGCGACCATACAGTATGAACGCGATAACCAAAGAGACAGTAAACCCCGACAACAGCATGAAGCCTATTGCGAAGAGCAGCGCTATCTCTACGTCTGCCAGCGTGGGCAATATGACTTCTCCTTGGCGCAGCCACTCCCTGTTAGCGAAGAGAGAAACGGCGCCGAACAGAACTACCAGCGCGAGCTGTGTAGCGAGAAAACCTAGGTGTCTAAGCACTGGCGACATAGGCTCGATAGTACCAACCGCCGCGCCTGGGTGAGCAAGGGGATTGCGCTTCGCAACTTCGTCGGCGTCAGTAACTCTAACGTGCAGATGTCAGCTTTGAGTCATTAGCTGACGTTGGAATTGTAGCCTAGACCGCTGCGTGGCAGGCTGCTAGCGGCCCGAAGCTGCCGTGCAAGTTCGCGACTATTCGCGAGAATTCCGACATATTCATATTCCTATTCGCGTAAGAATAGAAAAGAATCTGGTGATGGAGCCGAAATAGGGGTGCCCAATGAAACTTGGCGAAAGGCTACGCCAATTGAGACAGGCCCGAGACTTGACTCAACCAGAACTGGCGGCGGCGATCGGCATAGAGCAGTCTTACGTATCGAAGCTAGAGAACAGCAAGTATGTCCCATCGGCGGACATCTTCAATCGAATACTTGAGGTTTTCGAATTGGACGTCGCCGAATTTGTCGATGGCCTGGATCATCCGACCCGCGTTCAGCTACGACAGATCCCGGTTGTCGCGAATCACTATCAGCAACAGAAACAACTGATCATAGGCAATCGGCGCCGCTGGCTATTTATCTGCTCGGCGCTACTCGCTTTCGGAGCGGGGCTACTCTATGCGGGCACTGTTCGCCTCTTTGTTCCAGACAAAGTCTATCATTACGAGTCTTGGGGTATCGTGCGGGAAGGAGAGCAGAAGGAACTATTCCTCAATGCACGGAGAGAGGGACCGTTCTCACAGGAAGCCATGGAGATGCTGAAGGAGAGAACGAACAAGGACTTTCTAACCACTCGCACCTATCGCGGTAGCGTATTCAACACCCCTGTCGAAGGAGGGTCGCGGACGTATCGCCTGGAACGTGTGGAGCGGGCAGGCTCGTGGGTAAACAAAGCGGTGGCGTCGCTTGGTGTGATCCTAGCAGTGCTTGGCCTAACTGGCTTCGTATACGAGCGAAAGCTGGCTCGCTACCAATAGACGACGGCCATTGGCCGCTAGGCGACGGTCGCCTGAGTTGAGCTAAACTGACAGTTAGTCAGCCAAAGACGTCTAATAGTTTCGATCACCAACAAGCAGTGCCGATGCTCTCGCTAATAACGCCCACAGTCGAATACGAGGACAGCTATCAAAGTTATCTCGACGAATTGGGCAGCGCAGAACGTTATCCTTTCACCCTTGATTTCGAGTTTAACGATTTCGCGACCCTTGTTGCTCGCCTGAACAACTTGTCCTTGGGCATTGACCTCCCCGATGGCTCGGTTCCAAGCACTACTTTTTGGTTGGTGGAAGATAGTGAGATAGTCGGTGTGTCGAATCTACGACACCGCATGACAGAGAGGCTCAGACTGCTAGGAGGGCACATTGGGTTTGGTGTTAGACCCTCTGCGCAGGGTCGCGGAGTTGCAAAGGAGCTGCTCAAACAAACCCTTACTCAAGCAGGTCACCTCGGTATGTCCGAGGTGCTCGTAATCTGCCTCGAGGAAAACATCGCATCGTCCCGCGTTATCGAAGCGAACGGAGGGCGGCTGGAGTCCGAATACTCGGTGCCCGAGTACGACGGGTTACTGCGGCGATACGCGATTCCAATCGACAAGGTCGCTACGTAGGTGGGTGTAAACCCGCGCCCTAAACTTCCGAAGTCGAACGATTTACTTCTGGCCGTCTCCAGCCGCGTAGCAGGCCTGAGCCACTAGCACAGCTGTTACCCAGAGGGTCCGACGGTGTAGTGCTAGAATTAGCTTGGGGCTCGAGCGGTAGTGTCCATCGGGATAAGTAACGCGGAATGCGAGCGAAATCTGTCACGTGCTTGGTCCTTCTGTTGTCGTGTTTAATGAACGCGTGCACTACCATGCAGCCGGTGACAACCAGCAACGCCGAATCACCCGATGCGTCCCAAATAGCTGTCGACGAACTTAGAGCTGGTGACAGGGTGTCGCTCACGACAAGTGATGGCGCGACGCATGATCTAACCGTCATCGAGGTGGACGATCAGGTTTTGCGGGGCGCAGATTGTGAAGGTTGTAGCCCCATTGCCATACCTGTCTCCGGTATTGCTTCGCTTGACGTTGAAAGGGTCGACGTATTGAGATCTGCAGGCGTGATTTTGTCGGTCGTCATCGTGATAGCACTCATCCAGGGTCCGAATTTTTCGCCAGGGCTATAGCATTTCTCATGGATGGCGACGGAGATATTGAGTACAGCCGTTACACGTTAGATGAACTTCGACAGGCTGAAGCATCGATCAACAGTGTTCAATATCCGAAGAACTACGCTAACCTGACGACAGAGATGGAAGCGCGGCTAGCTGAACAGGCAAGGGTCGTCGCAGAGCAGAAAGCAAAACGCGCTGCTAACCCACTGGAGATTAGCGGCAAGACCGCGGAGTTCGTGATTTCCGAGTACGAATTGACGCTTGGTCGAGCAAAGGTTGTTTCAGTCATTGCGGTTCTGCTGTGGTTGCCAAACCTCCTCGATCGCTTCGTCGACTTTGAGCGCCACCTCGGCCTCGATAGCACAGTGCGACTTTGGCTATCAGCACTAGGGGTTGCCATTTACGGGCTGTTCGGCTGGCTGTACTGGAATTGTCCGAACTGCGGGAAGTTCCCCGGTGGGGGATGGCGGCGCAGCGATTGTAGATCTTGCGGAGTTTCTCTTCGGGCTACCGTCGAGTGATCGCTGTTGGCCGTTTCCAGCCGCCAGGCGGCAAGTAGAGTAGCACCATGCGCATCCTGTTCGTTTGTAGCGAGAATCGTCTTCGGAGCCCGACAGCCGCCGCGGTCTTCTCCAAGTACGATGGTGTGGAGGCGATAAGTGCAGGGACCAATGCCGATTGCGAAACGCCAGTCAGCGGAGATCTGATCGAGTGGGCGGACGCGATCTTGGTGATGGAGCAATCACACAGGAATAAGGTTGCAAGGAAGTTCAGGCCGATGCTCAAGGATAAAAAGCTGGCTGTTCTCGCCATTCCTGACGATTTCGATTTCATGGACCCCGTGCTCGTGCGGATACTTAGGAAGCGTGTCCCGCGGTACGTCAAGATTCGATAGGACGCGAGAGGCCGCTTCTAATGGCCGGTAGGGGACTCCGGTGAAGGTCTGCCGTTCTTCCACACCCATTCCGAACGATCGCGCGAGTCGATTCGTGACTTGACTCGCTCGGTCCTATCTTGAGTGGAGCGTCACGCTCGTATCTCTGGCGGGAGGAGTAAAATCGACTGGTGCCCACCCTCAAGAAGCGCTTCAGGTACCTCCTTGCCACTGTTCGTGGCGCCTTGTTCCTGTTCGTTAGCTTCGGCATGTTCCCCTTTGTGATTGGCGTTATCGCCCTTGGGCAAACCATAAGCGAAGGGCCAATGGAGTCTTTCCGAATTGGCCAAACAGACGTTCCTAAATGGCTGGGCGCGGGTGCTACCAATCTCGGGATCTGTGTGTTTTGCCTTGTGGTGTTAATCGCGCTGGCCGTATGTATTGTCCTGAGGTACCTACAACACAGGGAAACTCTGGACTTCCTTCGTGGCCGGGGTATAGACGACTTTGACAGAGATGGGAAAGTAGACAGCTTTGCGGACAGTTTTCTGGACGATCTCTGAGCGTTTTGCAACCTTGTGGGTATAGCTTGCTTCAATTGCATGAAGCGGAGCCTCTTGTTCACGCGGCGCTGAAAGAAAACCGAATTGGAGTAAGAGTCTCAATTCAAACCAAAGGCGGAAGACGAATCGAAGCCTCTAGACGGGCGCGAAATCCAGTCGTCTCGCCGTCGGTCGATGGCCGCTGCCGCCCAAAGATCACCTTATGTTCGAATCGACCACCTTTCTGATACTCATAACGTTGGCCGGAGTTGCCGTTCTCGCCCTGATTATTCGGCCACGAGGCTACTTCGGGCACTGGAGACAGCTCGCCAACCAGTTTGAGACGACGACGGGACCGCCCAGCTATTCGTTTCGTAACCAGCACATCTATGTTGGATACCTTTCAGAGCCTCGACTCTTCTGGTTTCCCTGGCAACGCCGGTATTGGCAGATGGATGACGGTGAATACGCAGTCTTCGATGCCGAGAGTTCTGAGGAGGGGCTTTGGCTGCATCACAAAGGCGATATTCTGTCGAAGTGCCCAAGAAACATGTTTATCCCCTGGGAGTACCTCGAATTGCGCAAGAGCTACTCAAATCAACTAGTGCTAAGAGTGGCGACGGAATATTTTGTTGATTTCCGGATGCCGAAGGCTTTGGGCGAAGCCTGCCTGCGAAGGATGGACGCAATCGGCGGCTACTGATCGCGCGTCGCGATCAGGTTCGTCAGCCAGCGCAGCGCTTCTGCGCGGGGCCCCAGTCGTTCAAAGCAGGTTAGTGCTTCGATGAGCAGCTCGTCGGCGCGCGCTCTCGCCGCGTCCAGCCCGAAACGCGCCGGGTAAGACGTCCTGTCGTTGCGTTCGTCAGAGCCGCTGGGTTTGCCG
>JANQQA010000144.1 GCA_028285205.1 Bythopirellula sp. | reverse complement strand
AACCGCGTCAGCAAATAGTCGAAGACATTGCCCTCGATACGGCGCGCTAGCTCCTGCACAAGGGCGCTCTTTGCCGTGCCCGGCGGTCCCAAAATGAACAGGTTTTCCTGCGCAACGAGGCAGACCCCGAGCAGATCGACAACCTCGTCCTTGCCGACAAAGGCCTGCTTCATTGGCTCGAGCACGTCGACCGTCAATCGCTTGCCAACGTCGAGCGATGCATTTGGTTCAGCGTCGTTCATTGGATTGAGTTATTCACTCGCAAAAGGTCAGGCGACAGGTGACACATCGGAGCTTCGAATTCTACGCGCTTCACGGCTCCAAGGCGATCATTTCGACGGAACATTCATATCCACTAACGCTTTTGCGACACGTGGCGCCAAATCGGTGTGGCGGCCCAAGGCGCACATAACCGCGGCCCGCGCTGACGGATCTGCGAGCCGCGCCAAATCGTTGGTCGCGAGAATGCGATCAGCATAGAGTGACATAAGACTTGCGTCTTCTCGAAACCCCTCGGACGAAACGTCTCCCACATCAGCCAACCCGACCGACGAAAGCGGCCACCGTTGCCCCCATTTCCGCAAACGATCAAGCAACGGGTCCCGCTCAGCCGCCGAGCGGGCAAATTTCTCCAGGTCCGGCAGGAAGCGGAACACAAGATCGACCGAATAGTGAACTTCCGGTCCGCGCTTGTCCGTCGGCGCGTCTGTTAATTCTTCGTGAATCGCCGAGACGGGAATGTCGCGGTAGACCGCGAATTGGCAGGCCCGGTAGAACTTCATCGCCGCCCACTTACCAGCGGAGGCGACATAGGGTGGTGGTTCGCCCGGCAATTCCAAGCGATAATTCTGCTCAAAGTCTGCCAGAATCTGGTCAACCGCCTGCAGTTCAGCGTCCTGCCAGTGGGCTGGCGACCCGACCTCGACTCTTCCGTGGTTTATCAGCGCCACCAGAAACTCGCAGATTGCCATCGTCGCTGCTTGCCTTTCCTGTCCGCCTGCCATTCTCAAGACTCGCCACTATAGATCCTCGCGGGGCATGACAGGTTCGCCGTCGTCGTCCTCTCGGTAGTCGCAAAGAACTTGCGATGACGGGTGATCTGCAAGATCAGTTCATCAGTAGCTACCACCGCGCTCAGCGGGCGGCGCGCGGGTCCTCCAATTGACGGACGATGTCCCGAGGAAATTTGGCAGACATGAGTAGGCACCTTCCAGCGAAGAGATAGCTGCAAGCAATGCTACGAAACAAGGGCCGCCAAGGTTCAAAACCTGACTACGCAGATCACCCGACAACGGCGATCGGCAGGTTGACCGCTCAGGCGGCTCCGACGTACACTAACCTGTTTGGACTTATCAATTTATCTACTGCGGAGAGCTGCGGTGCCCGGAACTTGCGTGATCGGTTTGCAGTGGGGCGACGAGGCGAAGGGCAAGCTGGTCGATTTGCTCACGTCGCGGTTCGATATCGTCGTCCGTTACCAGGGCGGAGCGAATGCGGGCCATACGGTCGTCGTCGGCGATCAAACCTACAAATTGCACCACATTCCCAGCGGCATTCTCAATCCCGACGTGATGAATGTAGTCACACCGGGTGTCGTGCTCAATCCGCCGACCATTCTGAAGGAAATCGATTCGCTCACCTCGCGGGGCATCGGTGTGGATCAGAATCTGATGATCAGCGACCGGGTGCATGTCGTCTGTCCTTGGCATTTGGCGGAAGATCGGGCCATTAACGACATCACGCCTGAAAACGAGAACATCGGCACCACGCTGCGCGGCATCGGGCCCTGTTATCGTGACAAAGTCGGCCGGACTCAGGCAATTCGCCTAGGCGATTTGTATCGCGACGACCTGAGCGAAAAGATCCAACGCGTCGTCGAATTCAAGAAGACCATGCTCGCGGGCATGAATGGTCATGCCAACGAGGCGCTCGATGCCTCATCGGTCTATCAGCAATTTCGCGAATACGCCCAGCGGCTGGAGCCGTATGTCGGCGAGACCACCAACTACCTGCTCGACGCCATCGAAGACGGCAAAAGGTTGCTCTTCGAAGGCGCGCAAGGCGCGCTACTCGACATCGACCACGGTACGTTTCCGTTCGTCACCAGCAGCAATAGCTCGGGCGTTGGAGTATCGGCCGGATCGGGTATTCCGCCCCGCTGGATCGACGAGGTGATCGGCGTGGCCAAATGCTATAGCACGCGCGTGGGCGGCGGGCCGTTTCCGACAGAATTGCACGACGAGATCGGTCAGCACATCCGCGACGTGGGCCGCGAGTACGGAACGACGACCGGGCGGCCGCGGCGCTGCGGCTGGTT
>JANQQA010000141.1 GCA_028285205.1 Bythopirellula sp. | reverse complement strand
ATGGCCTTCGATTTGATCTCGACCGTTACCGACGGATGACGGTACATGCCGCGTTGGATCGCGAGGTTGGAAATGTTCTGACTCGCCCGATAGGGCTCGAGCCCGGCAACGGGTACCGGCCCAACAATTGGCACGTCGACCGAACCATCGTCACCGACGCGAAGTAACGTCGGCTGCACGGTTTCCTCTGACCTCCCCGATGCGACCGTCACCTCAAGGAGGTCGCCGGGCGAGAGCATATTCGCACCCTCACCTGGCGCGGCTACATGGGAGAAATTGACCTGCGCAGTTTGCTTCGTCGGCTGTGTCCGGAATTCGATCGGCAGATTTGCCGCCTGATAGGCTCCCGACTGACAGCCCGCGTGCAGGAGTAGCGCCAACAGCGGTACAAGTTGCAGGTACCGCCTCCGCAAGCTTGATCTAGCGAGTGGGTCCATTGAAATAGTTTGATTCGATAAAGAACCAGCACGCCGCGGAATGAACGCGGCGGTGGAAGAGTCTGGGGGTATTTACGGGTACGGGGATTGTTGCGCCGACTTGACTCCCGCGCGAAACGTAAATAGCTTTTCCCGGTCACTGACGCAAGATCGTTCTCACGCATCGCCACACGGAAACGGAATTCGCTGGAGCAGAAACCCCAGCAGACCAGGCCAGAAGGAAGGATAAGGTGCCGTGTGGAAACCGGGGCAAGACTCGCTATGCTGCCGCATCGACAGCTAGCACTGCATTGGGTTCCAGAACGGAACGGTAGATTGTGCGTAGCTTTTGGCCCGTGTGTTCCAGTTCCATCTCTTGGACGTGTTTGGAGAGGGTCTCAGGTCGCGGAGAATTGATGGTTTGCACCAGAAATCTCGCGAGATTTTTCGGATCGTCGCAAGACACATGGCAACTCGGCTCGATGCTAGCGATGCTGGCGAGATCACTGACATCCGTACTCACAAACGGTGTATTGCATGCTAGCGCTTCCTTGACGATGTTCGGCCATCCCTCACGCGTCGAAGTCAGCAAGACGGCATTCGACGCGTTCATCCACAGTGGCACTTCCGCGTGGGGCTTACCGGTGAGTGTTTGCATGACCAGTTCCGGCATCTCGCGCTGCGCTTGAGCAAGGACTTCCAGTGCCAGCTGCGGACGTTTGACGTGGTTGTTCTTCGTCACAGACGAAAAAAGCATCCAAGGTCGTTGGTCGTCTCCGCAGCCGAGCCGCTCCCGCGCTTGCTGGCGGCTGAGCGGCTGGAACTTTTTCAAGTCGATGCCGCTGGGCAATATTTCAATTCCCGCTTCTCGCTTGTGATGTTGCATGAGTTCTGCACGCATCCGTTGCGAGGCAACGAGTACACGATCGTAAGAAGGGATCGAGCTCCCGGTCATCCAGCGCACCAGCCGCCCATGCAATCGGTTGCGGAAGCCGCCAGTATCGCTACCAAGCAAGTCAGTGCCCCGGAGGGTCAAGATCTTCGGTCCCTGCGCATGCGCTGCCAGGTAGCCGCAGGCGGATCCGAATTGAGAGTGCACAAGATCATACCGTGCAGAAATCTCGCGTATCTGTTTGGCGACAGCACGGTAGCCACGAATGCTCTTCAGGCAGCCGGTGTAGTGGAGCTGAATTTCGACGCTCAGATCGCGCATCTTCTCGGCGAGAACATGCATGAACACCCCGGAAGCGACCGTGTCAGGCGAAAAATTGTGAACCCATAAGACTCGCAAGACGTTACTCCAATCTGCCGCAAGGTTGCTTCGTACATCCACTGGTGCCGCTAACTCAGGTCGCCGCGATAGCCCGACGCGACGTAAGCGGCAGGTTGGGCCGTGATCGGAGCCCGCGATTCGCATGCTTGGTCCTGCGATCGAGAATCCAAAACAGAAAAACAGGCACGACGAATTCGTGAATACCAATCTGAACCACTTGCGACACGGGACCGCGATGCATCAGTACCAACAGCTGGAAGTAGACGATCACCACCAGTGCGCGCCAGTAGGCCGTGTCGCCCGAGCTTTTGCACAGGGCGTAGGTGGCGCGCATGATCCACCCCATCATAAGCGACAACACGAGGTAGTGAAGAAAGACTCCGGTAAAGCCGAAATTGACATAGCCTTCGGCAAGCAACGAATAGCCGAGCCCCATGCCTTCGTTCCAGTTGGGGATGTTCGCCACTGCGAATTCTTGCGCGAGATTCTTGGGCCGGTTGGGCCAAATGGAGCGCGGCACCCAGGAAACGAGCCCTTGGATGTAGCTCATCCCATGAATTGTGGGCTCTTCGTTCGCCATGGTCGCTGAGAGGCTCATCAGCGGTCCGCGGGCGTCGGTTCGTTCAACGGAGAAGTTCTCAAAGGCTGAGCCGATCTGCACGTCTTGCTCCGCCCGCAAAGCGGAAAACAGTGGGAGGCTGGCCACCGCCAGGATCGCCGCACCACAGTAAAAGTATAGGTACTTGGTGGACCGACTTTTTACGCCGACCCAAATCACGCTGACGGCGAGTGCGGCAATTAGCAACGGATTCTTGTCAGATGTGAAGAATCCCCAATAGATTATGGGCAGCAGTAGCGGAAGGGCGAAATACCGAGAGAGGTCCCGCCGCTGCAACACCGTAGCTGCCAAGAGCCCAATGAGAATTAGGCAGTTTTTGGTAATGAACCCGAAGAAAGAGTCGCCCGACTTTCGTTCCGCGGCTTCCATATAGGACAGCCGCTCAAAGATCGTTGTGCCGTAGACCATGAACAGCAGTCCAACCGAGCCGATGAAAAACCAGGCCAGCGATCGGGGGATCCTTCCGTTGGCTTGCTGATGACTCTCACGAAGCGCTTGTCCCAGTCCCGAAAGGTGGTGACCTGCAATAAACCCAAGAAACGAAAGGACGGCGGCAATCGCAATACGCAATCTGGTTTCGTCAGTAACCAAGAACAAGGCGGGATACGTCGAAAAGACTTCCTCGCCTTTCAGATACAGTTCCAGCGGCAAGGCGAGGTAGTAATAAAAGGCGGTGATGCCGAAAATCGTGACCGGAGACCAATAGCCTTCGCGTGATGAGAACGCGACCGCACACATCACAAACAGAATCAGATAGATTGCAATTAAGCCAGGAAACATGAGAGGGTTGGAGCTATGTAGCTTGGTCGATCTTGTCAGAGTCAGGTCGGCTTGAGTCGTTTAGCGCTTGCAGCGTCGCCCACAGTGCCAGGCCACCGAGGAGTAAAACCGACGCATCGAACGCAACTAGAGTTGGAGTGGCACCCCATCTGGCAGGCCACGGTATCAGGGCCAACAGAACGAAGCTTGCTAGCGCAACAAGGCAGATTCTTGGCATAATCGGTTTGTCGTTAGCTGCATCGATGACGCCACGCACGCAGATCGCTGCATTCAGTGGAATCGCGGCAGGCATCAGCAGTCGTATCGCCTGTGCCACGCTGGGTGTTGAACTTCCCAAGTGCAAGCGGATGAGTGGTTCTGCGAGGAGTTCTACGATCATCACTAGGACAATCGTGCAACCAGTGGTCACACACACCAGTTTCTTCACACGACTCGCGACGCGGTCTCGTTGCCCGGAAGACAGCAAGGCTGATGCCTCAGGCAAGAGCAGATAACTGGGGGCAACCACGATCTGTTGCGCCAAGGCGAGTAAACTCAGAGCGTAGGCGACTTCGCCACCGGTGCGAATGCCGAAGCGGTGCGCCGCGAGAGTAGCTGGAATGACTAATAGTCCATAAAACGCCAGATCGCCTGGCACACGTGGAAGACTTATGGAGAGAAGCTTGCGGGAGGTTTGCCATGTTGGCCACCATGCCCGGGTGCGATTCGCAAGCAGAATTGTTATCAACGCCACAGCATTGATGGCGATTACAGTCAGCCCGCAGTGAGAGAAGAATGACGTGGGTTCGTCCACACTGCTGAGCACGGCGATCGGCACTACGCCCAGGCTTACGACGCGGAGCATATTGGCGGTGCTCACGTGCATTCTGCCGCGCAAGTAAGCAGTTGAGCATGCGCTCAACAATAGCCCGAGCAGCATTGGGGCGAGCGATTGGACCAGCGCAGCGTATTCGCCGCTTCCGGTGCAAAGATAGGAGACTTGCTGCGGGTACAGCGTCGTCGCACCCATCCAGAGTCCTGCGCTGGCGAACGCTGCGAACGTGCCGGCGGTAAGAAATTGAAGACCGGTCGCTGGGTGCTTCGCACTGGCGATGGTCTGTGCAACGCATTTGGCGATTCCAACGCCCAGGCCAGCCATCAGCAGCGGAACCAGGAAACTGATACTGCGTCGCATCAGCGTGTATTGAGCAAAGCTGACGTCCGAAAACTGCTGACTCGCCAGTCGATACACGATAAGTCCGCACACCATCAAGACGGCTGATGTCCCATAGGTGAGCAGGTACTGGGCCTTCGTGGCGAGCAGATTCCTGGAAAGCGGTTGCCGCTCGACGCGTGCCCCTCCATTGTCGGCGATTGTGTTGGGTAGCGATGTCATGCGTGCTGAATGGTTGTAATCGACGATACGACTGGCTATGCAGCCAATCCCATGGTGTTGCCGCGTGCGCATCCGCCAGCGATCTGTTCAAGCAAATGAATCATCTCACCGTAAACTTTTTCTGCAGCGAACTGCTGTTGGAACACCTGTGTCGCGCGATCGGACATGGCACGACGGGTTGAGTCGTCGGTGGTCAGGTGCACGACCAGTTCGGCGAGCTGTTGAGCATCGCCCGCGTATGACTGCCCACAACCTGACTGCATCAGCAACTGATTCATTGAGCTGTCTTCCAGAGAGGTCAAGACAGGAGTGCCAGATGCGAGATACTCAACGACTTTGTTGGGGATGCTCATCGCGAAGTCTGGCGTGTTGTGATACGGTGCTAACGCCAGTGTCGAGTGCTCCAACAAGACCTGGATCTTCGGCGTGTCGATCCAGCCCGGCCAGACTACATTCGAGCAGTGTTTTGTCGCGTCCATCCACTGCGCACGCTTCTCACCGTCGCCGGCGATGACGAATGTGACGTTCTTGGTATTGCCAAGTTTGCGCGCAGCCTCGATTACTGGCTCAATCGCAAACTGATGGCTCAGCGTGCCGACGAAACTGACGATTTTGTTGTCGCCCGCTCCAAGGACCTGAAGTTGTTCCCAGTGCGCGCGAGCCTCGGCTTTCAACTGTTCACAGACTGGATTTTGATGGTAGGCGAAGGGAAAATGGCGATCCCAGCCATTGCGGGCTCTACCTGCTTTTTGGAGTCCCCAGTCGACAAATTCCTCCGTATGCCCAGTGATTGCAGTCGCACTTTGACAAACTCCTTTGGCCATACGATCGAAGTAGCGTAGCAGTGGCGCTGCGGCTATCCGGCCGAATCTAGGCAGGGCACGCTCGAAGACATCGGGCCACATATCGCGAACATCGACAACCAGCGGCACGTCGTTCGCATGAGCGTACTCGGCAGCCACACGGCCGAGTTCTAAGGTTGGCAGAGCGGCCAGCACTACGTCGGGGCGGGCAGCGTTTATGCTGGCCTGCTGGAACTTACGCGCGACGATCTCGTGGTCGAGCATTCGCTGCAACGAGATGTTCTTCTGGTAGCCTGGTGACCGTAGAGTCAATAGTTGGTAGTAGTCGCTGAGCTGGATTTTCGTCGTGTTTCCAAATCTCTGACATTTGCGACGATGGTCGAAAGTGGACGTCCACCACACCACCTCGTGGCCGCGTTGTGTCAACTGTTCCGCAAGGAGCCCCATGCGAAGCAGACGCACGTTGGTCGCGTCTGTTGGCACCGGTTCGCCGATTTTAAGAAGCCAGATTCGCATAGCATGCTTGGTCCTGAGGGGCGTTCTGGCTCGTGACACTTTGCGCGACAACGTTGAGTACGCACATGGCGACGCGGTTCACGTCATCGGTTGATAAGTGCGGATGCATCGGCAGGCTTAAGCAAGTTGCAGCGGCGCGTTCTGCCTGTGGAAACGCCCCTTTACCGAGACGGAGGTCACTGTGCACTTGCTGCAAGTGCAGCGGAAGCGGGTAGTAGATTGCCGTATGAATTCCCAGCTCCCTCAGCTGAAGTTGCACTTCGTCGCGGCTGTCCACGCGAATCGTGAATTGATGAAACACGTGTGGCATACTGTTTTCGCACGCGTCATCCGTCGTCGTCTGCTGCGGCAGTAGGATTGCATCGCTGCCCGACAGGAGTGCGCGGTATTGCTCAGCGAGCTGCCTACGTCGAAGGTTCCAAGCGTCCAGGTGCGGAAGTTTGACCCGCAGCATGGCTGCATGCAACTCGTCGAGCCGACTGTTGATGCCGAGCTCGCCATGGTGGTATTTCTTCGTCGAACCGTGGCGACGCAGCATTTCAACGCGTCGATAGATCTCCGGGTTGTCCGTCGTGACCATACCTCCGTCGCCGAGGGTGCCAAGGTTCTTGGTCGGAAAGAAGCTGAAGCATGCCACGTCGCCCAGGCTTCCTGCCTTGCGAGATTCACCAGTCTGTGGGTCACGGTAGCTTGCGCCGGTCGCTTGGGCACAGTCTTCGACAACGTGCAGTTGATGGCGCATCGCGATCTCGCGCAGTTCTGCCATCTGGCATGGCTGTCCAAACAGGTGGACCGGTAGAATTGCGCGAGTGCTTGGGGTGATCGCTTGCGCAATTCGCTTCACATCGAGATTGAATCCGTCCGGTTCGATATCGACGAACACCGGCTTCGCGCCGACCCTCAGAATCGCTTCGGAGGTGGCAAAAAAGGTGAACGGCGTTGTGATCACTTCATCGCCAGGTTCGATTTCAAGAGCCTGCAACGCCAGGTAGAGCGCGTCGCTGCCGTTGCCTACGCCCACGGCATGTGCCGTTCCCACATAGTCCGAGAACTCGCGTTCAAACTGCTGGGTCTCAGGACCGAGGATGTATTTCCCTCCAGCTGCCGCAGATTGCATTGCCGCATCGAGTTCAGTACGAAGCGACTCGTATTCCAATTGCGGCTGATGGAGGGGTATCTGATGTGGTTGCATGAGGGTTCGTTGAGGTGTGGGCAGGATGCGTGTACTTGGTCGATGCGCTTCAGGCCACGTCCGATGATGGGAATTCCGGCATGCGTGACAGGGTCGAGTCGCTGAGCGTCTGGTATTGGCGACCGCAGTGGCTGCATGTCGAGCGATCGTCGACGAGCTCGAGAATCTCGCCGCACTCACATGCCCAGCCGTTCAGACGCGCGGGATTTCCGTACACGACGCCGTAGTCGGGCACTTCGCGCGTAACGACCGCTCCCGCACCAACGAGAGCATGCCGACCGACCGTGTTTCCGCACACGATGGTCGCGTTCGCGCCCAGGCTCGCGCCGGTCTTGATCCGTGTCGGAGCGAAGTCGACGGATGTGTTTCTTGGGAACGCCGAGCGAGGAGTCTGGACGTTCGTAAACACCACGGAGGGGCCGCAAAAGACATGGTCTTCTAAGGTGACGCCTTCATAGACTGAGACATTGTTTTGGATCTTGACGTTGTCACCCACAGTGGCGCGTGGTCCGACGACGACATTCTGCCCGAGCCGGCAATCACGGCCAATCGTGACTCCGGTCATGATATGGCAAAAGTGCCAGATACACGTGCCGACTCCGATTTCGACGCCATCGTCGATGTAGGACGACTCGTGCACTTGATAGTCGGTATTGTTCATCATGCGGGTCCCTTGGTGTCGATGCTCTACATCCAACGCCGTCGACTAGGCGACACGCCGTCGCTGTATGTGCGGTTCATTGGAACGAGCCAAGGCAGACTCAAGCGAGATGGTGCTGGGCCCCGTCGCGACTTCGGCGTG
The DNA here is from genome assembly GCA_028285205.1 of Bythopirellula sp. Classification (GTDB taxonomy): domain Bacteria; phylum Planctomycetota; class Planctomycetia; order Pirellulales; family Lacipirellulaceae; genus Bythopirellula. The sequence goes on along the minus strand of JANQQA010000141.1, from coordinate 25,500 downwards.
GCTGATCTGATGAACCAACTCGATAGCGGGACGTGCATCAGCGATTCCGGTTCCGCACCCCGCGAGGATCTCTTCGTAAACACGAGTATGTAGATCCGTGAACCCGTTCGAGAATTCAACTTCTTCGCCATTGAGCGTCATTGACCGGTAGGCGAATTGGTTTTGCTCGACGCATTGTTTCGGCAGGTCGGTTTCGTCGGCGGAGAGGAACCAACTTACGTTTGCGCGTTCCAACTCTAATCTCCCCGCCATTCTTCGTTTTTCGTGTAACTCGACGAAGCTTGATTCGACGTCGCCAAACAGCCACAACAGTAGGTCGAAAAAGTGGATGCCAATGTTCATCGCGATGCCACCCGATTTGGATCGCTCACCCTTCCAGGAAACGTCGTACCACGCTCCGCGGCGCGTGATATAGTTCAGCGAGACTTCCGGTTTGGCACGCTCTTCGGACTGAAGTAGCTGCTCGCGCAACTTTCTGATTGTGGGAAGGCTGCGCAGTTGCAAGACCGTGTAAACTCTTTGGCCCGATTCGGCTTCGAGTTCCTCAAGTGCGTCCAGGTTCCAGGGCGAAATGACTAGCGGTTTCTCGCAGATGGCATTTGCCTTGACTCGCAACGCGAGCCGCACATGTGCATCGTGCAAATAGTTTGGGCTGCAGATGCTGACGTAGTTGACACGGCTCTCCGGCGCTGCGTTGCGCCGTAGCTTTTCCAGGTATCGATCGAATCGTTCAATCTCAGTGAAGAACTTGGCTTGCGTGAAGTAGCGGTCGAGTTGCCCCACATTATCGTGCGGGTCGACGGCTGCGAGCAGTTGATTGCCAGTGTCGTGAATCGCTTGCATGTGGCGAGGTGCGATGTAACCTGCAGCGCCGATCAGAGCAAAATTCATAGATCTTCTCGAGTATACTGGATCGTAGATCGTAAGATCATCCGTGCACACGACGGAATCCGGATTAGGGTAATCGTACTGACGTCGATTTGCCCAAGTGGAATCGCGGTGTCACTTCGATCTCGGCACAGATTTTAGCGGGGAGCCGGATCTGTTGTGACGCGGATCGTCTTGAATTCACGCACGTGTGTCAACGCCTATGTCGCGTCACAGATTGCTGTTGATGACAACTGCGGCACGGCCTATAGTCCGCCGCTCATAGGTCGTCGCACTCTTGCGATGCCACTATGAATCCCCCGCAATTCTAAGCATTTCACCGCCTCTCGATGGGAGAATAGTCGAGTGACCAGCTCAGATAGTATGACTGTGGCCGAACTGAATGCATTGCTACCATCGCTCGATCGAGCTGCCGACAGCGGTTGGGTCGATACGCTTGAGCAACGCAAGCAAGAAGAAGCGGTATTCCATGACAGCAAGGTAGATCGATGTGGTCATGACCCAAGCTCGGAAGATCTGCCGGAGAAGAAACGTGCCAACAAGCGCTTCTACTCAACGACCGAAAAGTCGACCAGCTATGTCCTCGATTGGATCAAGCAGCACGTTCCTGGCAAAGTCGTCTTAGACTACGCCTGTGGTCAGGGAAGCCTCACACGCGAGGCGGCGCGCATGGGCGCGGCCTTGTCAATTGGACTCGACGTTAGCAAGATCTCCGTGGAGAACGCACGCGAGGACGCGCGCCGTGAAGGCGTCGACGCCACGGCAGTATTCATTCAGGGCGACTGTGAAGATACACGCCTTCCAGACGATTGCGTGGATGTGATCATCTGCTCGGGCATGTTGCACCACTTGGATGTGAAGCAGGCCTTTCCAGAGATGGCAAGAGTCTTAAAGCCCGGCGGGATCTGCCTGGCGGTTGAAGCGCTCGACTACAACCCGGTGGTGAAACTGTATCGTCTGATCACACCGGAACTGCGAACGGAGTGGGAAAAGCACCACATTCTCTCGCATAAAGATCTGAAATTGGCGAAGCGTAACTTCGCGGTCAAGAACGTGAAGTACTGGCACTTGTTCAGCATTATGGCAACACCGCTGCGTCGGACGCCCTTGTTCGGTACAGCTTTAGCAGTCGGCAATGCCCTGGACGCCGTCGTACTGAAGATACCACCGCTGTCGTACATGGGTTGGCAATTTACCTTTGAACTGCATAAGCCGACGGCGGTTGGTGGCACTTCAAAAACGACCCCTAGCGATCGAAAACATGCGGCATAGTGCCTACGACATTTCGAAAAGAGCATTCGACTTTGTGCTCGCGGCTGTAGGGCTCGTCGTGCTCAGTCCGGTGATGTTGCTGACCGCGCTAGCCGTCAAGCTCAGCTCGCCTGGTCCCGTCCTCTACCGAGGGCGGCGATCCGGTAGATGGGGTGTCCCATTTCAGATCTACAAGTACCGCTCAATGGTTGCAGAAGCCGAGCAGCTAGGCGGCACGACCACGGGCGACAGCGATGCGCGGATCACTCGCATTGGGCACTTCCTGCGGAAATACAAGTTGGATGAACTCCCGCAACTATTGAACGTCTTGCGGGGTGAAATGAGCTTTGTGGGCCCTCGTCCTGAGGTTGAAGAGTACACGAGTCAGTTTACCGAAGAGGAACGACAGATCTTATCCGTCCGGCCTGGGATTACTGATCTCTCCAGCCTTAAGTTTCATGATCTCCAGTCGCACGTTGGATCGGAAGACCCCGATAAGGTTTTTCGAGAGCAGATCTTGCCTCAAAAGAATGCACTGCGCCTGCAATACGTCAACCAACGATCTTTCCTCGGTGACTTATCCATAATCTTGAGAACATGTTACACGCTGGTCCACCGCAGCCTTCGAAGGAGCCACTAATGGAGAGTGTGCAACTTTCGCGACGGCTGTCCGTCACCCGATTGGGATTTGGCGGTTGCCCGTTAGGCGGGCATGGTTGGGGTGCGGACTTTCAAGCGACGGAGGGCGTGGATGCCGTACGGCGAGCTTGGGACCACGGCGTGACGTTCTTCGACACTGCGGACGTGTACGGTCTCGGGCAATCTGAGCGACTGCTGAGCGAAGCACTCGGATCGCAGCGGCACGACGCGGTGATCGCAACGAAATTCGGAGTCCGTTGGGACGCAGACGGCAGCACGACGAAAGACCTCTCACTGCCCTATTTGCGTTCGGCACTTGAGTCGAGTTTGCGCAGGTTGCGCTTGGAGAGCATCCCGTTGTACTATGTCCATTGGCCGGATCATATCACTCCCATTGTGGATGTGATCGGCGCGCTGCAGCGTTGCCAGGAGGCGGGCAAGATTCAGTCAATCGGTGTTTCCAACTTCTCAGCTGAGCAGTTGGAACAGGCGTGCAGTGTGACGCAGATCGCTGCTGTGCAGTTCCAGTGCAGCCTGGTTGATCGGGAACAGCTCGAAACGCTCGTGCCAGTGGCTCGGAAATACGGCGTTAAGTTGGTGGCTTGGGGAGCACTCGCTCAGGGGTTACTGACAGGCAAATTCGATGTCAACGCGAGCTTCGCGAAGGGCGATCGTCGACATCGTTACGAAAACTTCAGCGGTGCGAAGTTCAAAGCCAATCTAAAGGTCGTCGACGTTGTGCGGAGCGTGGCGGCAAAGTCGGCGCGCAGTCCAGCGCAGGTCGCGATTCGCTGGCTGGTCGACTCTCAGAACATTGATGTGGTGTTGTTTGGCGCCAAACGACCGAGTCAAGTGGACGACAATGTGGGCAGTGCTTCTTGGTTGCTCGATAGCGAGAGTTGCCGGGAGCTTGATGATCTTGACGCCCTGTCGGAGCCGTTAGTGGCCTAACTCATTTGGAACGGTGAAAGACGAAATCATCTACCCCGCAAAGTAACGACGTCACGAAGGAGAGAGTGTGATGAAAGGCCAATCGATTGAGCGAGATAGGCTCGTAGATTTCTATCACATGATGTTGCGAATCCGTGTCTTCGAGGAGCGCGTTGCGGAACTTGTCGAATCGAAGGACGTGAAAACCGCATGTCACTTCTGCATCGGGCAGGAAGCGCCACCCACGGGTGTTTGCGCCGCTCTTGAGATCGAAGACCAGATATTCGGCGCCCATCGCTCGCATGGGCACTACCTGGCGAAGGGTGGTGATATGCGCACGCTGATGGCGGAAATATTCTGCCGTCGCACGGGCTGCTCGAGCGGTCGCGGTGGTTCGATGCACGTCTGTGCTCCGGAAGTCGGCGTTGTAGGGACAGTCCCAATTGTCGCCGCGACGATTCCGATTGCCGTCGGCGCTGGCATGGCCTATCGGTTGCGAGGTGAGAGCAATGTATCGGTGGCGTTCTTCGGCGATGGCGCGACGGAAGAAGGGCACTTTCACGAGTCACTAAATTTAGCCGGCATCAATCAGCTGCCCGTCCTGTTCGTTTGCGAAAACAACTTGTACTCCAGCCACATGGGTATCGACGAGCGACGACTCAAGGACAATATCCCCCAATCAGGTGACGCCCACGGGATCGCCAGCATGAGCGTCGACGGCAACGACGTAGAGGCGGTGTATCAGGCCGCGCTAGAGGCTGTCGCTCGAGCCCGCAGCGGTGGCGGTCCGACGTTGATCGAGTATCGGACGTTTCGCTGGCGAGGACATGTGGGTCCCGCTTGGGATTATGACGTCGGTGTAAAACGGAAGGACGAACTGCAAGAGTGGGTGCAGAAAGACCCCATCGCCGCAACCAGACGACAGCTTCTTGAACTCGGTGTCGCGGAAGCGACACTTGACGAGCTTCGGCACCTCGTTGATGACGAGGTGCGTGGCGCGGAACTCTATGCCCGACAATCGCCGCGACCCGAAGCGAGCGAAGTGCTAGACCACGTTTTCTATCAACCGCAGGGAGTCACCCAATGCGCCTCCTAAACTATGCTGGAGCAATTCGCGAAGCTCACGGCCAACTTCTAGAAACCGACTCGCGTGCGTTCATCATCGGCCAAGGGCTATGGAGTCCCTGGTACGCGGGCAGCAGCATGAAAGACCTCGACAAGCAATTCGGTCGCGAGCGCGTCATCGATTCGCCCGTGAGCGAAAACGCGACGACAGGCGCTGCCGTGGGCGCGGCGTTGGCGGGAATGCGACCGATCGTATTTCACCCGCGGATGGATTTCATGTTATTGGCCGTTGACGCGATTGTGAACCAAGCGGCTAACTGGTCGTACGTGTTCGGTGGCCAGATGGGCGTACCGCTGGTGATCCGAGCCGTCATCAATCGGCGGGGCGAACAAGGTGCGCAACACTCACAAGCGCTGCAAGCGATGTTCGCCCACATTCCAGGGTTGAAGGTGGTGATGCCAAGTACTGCCCACGATGCGAAGGGGCTACTAATTGCGGCACACCGCGACGAGAATCCGGTGATGTACATCGATGACCGGGCACTCTACGAGCAAGAGTGTGAGGTGCCTGAGGAAATGTACGAGGTAGAAATCGGTAAAGCACATGTCTGTCGCACCGGCACGGACGTCACAGTCGTTGCGACTTCGACCATGGTGCCTCTCGCGTTGCAAGCGGCCGGATCGCTTGCCGACCAAGGGATTTTCGCCGAGGTCATAGACTTGCGTTCGATCAAGCCGTGGGACGAAGCGTGCGTACTCGAATCGGTACGCAAGACTGGGCGGCTACTCGTTGTCGACGAAGCTTGGAAGACCTACGGTGTTGGAGCAGAAATCGCGGCGACCGTCGCTGATCGCGGGTTCGAGTCACTTCGCGCCGGCGTTCGACGCCTCGGATTGCCTGATGTTCCCGCGCCGTCCAGTCATGTGTTGGAGCAGGCGTATTACGTGACTGCTGAGCAGATTACGGCGGAAGCCGCGCAACTCTTGAAAGCAGGACAAACGACACGGCCCGCCTTGAGTATCGCTAGCTGATCAACTCCAGTCTCCGACTGTGGAGAACGCGTAGTCGAGCGCGTCGACTTGTTCCGCGACCACGTCGTTGCCCCCGTGCGTCGAATAGGCGCCGACGGTGGTGAAGTCGTGTGCCTCATTGCGGTACTGGCCGTCACTCATGTAGGCCCCCCATGCAACGGCGTGAACTGCGTCATCGTTTGTCGAGTCGTGCAAGACCGCGCGGTCATTGCCGGTGGTCGCATAGGCCTCCGTTCGATTGAATCCACGCGTGTCATTGTAGTAATTGTCACCTGTCATCAAAGCGCGATTAGACCATGCAACGTACGTATCGTTGCCAGACGTGTCGTGGAACACCACGCGATCGTTGCCCGTCGACGAGTAGGCCAGCGTGTGATTGAAGTTGCGGACGTCGTTGTAGAATCCTTCGCCCACTAAGTGGGTGCGTTCAGCCCTCGCCACGTACACGTCGTCGCCGGCAGAGTCGTACAGCACGGCGATGTCATGGCCCCCGCTGGCGTAGGTAATCGTCCGTTCGAACGCGTAAGCCGTGTTCTTGAATCCCTCGCCGCGTAGATATGCGCTGGTGGAACGGCCGACGTAGACATCATCGCCGTCTGAGTCGTAGAGGATGCCGATGTCGTATCCACCCGAAGCATAGGCATCCACCGTGCCGAAGTTCCAGACACGGTTGAAGTAGCCGGTGCCGCGTAATGAACTCTGCTGCACCCGAGCGACCAGTACGTCGTTTCCAGCGGTGTCGTAGAAGATCGCGCGGTCATTGCCCGTTGTGCCATATGTCTCGGTAGTCGAGAAATTGTAAACCGTGTTGTAGAAACCCGCACCGGAAAGTGACGTCCGGTCCGAACGCGCGACGTAAATGTCATCGCCCGCCGAATCGTGAAAGACGGCTTTGTCATTGCCGGTCGACGAATATGCCAGGGTCCGTTCGAAGCCGTACGCGTCGTTGTAGTAGTTTGTCCCGGTGATGAGTGCTCGATCAGCCCAGGCAACATACACGTCGTCGCCTGCGGAGTCGTAGAACACGGCGTGGTCGTGTCCGGTGCTCGAGTAGGCGCGAGTGTTGTCGAATCCGTAGACGCTATTGTCGAAACCTGTGCCGCGAAGCTCGGCACGAGTCGCACGACCGACGTATACGTCGTTGCCTGCCGAGTCATAGAACGTGGCTCGGTCTTGGCCAGTCGTCGCGTACGTGTGCGTTTCGACAAAGCCCTGTGCTGTGTTTGCATATCCGGTGCCAGTGAGCGAAACGCGATCGGACCAACCAATGTACGTGTCGTCTCCTGCCGAATCGTGGAAGGTGGCGGTATCCAGGCCGCCGCCACTGTGAATGGTGTTGGTCTCGGTGCCGAACGATTCGACGGTCAGGCCTGCACCTACCAGCCTAGCCTCGTTGACGCGCAAAGTCGCCGTTTCAGCGGCCGTAGTGCCGGTTATCGTCATAGAGTCGTGACCCGCACCGCCATCGAAGACGAAGTTCGATACCGAGGCAGAGTGGAACACATAGTTCGTGTCATTGACGGTGAGATAATGCGAGCTGCCCGCGTTGAACGTGAACGTGTCGTTGCCCGAGGTACCCGTTACGTTGACGGTGGTGTCACTGACGGACACCAGGTTTGTTAAGCGGAAATCGATGTCACTGTTGTTGCCAGTCACCTTGAGGAACAACTCTGACCCGGCAGTGGCAAACGCGTCCACACGAGCAGCACCACCGGACGGGTTGCCCGTGGCGATTAGTTCTAGGTTGGCGTTGCGGATTTCCAAGCTTACTTGCCCGCCGCCTGCATCAAAGAATGCCTGTGCCGTGAAGTAGGCCGTGTTATTGGCAACCACGCGATACCAGCTCTCGCCCGTATTGCTAACGTCATTGATTGCCGAAAAACTGTGCGCTCCCCAGTCGCTAAAGGTGAACGTATCCGAGGCCTCAGAGGTGATATCAAGATCGTAGTAGCCCAGTCCGTCATCCGACGAAAATCCGACGGTGTACTCTTGCCCGGCAACCACGTCGATCGTGAACGTCTCGTTGTTTGCGCCGCTCCATACGCCAATGGTGTCCGACGTCCAATCGGCGGTTAGGTTGTGCGTCAGGTTCGACACGGTGAATGAGACGGATCCCGTAGCAGACGCGGTGAACTTGAAGTAGTCCACGTCGTCCAGCGTGCTGATCACGCCACTCATCGACTGATCATTGCCAAGACTTCCCACGTCAAATGCCGAACCCAGCGTCGACCCGAAGTCGTCCGTTGGCATCAGGGCATCAATCGCCGTGTCCATATTCAGTCGATTGTAGTACGCGTCGGTTGCTGAATCGTAGAACGAGTCAGCCGTCGAAACCATGTGGTTGTAAATCGTTTCCTGAGTGATATTCGTGTAACCGACAAACTCCATCGCCTCACGGATGATCACGCTCGCTCCCGCCACGTACGGGGCAGCCATACTCGTCCCCGAGAAACTTCGATAGTCGTCGGTGATGCCGTTGTTGTCGCCTCGATAGTCGGGCACCGTGCTGAAGATGCCGCGACCCGGGGCCGCGATCACCCGCGAATTGCGCTGGCTGAAATAGCTCATCAAGCCGCTGTCGTCGACCGAGGCGACCGGCACGACGTGAGGGCTGGCTGCCGGGTAACTTAGCCCGGCTGTTTCGAAGTTCGTGAAACTGTTGCCCGCGGACACCGAGATGAATATGCCTGCCTGCCTCAGCAGGTTGAACTCATTTTCCAGATTTGCCCAACTTGGAATCGCGTCGGAGTTGTACGAGGCCACACCGAGTGACAGATTCACCGCGGTGATCGGATTTTCAAAGCTGTCCTTGTTGTTGTGAACCCACTGCAGGGCGTCTTCTACCCAGGAGAAGTACCCGTCACCCGCATCGTTAAACACACGCAGCCCGACTAGATCTACCCCGGGAGCGACCCCCTGATGCTGTCCGTGGCTTCCGCCGACAATACCCGCGACATGGGTGCCGTGCGAACCCGCGGCGCCATCATCGTAGGGATCGGCGTCGCCCTCAGTAAAATCCCAGCCACCGACGACGCGGTAATTGGAACCAAAGCCACCACCTAACCCAATGTGATCGTAAGCAATGCCGCTGTCGATAACGGCGACAGTTTGCCCCGTGCCGTCAAAGCCGTAGTCGTTGGTGACATCGGCCATTCCCGACTGATCGTGGGCGTTCGCCAGTGTCTGCTCAATGCGCCCGATTTCTTCTTCAATCGTACGCAGGTTTTCGTAATCAATCCAAAAGTCAGCCTCCCTCTCCTGGTGGTGATTAATCGGAGGCAAGTCCTCTGCCAGATGATGCTCAATGGGCGGCAGACCATCATCCGCATCATGATGCGCGAGCGGAGGCATCTCGTCGACGATCGCATGGTGGTGAATCTGCCCACCGAGCAATCCGCCCAGTGGATCAGCCGACATCACGATCTTCTCTTCTAGCTGTTCAACTCTTCCGGACCAGTCGAACTTTTGATGAGCTTCCTTACGCATGTCTCTCCCCCGCGACAGTCTTTGCCCGCAGTCGGGACGTCCACCTGGTCAGTAGACTCGCCGAACAAAGCCAGATTCTTCCTCGATTGAAAAGCCGGTGACCGCGTCGAGGTAAGCGATGACGAGGTCAAGATAAGCCTGATTGGTGCGTATATCGCGAGCGACATTCGTTACTCGCACATAGGAAGCCTAGTTCAGAATTCCCAAGCAGGCTGGCGGCTTTTTTTGAAAGAAGGGAATGGTGGTGCAACGCGTCAGCGTTACCACGTTCCAAGTGTCGCGATTCGAGGCCCTCTCCGTAGAGCGTGTCGACGACCTTCCACACTGTCGTCATCCGCGCTGATTTTGGGCAACGTGTTGTTGCCCGCTTACCACATATGTTGATACGCCGCAGGGTGGAAAAAGTTCGCTACCATCGAGCAACTTCAATGATCCACACGCTGGTTTGGCGGCCTAGGCCCCGGTTGACGTCGCCAAACATCGTCGAGTTTCCAGTATCGTCGAATAGTGTGCTTCTGTATAGTCCTCGGCCTAGTCAAGAAGTACCGGGCAGCAGTCGGCAGCGGGATGCCGACCAAGTACAATCCTGCGCGGCAACGCGAGGAGCATCGGAGCGGATACTTCTCAACGCGGGCGCGAAGGGAGTGAAGCTATGGTGGGTTTAACGCCTCTGCAAACCAACAAGCGGCCTACGGCGAGTACTTCGACAACCGCGAGACTGCGGATGCCAACTCGGTAGAGCCTCTCAAACGGGGCGCTCGTGAATGCACAAAAATCTGAGCGCAGCGCCTACCCCACAGCCCTGGCACGGCGGTACGAGCTGGATGGACGACGGCACAGCCGCTTCTTTAGCAGTGTTTAGCGCAGGCCGCCCTCCCAGAGATTTGTTGTCGTTAGAGTTCCGACCGCTTAAACTGTAGTCCAATGAATGCCTGCCGTACCACGGTAGCTCATCGTGACGATCGAGCTCTGCCCAAGCTTATGGGTGACTTGTTGAACCGGGATTCCCCAGTAGATTCTCAGCGTCTCGGGCCGTTCCAATTTATATGGAGTCATTCACAGCATGGCTGGTACGAACGTCCAAACTTATGCTATTGCTGATCCTGGCGTGCGACGGCTGGACGAAATCGGCACGCTACAGTTGCCACCAGACGAATGTGATATAGGTATCACCGTCTCTGCGTCACTAGAAATGACAGCTGCAGGTGGGCATGAGACGTTCTTTGCCCGTCCTCTCCGCCGGCCAGGATTCACGTTGGTTGAGTTGCTCGTTGTCATCGCGATCATTGGTGTCTTGGTCGCATTGCTGCTGCCGGCAGTCCAAGCAGCTCGCGAGGCCGCCCGCCGATCGACATGCCTGAACAGCTTGCGCCAAGTCGCGTTGGCGATGCAGAACTATCACGACGTGTTGGACGGGTTTCCTCCTGGGGCGACCGTCAACGATGGGCTGTCTTGGAACGTTTTCATTCTGCCGTACATCGAGCAGCAACCGCTGTTCGACCGGTTTGCGATCGACGATGGTACGGATTTTCGCGGCGCGAACAAGCTGGAACATGGGATAAATCGAATTGATACTTTCTTATGCCCCAGCGCCACGACACTCTTCGCGCGACACGGTAGTAGTACGTTACGAGGTGGTGTGCAGACCTACACCTCACACTACTACGGCATCATGGGTCCGAAGGGCACTGACGCAACCGGACAGACTTACGCGGTAGAAGATCCGAACCCAAGACAAAACGGCGGTTTTGCCTCGCAAGGCGTGTTGCGCCGCGACCACTCCACCAACATGCGCGAGATCACCTCTGGCACAACCAACACATTCTTGGTCGGAGAAATTGCTCACCCCACGATCTTCGTGATTAGCGCTTCGACGCACGACGCCGATTTTGCCGGGGGCGACGGATCGTGTTGGATCCGCGGGATCGGCTTTGGCGTGAACCCCCGTGCTGCGGCTGGCATGTCAGCTTCCAAAAACGTGGTGGACGGCATTAACTTGGTTCCGGGATTGTTCAACGACCAGACCTTCAGTAGCTTGCATCCCGGCGGCGCACACTTCGCCCGCTGCGATGCGAGCGCAAGCTTCGTTTCCGAAGACCTCGATATCTTCACGTACCGAGAGCTTGCGAATCGTGGCGAGTTCGCCGAAGATGCGACCGGTGCCCGGCCGCGCTAGTTTGTATCAAATACCAGGGCCCCAAGTCGTCCACGGAATCCTCATCCAATGATCCATCACGTTCGCACGTCCCTGTATACATGCGGCCTGACGGTCGCCGTCTTGTTGGGAACTGGATGTTCAGGGGACAAGGGGCCTCGGCGCTATCATGTGCAGGGCCGAGTTGAGTTTCGCGGAGCGCCGGTGCCTACCGGGCGGATCGTGTTCGACCCCGACCCCGTGAAAGGCAATCGCGGCCCTCAGGGAGTGGCGATCATTCAAGACGGCGCCTTTGATACGCGAGCCGCCACAGGCAAAGGAACCGTCGGTGGCCCTCACATCGTTCGCATTGATGGCTTTGACGGGCAAGGTGGTAACGACGACTCCCCGTTCGGAAACGCGCTCTTCAGAGACTATCAGCAGTCCGTCGACCTACCGCAAGAAGATACTGAAATGGACTTTACAGTGCAGCCGACTCGCGAGTAGTGCCGACGACATCAGCAGGTCCGAGAAGCTGACAATTTCGCTGGCGTCGGAACTGACTGGTCAGGGCGATTCGACAATGAAGTTGATCGAAGACTAGGGCAGCGCGTTGATTACTTCTTCGCTGTCGATCGTTGAGTAAGCTCGCCAAACGTCGACATCCACGCCGTCGGCCGAGTGGTGGACACTGCCATCACACAACAGCAAGTGCACGCCGCCGGGGTGGCGACTGCGGGCGCTGATAAACTCGTCTTGCGGAAAATTAGACTTGGGTTGGCAAGGCAGGTTGAGCTCGGGTCGATGCGTGCAGCGCGTCACATCGGGTTCCGCTGTGTTGGGCGGAAACCGGAACATGACCTGATAGCAACCTGCTTCGTCATTCCAAATTCTTCCTCGACGGTCGCAACGATCTTCCGCTGGCGCTTGAAGCATTTCGACCAGCGCGGCAGTGTTACTCAGTCCATCGCGTATCTGGCCGAACCGTGCTCCGAACTGCAGGTGAAACGGCGCAATGTGGCAATCGTCGGGAGCGATTCGCTCGTCCTGACACCGCTGCGACTGAAACGCGAAAGTGTACTGACCCCAATTTACGCCATAATTGCCTTTGTGATCCTGAGCATTGCCCCCCTCGCATTGCTGACCGGTGAATGGTTCGTCGGAAGGGCAACTCCAGATGTCCAAGCGATTATTGATTGGTGAGGTCACCATCTGCGTTTGCTGATTCGTCGCGATTTTGAAGTCGTATCGGTCGTAGACGGCCCCTTCCTCAAGGTAAGGGAACAGGTAAATCAAGAACGCCGTGCGAATCACTCCGGATCGGTAGTTGAACCTTCGCGCACTGTCGGAATTGCGTCCCTGGCTGCCCAGCGGCAATTGCCCGATCGCGTCGTGGTACTGGTGGAGTGACAGTCCGATCTGTTTCAATTTGTTTCGGCAACTATTTCCGCGGGCCGATTCACGCGCCGCCTGCACGGCGGGCAGCAACAACGAAATCAAAACGCCGATGATCGCGATCACCACCAGCAACTCGACCAGTGTAAATGCTCGATGTGTCCGAGTTTTCTGAAGCGACATTCTGGGGAACCTCGAACTTGGCCTTAGTCCACTTGCTAAAATTCTAGGCGATGTGGGCGTGATCACAAGAAAAAACGCACTCATGGGATGCGGCAATTACGCACTCAGCGCGGATTGGATCACCGCTGCTGCGCAAAGCGATCAAGTTCATCAAGCTTCAGTCGCACCGACAAGATGTAGGGTTGCTCTCCCTTGGTCCAGTGACCGTACGTGGTAGTCACAAAGGTTCCGTCGGGGAGAACTTCGACGCCTGGATAGGTCGTGTCGTAAGCCTTCGTGTTGTCCGCCAAGCGAAGTGAGTACTGCCCTTCGGCTCCGTTTACCAGGTCGTCGTACGTCCCAACCCAAGCGACCCAGTCACCTTCAAAAGGTCTGCTATCGGCAGCGCGTTTTGGTGAACAGCAGCGGAAGCAGATCAGCAATCGCCCATCCGGTGAGTACTTGCCTGTATGCCGATCGCCAGTCAAAGCAAGCGGCACTTCCTTGGGTTCCGACCACGTCTGGCCCTCGTCGTTGGAAAAAATGATGTGAGAGTTCTTCACGCGACGGTTCTCCCTGAGCAGGACCGCAAACTGTTTTCCGTCAGGAGAACGAATGCAACCCGGTTCGCACAGGTGGACTTCGCTGCTACTCCAGATCGTTTCCGGGGCGCTCCAGGTAAGACCGCCATCGGTCGATCGTGTTTGGTAAAGCGTCATCACGCTCGGATTACTGCGCTTTGAATCTGCAGAAATAAAACGCCCGTCGTCGTGGAACATAGCTAAGTAATGCCCAGGCGTACTGAGCGGCTCGACGAAGCCCATCACCACGATGCCGCCCCAGTCTCCCACTTGCTCCAGTTCACTCCACGACTCGCCATCGTCCTCGCTCACGGAAAGACGCGCCGGGTAGAGTCCCGACCAGACAATCAAGCGCTTCTTGCCGGTGCTGTCGATCACACGGTGAATCGTTGGCGTTTCTTTGGAGGTTGCCCAGCTTTCAGGAGTTGGTAGACGCTCCGACCAGGTCAGCCCCGCATCGTCGCTGCGCTTCATGACGATGGGGCCGCGGCCATGGCCCTTGGGATACACGGTGAGAATCGTCTTGTTGTCTTCCAGCAGCACCGTCGTTGGATGTCCCAAGTACTGCCCCGCTTCCCGGTCAACGACGACTTGCCGATGTTGCTGATCAGCCAAATCAAGCGTCGGAATGGTCACCTCGGAATGTCCCACCTGCGCGTAGGTCAATGACGCAATGGAAAGATACAAGGCGATGGAAGACGCCCATAGGGCAGGGATCTCGAACCACGTGGCATCTGGTTGAGCGGTTTTCTGCATACTCTCTCACCTTATTTGCGATCGGGCCATCACGACGGGGGTGACGCTTACGATGACAGACCAGAAGTCGTATGAAAAGCGTGGTCTTCCTGTTGCAACTGACGTACGCTCACGATTGACAAACTCATCGCCGCTGTGGCGCTACAACTGTACGATCTCGGCAGTGAATGACCCTCCGTCGAACGGAAATATAACACGCAACCCCACCTTCTCATCCGTTTCCAAGTCGATTGCTAAGTAGGTGGTGCTAACATCATCTTTGCGAAGTTGATCTTGTAGTACAAACTTATCAAAAAAGAACCCTCTGTGTCTTCCTGCTTTCAGCTTGTCACATTGCCATTGAGTAATCACGCCACTTTGCACAAGATGGGTACAAAGCTCCTCAAGCGACTTAGATTTCACGTCACGGCAAGCTCGGCGGATTTCAGCTTTATCAAGCAGACGGCTCCGCTGCAGTATTTCCAGGAACTTCTTACACTCAGGTTTTCGACGATTCCACCACATCGCGTGCAACCAGTGGGCCTAGCGCGAGAGTCTCGTTAAGCAGAACGACAAAGAAGCAGTGTATCGATTCCGTGAATCGCACACAAATGCCGGAGTGCCGCACATAGATGTCACGGCTGACGGAAGCACGAAATTGGCGCTTGAAACCACTGCAGTGCTATGGTCGGATTACTTGCGCATTCTCGCCGCGCTCGCGACCGACGTCAGCAATAGCATGCCCAGCAGCACGATCGAACTAGGTTCTGGCACGGCGATTGGCGAAACCGCTGCTGCGACCGAGACGTGTTCCGCCCGTTGCCAACCGAGGAAGTCACCGCCGTCGACGTCCTGGTCGCCCTGGGCATCCCCGTCAGCCAGGGTCGCCTGCGACAGTTGACCGTACCGCGAGCGCCACACTGCCAGATCATCACCGTCGAAGTCGCCATCGCCGTTGAAGTCGGTGAAGGTCACTTCCTGGCAATTGTCGCCCGGATCGCACGCGAGTGGCGCGGTATGGTCGCGATAGAAGAACTCTTTATCGTCTTCGTCGGGGTCGAGGTAGAAGTTCTCGCCAAACTGGTCTACAACCACGCGGTCGTCGTAAAACTCCAGGACGTACCAGATGTTTTGATCAAGCTCGGGGTTGGCACTTAGTGTGCCTCCCAGCGTGTCGAACAACACGCCGTTCTTCGGTTTCCCGGGACCGCTATGAAAATGTCCTGAAAAGTGTGCAACGATGTTTGGGTAAGTCTCGATGATCGAAGCGAGTTCCGCTTCCCAAGTATTCAGCTCGCGGTCGTTGTAGTAGCTGGACATCGGGTAGTGTTGATAAAGGATGACCTTCTCACCTTCGCGGTACGCGTCCGCCACCATGCGACGTGCCCACTGCATCTGCTGATCGAAGTAGCGCTCGCGCCGATCACCAAGTCCAAAGCTGTCTTCGGGGCGTTCCGGATTCGCTTCGGGAACCTGGTCGTCGAGAATCACAAATCGGTAACCGTCGACGGGTCGCAACTCGTAGTAGCCTAGGTTGTTGGCCAAGCCTAGACGCTCACGCACATGCAGGTCGTCTTCTCCGTCCGGATGGGGATCATCTTGAATGGCATAAAACTCATGGTTGCCCAACAGCTGGTAGCTCGGCACGTTCAGGTCACGAAACGTGAGTAAATCGGGATCGTAGTCCGTCCCGTCAGCATAATCGAGCACCGCATCAAAGCTCTCCCACTTTGCGTTGATGATGTCACCAAGGTGCATCACCAAATCGATGTCGGTTCTCGCGTTCCAAGCCCGAATCGCCCCGTCCAAGCGAACGTGCGCCGTGTCGTACCAGCGGCGGATGTCGTCGGGATGAGGCCCCGGTTCGCGGTCTTCGTACTGTACGTCCGCCGCGGCACCAACGACCAGCACGGGTGAATCGGCGAGGACTCGTGTGTGGGACAACGAGGCGACGACGGTAGTCAGTAACAGGACGGCCGACGTGCGATAGAGGGCTCTCGTCCAAAGACGCGATGAAAGAGCTGCTGTGCGCGCGATCATGTCGGAGCTACGCCGCTGGGGTTGATGGACTGGCAGGTGGCACTTTCTAGGTAGCACCGTCCTAAGCAAACCCTAGCTAGCTACTACAGATTGTACCATCAACTGGGGGGGTAGCAAGCATTTGTCGTGGTACGAGAAGTGCGGGGAATTGCCGATTCGGCTGCGATTCCGGCAACTTCAGCTCACGCGGCGATACGATGACCGCATGACTAGAACGGTGAGTCAAAAGCCTCGCCATCCGCCATGCTAGAAAGCAGCTCCAGCACCCGAGCATCGGTGGATTCCTGCAACAGATGCACCGACGCATCGGCCATCAGTACGTGAACATTGTCGCTGTGCAAGCTGCCGGCGTGTCCCCAACTGCGAAGTTGCGACCTGCGCGGTCGAGAGATGTAGTAGGGATCTTGCCATTGGTTGATGCCGTAATTGCCTAGGTCGATTCCAACCATCACCCAAGCTCGATAGCCCCAAGTGATGCCTTCGCCGTTGGCTACGTCCCGCAGTGTCTCGGCCATCGCAACCGTGTTGGAGAGTCCGTCGGTGACCATCGCCGCATCGGTATTGCTATCTTCGCCGAACATGCGACGTTCGCCTGCGTCGTGTCGTGCCCAGTGAGCGCAGGTGTATGCATTGGCCGTGCTAAAATCGTAGTTCGTCTTCGCGCCGGTGAAATCGCTGGAACCGACGCGATACATCAAACTGTTGCGTGCGTGCGGCTCTCCAATATCCTCGGGGCACACGAACACCGGCAGAATCTGCGCCACGAGGGCATCGTTGCCGCTGGCCACGGCATCGCCCAGCAGCGCCCCCAGCGTTTCGTTCGGTCCGCAGCACTTGGGATTACCAGCCACGGTATTGGCGGTGGCGCTGTCAAAGTCGATTTGCTCGTAAAGTTGTTGCTGCTCCAAATACGGCAACAGGTAGAGCAGCCCATTCCAGTTGCGGACGACAGCAGTGCCGCCATTCATTGGATGCCGACACCAGCCGTACCCTTCGCCCGCCGGCGGAAAGCGTCGCTTCGCGCTATGGTGATTTTGCAGCGCCAACCCAACCTGCTTTAGGTTGTTGGCGCAATGTGCGCGGCGCGCACTGGCGCGAGCCTGTTGCACTGCGGGAAGCAGCAATGCGAGCAGCACGCCGATAATGGCGATGACCACTAAGAGTTCGACCAGCGTAAAACCGGCTCTACGTTGGATGAAGAAACGACGCAAATCTAGAACTCTCCCAAGGATGCCAGCGCCAGCACGAAATGCGCTTACAATAGGATAGCTTGGGGATGTTGAGAAAGCGAATTCACTCGTCTGCCGTCCAGAACAGCGAGAATGATGCTCCAGTTTCTGACTGGAAAATGCTGATCTGTGAGCTATGCGGCAGCTTAGCAGCACGCCACTGCTTCGGAGTAAAAACTCGAGGAACGATCACCCAATAAGCGAGCGATAATAGTCGATCGAGCGTTGTAGGCCTTCGTCGAAGGTGACCTGAGGCTCGTAATCGAGCAGCGCTCTGGCGCTGGTAATATCGGCCAGGCTCTCGCGAACGTCACCCGCCCGCGCCGCGTCGAAGATGGGTTCGATATCGGTGCCGAGCACCCTGTTGATCGCCTCAACCAGATGCAGCAAGGTGAATTGTGTGCCGCACGCGACGTTGATCGAATGGCCGACCGCCTCGGCCGCGTCCGCTGCCGCCAGGTTTCCACGCACGACGTTGTCGATATACGTGAAATCGCGTGACTGATTGCCATCGCCGTAAATCGTGGGGCGCTCGCCGCGTACCATCTTCGTGACGAAAATGGGAATGACTGCCGAGTACTCGCTGTTGGGATCTTGCCGAGGTCCAAAGACATTGAAGTACCGGATCACGACGGTCTCTAGCCCGTAGGTCGCGGTAAACGCTTTGCAGTAGAGTTCCCCCGCGAGTTTCGCCGCCGCGTAGGGCGAAAGGGGACTAGGAAGATCTGACTCGCGCTTCGACATGTTCGGCTGATCGCCGTACGCACTACTTGACCCCGCATAGACCACCCGCTTCACGCCAGCCACCCGCGCAGCATCGAGGATATGGAGTGTCCCCGTTACGCAAGCCGCGTTGGTGTCGAGCGGCTTCTTCACACTTCGTGGCACCGATGCCAGCGCTGCCTGATGGTACACGACATCAGCACCTTCGACCGCCTGCTCCACGGCGGCACGATCCAACAGCGAACCTTCAATGAGGGTGACCCGGTCGCCGAGGTGCTCAAGGTTCTCCTTACGGCCGGTACTCAAGTTATCCAGCACGACGACATCGTCGCCGCGCTCGACCAGCGCGGTGGCAATGTGTGAGCCGATGAATCCGGCGCCTCCGGTGACTAAGAACTTTCGTGTCATTCAGTTGCTCAACGGTGCAGGTTCGAATGCTGGGCGAGTGCCATCCAGGGGTAGACGATCGGTACTTGCTAGCGGACCGAGCTGGGGCGATCGAAACCGTGATTGTACGCGGCTTCTGCGGCAAGTGACAACATCAGCTGCCATGCGAGTGATCTAACGGCTCCCTACGGCAAAACGACCAATCGTGGATGGAGGTTTTCAACGAGCCACGGGGTTCCGACGCGGCTTCGTTTCTATTGATTTACGACGGTTTTCCGTATAAGTTTCGCTATTGCATTTGCGTTGCCCCGAGTCGCTCGTGTCGAGCTAGTTCGTATTCTGCGGAGGGGTAGCTTGGCGAAATTCTCACGAGCCGACGCGGCTCCATACGAGTGTGGCATATGAATCAGCAGTCTGCCCAAACGACGTTGCAGGGAAAACTCGACGATCGATCTGCGCTAGTTGGCATTGTCGGATTGGGCTATGTCGGCCTGCCTTTGGCGCAGGCGTTCATCGACGCGGGCTATCGCGTCCTAGGCTTCGATGTCGACAGTTCGAAGGTGGAAAAACTGCTGGCGGGCGAAAGCTACATCGGGCACCTTTCCTCCGAATGGGTGACACGCTGCATCGGGGAGAAACTCTTTGAGCCGACAGCCTCGATGAAGCGCTTGGCCGAGCCGGATGCGATCCTCATCTGCGTGCCCACCCCGCTGTCCGAAAGCCGCGACCCTGATTTGAGCTACGTCGAGTCAACCGCAGAGCAAATTGCTACGCGCCTGCGTCCCGGCCAACTTGTGGTGCTGGAAAGCACGACCTACCCCGGGACCACACGCGACGTCATGCTGCCGATCCTCAGCAAGAGTGAACTCACTTGTGGGGAAGACTACTTTCTGGCTTACAGCCCAGAACGTGAAGATCCCGGCAATCCAGATTTCACCGCCGGCGGCATCCCCAAGGTGGTCGGTGGATACGACGAAGCCAGCGCGAAACTGGCCGAGAATCTGTACGGCAAAGCTGTCAGCAAAGTGGTCCCTGTCGCCTCGTGCGAAGTTGCCGAAGCTTGCAAGGTGTTGGAAAACACCTACCGAGCCGTGAACATTGCCTTGGTGAATGAACTGAAGAAACTGTTCGATCACATTGGTATCGACGTCTGGGACGTGATCGAAGCGGCCAAGACGAAGCCGTTTGGATTCCAGGCTTTTTATCCTGGTCCCGGCTTGGGTGGACACTGCATTCCGATTGATCCGTTCTATCTCAGCTGGGTCGCACGGAAGAACGACATGCCGACCCGTTTCATCGAGCTGACGGGCGAAGTGAATACCAGCATGCCCGAGTACGTCGTGCAACGCGTCGCGCGGGCGCTTAACGACGTGGAGAAGTCCGTGAAAGGTAGTAAGATCTGCATCCTGGGCATGGCCTACAAACGCGATGTGGACGATCCGCGCGAAAGTCCGTCGTTTCGGTTGCTCGAGTTGCTTGCCGCGCAAGGGGCCCAAATCTCTTACAGCGACCCACACATCCCGCATCTGCCTGGCATGCGGCACTTCAATGTTCCGGACTTGCATAGCTCCGAACTCACGCAAGCGTACCTTAACGAGCAGGACTGCGTGCTGATTTCGACCGACCATTCCGCGTTCGATTACGAGCTGATCGGACGGCATAGCAAGCTAGTCGTGGACACACGTAACGCAATGCATCGGGTTGCCGCTCCCGCAGCAACGGTTGTCAAGGCGTAATCGATAGCGTTCCGACCCCTGCAATCACGGTCTAACGCGAAGGAATCTCGCTCTGCCACTGCCCATTCGAGGGCCAAGTGACTAGAATAGGGGAACGCTTCGGCCGTTCTGCCGCACGTGCGCCATGCCCAGCGTTCTGCAGTGTTCTTGCGATCAGGAGACCCTACTGGATGGCTCCCGAAGCAGCCAAATTTGACAACGCGGAAACGATCGAGTCCCCCTCGGGCTTTCCGCTCAATTCCAATGACAGCACACATCTGCGCGACTCCGCCCGCAAACGAGTCGCATTGATCGAGGGAAGCGCTCCGGGTCAGACGCAAGAAACCCGCGATCTACTCCGCAGCCGGTTGCGAATGGTCGCAATCCTGCTGTGTGCCGGCTTCGCTGCATTCCTCGTACGCTCGCTGTGGGCATTCGACGAGTACGTGCTCGGCGATCATGCCGTTGTTTTCTACGCGCACCTGACCGTGACGGTGCTACTTGGCCTCGTGGCACAACGCCTCTGCGTGCACTGCCGCGTCATCGAGCGCAACCTGAACTTGGCTGAGTTCTTGATCTTCGGCGGATCGAGTCTGTTTTTCGTCCTCCTTGGCTATCACAAGCTCATCTACTGTGCGCAACTTGGTGATGGACACTCGCATATCCCAAATATCGCCGGCGCTTGGTCGTTGCTGATTTTCTGCTACGCGCTCTTCGTTCCCAATTCCTGGAAGCGTGCGGCGGCCGTCATGAGTGTGATGGGACTCTGCCCGATTGCGGTCGAGATCCTCGCCTATTTCAATTCGCCTCAGTTCGCCGAGTTGGTGCAGGTCAGCGAGTTCCAAGGAGTTTTCGTCGAACTTCTGATGGTCATGATCCTCACGGTCGTGACCGCTACGGTCGGCGTGAAGTCGATCAACGCGCTGCGTCACGAGGCGTTCGTCGCCAAGCAGCTTGGCCAGTACCGTCTCAAGCAAATGCTCGGTTCGGGCGGCATGGGCGAAGTCTACCTGGCTGAGCACGAGATGATGAAGCGGCCCTGTGCGATCAAGATCATCCGGCCGGAGAAAGCCGGCAATCCGCAAGTTCTGGCTCGCTTCGAACGCGAAGTCCGCGCAACCGCCAAGCTCTCGCATTGGAACTCGATCGACATCTTCGACTACGGGCGGACGGCAGACGGAACTTTCTACTATGTCATGGAGTTCCTCCCCGGTCACAATCTGGGCGAGTTGGTGGACATTCACGGCGCCCTACCACCGGCGCGTATCGTCCATCTGATGCGTCAGATCTGTGACGCTTTGACCGAAGCCCACAATCAGGGGCTGATTCACCGTGATATCAAGCCTGCGAACATCTACTGCGCTTACCGTGGCGGATTATTCGACGTGGCGAAGTTGCTCGATTTCGGACTCGCGAAACCAACGACCGAGGTCGAGGACAGTGGCCTGACGCAAGAAGGCGCGATCACCGGCTCGCCGCTGTTTATGTCGCCTGAGCAAGCCACCGGCAGCGGGCAAGTCGACGCTCGTAGCGACATCTATTCTCTCGGGGCCGTCATGTACTACATGGCTACCGGAGAGCCGCCCTTTAACTACAGTCAGCCGATCAAAGTGATGGTCGCCCAGGCGTCGGAAACGCCACGTTCGCCACGCGAATTGAATCCTGACATCCCCGTCGAGCTGGAAGAGATCATCCTCCGCTGCTTGGAGAAGCAGCCCGAAGATCGCATCCAGGACACCGCGACGCTGCGTTACATGCTCGACGAAGTGCCCATCACCGACGACTGGACCAGCGCGATCGCCGCCGACTGGTGGACGAACTACGGCTGTCCACAACGCAAGGCACTAGCTGAACAGGCGCTGGAGATGGCGGCGGTCTGAGGACGCCAGAGTCTGCCGGTCGGAGCCGAGGTCAGGCCCTGCTTCGATTACAAATAGTTCACCTGGCATCGCCCACCTAGGCCGTACGCATGGATTCCGTCACGCAGATCACCCTGGGCGCGGCTGTCGGCGAAGCCGTGCTAGGACGGCAATTGGGCAATCGCGCGATTTTCTGGGGAGCGGCATTCGGTACGTTGCCTGACTTGGACGTCGTTTTCTCTCCGATGTTGGATCCCGTCGGATTTATCGTCCATCATCGTGCGCTGAGTCATTCGTTGCTGCTGGTTGCGGTCGCCACGCCGTTGTTCAGCTCGCTCTTCGTCCGATGGTATCGCAACGATCAGCGACAGATTGGCTACTGGCGCTGGTTTGCGTTTTTCTTTCTCGTGTTGCTGACTCATATCGCGCTCGATTGCTGTACGAACTACGGGACGCAGATCTTCACACCGTTTTCCGATGCACGGATTGCATGGAGCAACATCTTTATCATCGATCCACTCTACACAGTTCCGTTTTTGTCTTGTGTCGTCGCTTGCCTGTTCTTCGAGCGGTCGAGTCGTTGGCGCCGGCGAATCAACAACCTCGGCTTGATTCTCAGCACCGGCTATTTGGTGTTTACATTTGCCGTGAAGACCCACGTCGAAGGCGTGTTCGCCGACGCGCTGGCTGAGTCAAGCGTCGAGGTGAGTCGGTTTATGACGTGCCCCACGCCGCTGAACAGTATTCTCTGGTATGGCGTCGCCGAGGGTGAGCAGGGCTATCAGGTTGGGTTCTATTCGCTGTTTGACTCCGACACGAAGATCGATTTTGAGTTCATACCACGCGACGACGAGTTGCTTGGTGACCTGGCGGAGACCTACGAGGTCGACCGGCTCACTTGGTTTGCCAACGAATACTATTGCGTCCGGCCTCACGAAGAAGGGCTGCTGCTGCACGTGATGAATTTCGGCAAACTCGATTTTGGCGGTGAGCAACAACGTTATCCGTTTACGTATCTACTCATCGAAAAACCAAATCCCGGCGTGGTCGTAGAGAGCTACGCAGTTCCCCACCAGGCGCCACTCGGGGAGATATTTCGAAAACTCTGGACACGTTTGAAGGGCATCTGAACCTTATCGTCGCGGTAGCTGGTTGACGAAATCTGCTCGAGGCGCGCCACCGCTGCCCGGTTTCGATGTTCCGATCAGTTTCCGGGCACCAAGTAGGACAAGCCAATCCTGCGGCCCAGGCGGTGCCCCGTCGTGGCGAGGTTGCGGTCTTTACTCGCCTCTCCGAAGCGATAACCCGTGGAGGTCACCTCTGCGCCGAGGGCGACAATGCCTACGGTGTTCTCTTTGGTAATGAACACAAATTCACCGGGCGAATCAAGCACTAGCTGATTCTGGGCCGCGTCCCAATGGGCGACCAATTCGCCGGTCAGTCTGCCGAGTTGCTTTGCCGATGCCACAGTCCAGGAGCGGTCCTTGCTGTCACTGTCGACTTCAATCACCTGCGTTTCAATCGCTTTGATGACGTAATGTGATTTGCCGTCCGCCTGAAGTTTCGCTCCGTAGAAATCGAAACCCTCCTGTTTGGCCCAAGCAAGAACTTCCGATGGCAGGGTCTCGACAGGTTCCTTCAGATGTGCAAATCGTTTGGGCAAGACGGACCATCGATTTGTGTCGACATCAAGGAAGCAAACTCTCTGGCTGCTAGCGCATACCGGCTGGATGATGATTCCTTGGTAGCTCCGTTTGGCAACCCTCGTAATGTTCTCATCAACGCCCACGTCTTTAGGGTCGGAAATTGCTACAGATCGGCTCGGCAAATCTACCTTCGAATACCGCCAATCGCCGGTGTACTTACGCCAATTCGATTCCCACCAAGCGGCCCAACGTTCGGCTGACCGCTCGTAGAGGCGACGCTTCAGAAACGTTTGCCGCGGCGTATCGTCGGTGCGTTTCGAGACGAAGGCCAAATCAAGATGGTCCGCGTCTCGCCCCGTCAATTTCTTCAGCGCGCCGAATACTTCATTCACTGGACGACCGTAAGACAGGGTCATCGTGCGATCTTCGTCACCGTGACGCTCTGCGAGGTACTTTCGGAGCTTGGCATCGCCCACCCGGTAGCCCATATCGCTACCGTCTGCCCCAAAGCAACGAGGAATGGCGCGAATCAGTGCAGGCACCGCTCGAGGGTCCTCGATGCAGTTCATGGCGAAGGGGATGGTGCGCAGGTTGAACCGATCATCCTCGGGTGTCGAATCCAGTGCCTCAATGAGCACCGGCAGAGCCGGCGGACCGATCTCAATCAGCTGCCTCATTTCAGTTCCCCACTTTAACTGCCCCGTCTTACGCTGTCCCTGCAGCAGATTGAGTTCCGCCAAAGATGCATCTGCCGCCCACCTAGGCCGCATCGTGACATACCACCAGCAACCCATAGCGACCAGGGTTACGAAGACGAAGAACATCGCAAGGCTAAATCGCAATCGTCGCATTGTAGGATTCGTACCTCCACGGCTGCTGAAGCCAACGGTTTCTGCGTTTCTGGTGAGTAGCCGGTCTAACACTGCACTCGACTCAGAGTCCGTTGTGATCGGCCTCACTTTGGAGGCGTTGGCCAAGCGTCGCGGCCCGCAGCATCTTATCAGTTTACAATTCTCGTTTAGCGACTTCGATACGAATGAATTCTGGCAGGTACGATGGCGTGCAGTTCTTGGCGACTTTTTCGTCTTTGTAAAGGCCCACCGATTTGCCGAGCTTGATGCAGCGGGATCGGTATTTGCGTTCGTGGACTCCAATTTGTCCGGCGCAGAAGTTCATCGCCCATTGCACTGTGGGCTCTTCACTCGCCAGGTTTTTTTCTAGAGAATCGAGCAACTCTGCGCTGTTTTCGGGAGGTGTCTGTCCCGTCCAACGCAGGCGCGCCTGATGGTACCAGAATAGCCGGCGCAGGATCGGCAACGCGTCATGCTCCCACGTTTCCATCAGTGCCGCGAGCTTCTTGTCCTTCATCAGCTGATTCGCCAATAGCCAGTCTGTTAGTTGATTCCGTTGCTCCTCCTGGTGGTCAAGTAAATCTACGGCAAGCTGATTGATCAGGTCTTCGGTCAGCAGCTTCCTATCGAAGATTAAGACCGAGAGCATGCGCGGATGGTAATCGCCGGTCGACCAGAGTTCCATCGCCAACTCATGGTCCTTCTTGATCGCTTTGCCGTGCTTTTTGATGTCGCCAAGCTTCGTGTCGTCC
>JANQQA010000114.1 GCA_028285205.1 Bythopirellula sp. | reverse complement strand
CGCCCGAACTCGCCGCAGCCGAGCCCACACCGCAGTTCCCCCCGATGGGTTCGCCCCCACCCCATGTGGCCGCAAAGATGATGAGCTTGGCAGACGGGGGCAAGCCGGTGACCAGACCGCCCGCGAGCGCGAGTTTTGACCTGGCAAATCATCCCGCACTTGTCGGGACCATCGAGCCTCGAACAGCATCGCCCGTGACGCCAGCGGTTCCCCCGACCACGCAGCCAGCGTTGGCGGAAGCGGGATCGCCGGAGCCACCAGGCAATCCGCGAGCACGACCCGCCTATCCGACGGCGGAAGAGGATCGTCAGTTCGACGCCGAGGCACATCGACCTCGCGAGATCCGACACGTCGTACAGAACAGTGATACGCTGGAAAAACTCGCTAAGCGTTACTTGGGCGACGAGGGCCGCGCCCTGGAGATCTTCGACCTCAACCGCGACGTGCTCGACAATCCGCATCTACTGCCGATCGACGCGGAACTACGCATCCCGCCCGATGCGCGGGTGACGTTGGAGTAGCTCCAACAACGCGTCGTACGATAACTGGTCACCACGCGTCAGCGAATTCGGTTTGGATTACAATTCGCTGGACGAAAAGAGGTCATCAATAGGTCCGCGGCGAGCCGCCTGCCGACGCTCAACTAGTTTGTGCCGCGGCGCTGTATCCACTCGTATTCTTGGTTGGCGAGCCTCGCCTCGAGGAAGAACTCCAGTTTCGGGAACACGCGGAAACTGGGATCCGTCAGCAGACGCGTTCCTTGCAGAGCCGTCGGGATTGAGACCATGATCAAGTCTTTTGCCTCAGGGCCTGCTTCGGGTGGAGGATCAGGATGGTACTTTTCCAGATTCTTATGCACCGTCATCGAGCTCTTCATCGCTTTCCTATCGCCTTCTCCGTAAACGATCATCATCGAGACTTCCTGTTGGACACCTGGCTGACGCAAGGACTGAAGTAATGGTAGCCCACGGTATCCCCAGTCCGGCGAAACCAACACCAGACCTTTCACATCTTGCCCTTGTTTGCGACTCGCCAGCGGAGGAGTGCTCCAATCTTTTGCGGCCCAGATTGTCGCGACATTGGCGCCCATGCCACAACCGATCAGGCAGAGCTTGTTAAGGTTCAATGCTCCGGCATCGTTCTTACCGACTAAAAACTTGCGGACCTCTTCCATGTCGAACATGACCATGTTCTGAAAGTCACGTTTTCCCAAACGGGCCGTTTCTATTTCCATCGTGCGGCCATTGCGAGCTTCGGCAGTCGTACTTTCCCCGTGACCACGAAGATCGATGGTGAGCACCGCGCAGGAAGGGTTCTGCTCACCAGGCGGATCCTGCAGTGCCCGGGCGAGACCGTTGAATACGGTCCGACTCTCCTTGAAGTCGTGCAAGAGCACAATCGGCACGGCGTTTTTTCCCAGCGAACTGGGATAGAAGCTGCCCTTCAGGATTACGCCGTCCTTGGTCCGCATTTTGACTGATTCGGGCTTTTTTTCGACATCCGACGACCCGCGACGTTGGGCCGTTGCCGGTGTCGATTCCCAAGCCAGCAAGCCAACTGAAACCAGCGCAATCCAGCCGATTCGTACCACAGGTCGCATATTCACCTCGCAAAATGTCGATTCGAGTCACTCTCCAACGAAACTCCCCACTCTTTACAATAATACCGCGCCGACACCACTGAAGCACGATCAAAGCGAACTGGAAATCCGCTTACTGGCGGCAAAGCTTGCCTCAATCTGCATTCCGGCACAAAATAGAGATGTCACAGCCCCCGTCCGGAACAGCAGGCTGAGCAGCGTATGAAACGCCTTCGGAGTCTTTTTCGCAAACGCGACTTCCGCGATCAAGGTCTGCGCTCGCCGACGGATCGTGACGTCGCGCACGAAGTACCGACCAACGATTTGGCCGCATGGTACACGAGCCTGGGAGTGCATCTGCTGCTGTTGATCATCCTAGCAACCGCAACCGTGGTGCTACCGAGCAAGCTCGAAGAGTTAACGCTCTCCTACGATCTGCCCGAACCGCTCGAAGAAGTCCCGCTGCCGCAAGAATTCCTCTCGGCAGAAGAGCCGATGGAGGATATCGGCGCGCTGAGTCAGGCTGGCTTTGAATCCGCGCAGGCGGCTGCGGAAATGGTCGATGACCGGTCGCTGGTGGTTTTCGAGCACGAGAAGATTACCGAGTTCGGTGAGCAACAAGCCATCGAGGTCGACTTGCCCGTCTTTCAGGGCCCCGAGTTTTCTGACAGCCTTCCGGTGCAGGGCGCGGGTAGCGTGGGCACGACCGGCGCGATGGGCGCCATCGATCGCATCACGCACGAGATCATGACTTCTGTCGAGCAGCAGCCGACCCTGGTCGTCTGGCTATTTGATCAGTCGGGCAGCCTCAGGGATGAGCGTGCTAGGATCGTCAAGCGATTCCACAAAATCTACGACGAACTCGGCGTCATCGAAGCTTCCAACAACCCCGCGTTTCGTAAGGAAGTCGACAAGCCGTTGCTCACCGCGGTCGTTGGATTCGGCGCCGCTCCAAAGACCCTGACCGACGAACCGACGGATGACATTGAACGGATCGTCGCCGCAGTGAAAGCAATCGAAGATGACGAGAGCGGCCAGGAGAACGTCTTCCAGGCCATTGGCCGCGCGGCAGAAAAGTATCGAACGTATCGCCGGCCGAAGCGCGGCAGTCGTAACGTGATGCTGATTGTGTTCACCGACGAGTCGGGCGACGACGTCAGCCTCCTCGACAAGACCGTTGACCAGTGCCGCAAATTGGCCATGCCGGTTTACGTCGTCGGCCGACCCGCCCCCTTCGGCCGCCAGAACGCCTACGTCAAATGGATTGACCCAGATCCCAATTTCGATCAGCGACCGCAATGGGTGCCGGTCAGCCTCGGCCCCGAATCGCTGATGCCCGAACGGCTCAAACTGCGTTTCTTGGGCGAAGGCAACAACGAGACGCTGTTGGACTCGGGCTACGGTCCTTACGCCCTGACACGTCTGTGTGCCGAGACCGGCGGGATTTATTTCTCCTCCCATCCGAATCGTCAGGTCGGTCGCAACGTAAGCCGTCGGCAAACGAGCAATTTGGCTGCGCACATCACGACGTTCTTCGATCCTCGCGTGATGCGCCGTTATCAGCCCGACTACCTGACGGTCGAGGAATACCAGCGGCAGCTACAAACCAACCGCGCTCGCGGCGCGCTGGTCACTGCGGCCCAGCTGTCATGGACCTCACCGCTGGAAGACATCCGCCTGCGATTCCCGAAACGCGATGAAGCTCAACTGGCTACCAGCCTCTCGGTCGCTCAGCGCGATGCGGCTGTGCGGAAGCCGAAGCTGGATCGACTCTGCCAAACCTTGCAGGCTGGTGAAACCGATCGCGACGCATTGAAGAAACCGCGCTGGCAGGTCGGCTACGATCTGGCGATGGGCCGCGCGCTGGCCGCCAAAGTGCGTAACGACGGCTACAATGCGATGCTCGCCAAGGCAAAGCAGGGCATGGAATTCTCCCAGGAAGGTAAAAACACTTGGGTCCTCAGCACCGATGAGGACTTCGCCAACAGCAGCCTGGAACGTCTGGCCGACAAAGCTGAGTTCTACCTCCGCCGTGTGCTGGAAGATCATGCCGACACCCCGTGGGCCAAGCTGGCCGAGCGCGAACTTAACAACCCGCTCGGCTGG
Source organism: Bythopirellula sp. (assembly GCA_028285205.1). Lineage (GTDB taxonomy): Bacteria > Planctomycetota > Planctomycetia > Pirellulales > Lacipirellulaceae > Bythopirellula. Next base: position 5,961 of record JANQQA010000114.1, on the reverse strand, counting down.
CGCTGGGAAGAAAGCTACACCTACATCCCGCCCCCCGTGCAGCGCCAGAACAACGGCAACAATCGTCAAGTGCGTCGCCCGAATCCTCCGCAGCGACCACAAGGCCCGCCACGGCGAAATCCGCCGCCGTTATGATTGGGCTACCAAAAACGATTGCCACGCAGCACACTTACGTTACAGTAAAGCGATCGCATTCACCGTCGCGAGGCCTTTCTCTACCTAAGTTGCTCATTATTATCGCGACCGCGGGCACCATTGTTGGCTTGCTTCTGCCTGCGCCACGAACCACAAGCCATCAGCCCGGGATTCCTACTTGCCAAGCCAAGATGACGCAGATTGCACGAGCAATCCGTGATTATGCTCGCGTGCATGGACGTTTTCCCGAAGCTAGTGTCGTCGACGAAGCAGGCAGGCCAATGCATAGTTGGCGTGTGCTCATACTTCCGTACCTTGGAAAGCAAGAGCTTTACGATGCCTACGATTTTCGCTGGCCTTGGAATAGTCCGCAGAATGCCCAGCTCGCGACGGAAATAGGGGAAGCATTTCAATGTCCGAGTTGCGAGTCGAACGATCCAACTTCGGCACATACAAATTACTTGGCTTTGGCGGGCGATGGTACGATTTGGGGCGAGCGAATCGCGGCTGGCGATCGAAGTCTTGCGGAAGTTGTGCTCGTCGTCGAGACGGCCAGCTGTGACGTCAATGTGCTTGAACCTCAAGACATTCGTGTCAACGCTATTCGAGAACGTCCAGACGTCGCCAAAGGAGCGGAAATCTCAAGCAACCATCTGGGTGGCTTGATGGTTGCCTATGCCGATGGCCACGTGGAGTTCCTATCCGAGCCGCTTCTCAGGGACGAGTTCCCGAATAGAAGCGACTAATATTGCAGCGATCCCAAACATCTACCCGTCTGCATATTACCCCTCTTCATCTCCCGACGGTCCGTACATGCCTGGTACTGGGATGTCGTTCAGACGCAGGTAGACACACAGGTGCGCGCGGTGGTGGATGGCGTGATTGAGCACCCAGGTGCGGATGACACCGATTTTGGGCATGGTGATCAGTGATTCGCCCCCTGAGAGCAGCGACCACTCTTTGCTGTACTCTTCGTCGGCGGTGGACTCGATCTGCTTGCGCGCGGTCGCGACGTTTTCGTCGAACAGGGCAAGGATTTCTGATTTGCTTCCGAGGGCAGGGGACTGGTAGGGTTCGCCGTCTGCGGGATGGATGTCCCACGTGTCCCGCGTGAGCGTGCCTTCGACCCAGCCGGGAATCTCGGCCAAGTGGTTGGCGACCCAGCCGATAGTGTTTAACGTCGGATGCGCTTTCCAGTCGAGCTTGTCATCGGGCACGCACTCGAGCGCTTTCCGCGTGCTGGCCATTTCGTGATCGAATTCAGGGAGTATCGAAGCGCTAATGCTCATAATGGAACTCCTGGGAAAGTCTTACCCCGTCGCTCAAGCGGAGGGGCTTGTGAAGGGTTTAGCCGTTTGGTCGTGCGCCCCTCACTTAACCTCTCCCCAGAGGAGAGCGGAAATAGCGGGGCATGGCGAATCTCGCTGATGAAAATCGCCTAAAGTGAACATATGAACACCAGTGTAGCGGCCGCGCCGGTGACTGTCTACTAGTCTGCCGAGTATTTTTTTCGCAAGGCCTCGGCGGATTCGAAATCTTGCTGGAGCTGCTGAAGCAGGCCAGCCTGCTGTTGCGAGTCTTCAAGTGTTGTTTGCACGTCGCTCAATTGTTTGGCGAGCGAGTTCTCTGATTCCCGCAGTTCCGACTCGGCCGCTTGCAGTTCGGCCAGTTGGCCTTGGAGTCGTTCCAGCTGTCCTGCCACTTCAGCGAGTTGCCGACTGTGCGCGCTGAGATGGTCGGCAGCTTGGCGGTGCTCCGCTTCGAGTCGGCCGGTCTGTTTGGCCAATTCTTGTTGCTCACTTTGACGGGCTTCGAGGCGGTTTGCGAGCTGGTCTTTCGCATTAGCGAAGTGCAGCTGCTGCGCCGCGATCGTCGTTTTCAATTGTTCGGCTTGCTTGAGCTGTGACTGTACGGCATCTAGCTGGGCCTTCGCTTGATCGTGCTGATCAGTCAGCTTCGCGAGGTCTGGCAGTCCGGCGGTCTCGTCGGTCAGTTTGGCGAGTAGCTCTTCGGCGGCTTGCAGGGTCTTCAGACTGGTCTGTTCTTTCTCAACGGCACGGCTCCGCTTCTCAACCAGTTCATCAGCCGTTTGTTGTGCCGACTTCCAATTCGCTTTGGCGAGGTCGACCTTCTTCCGTAGGTCGGCGATGCTCCTCTCGTCGGACTCACTATCACCGCTCGATTCGGCTGCGTCGGTCGACTCAGGCTGCTCAGTCGTCTCGTTTGCGACGTTGGCTTGCAATTCCAGTGCTGCCTTTAGTTCCTCTTCTGCCTTGGATACCGCCTGTGCTGCCGCCTGTTGGGTCGCAAGTCGCTGCTCAGTCTGTTCGTTCGTCGAATGGAGAAACTCTACTGCTTCGTCGTACAGCTTGCGTTTCTCGGCCAGATCGGTTTCCGAAGCGGCGAGTTTGGAGTTGTGCGCCTCGTGCGCGGCTTTGGCTTGGTCGAGTGCGGCCAGTCGCGCCTGCGCGCGTTTCTCTCCGGCGTCGACTTTTTTGCGCTTCGACTGGAGTGCCTTCTCCGCCTCAGCCATACGGTGTGCGAGTCGTTGGGGGTTGGGGCTCAGTGTGGCAATTGTTTTCTTGGTCGGAGCGTCGATCACTCGTACGACGCCTGAGAAATCGCTGGCTAGTACATGTTTGCCGTCGTGTGTGAACGCAGCGGCGAGCGTCAGGCCGCGCATTTTTCCCAAATCGGCGATCGAACCGCCATCGGGTTTCCAGGTTCTGACGTGACGATCGCGTCCGGCCGTGACGAAGTTGCCGTCTTGCGCGAAGCGGACGGAAAGCACTCCGCCTTTGTTGGTCGTGACACTCTTGATCTGATTGCCGGCGGGGTCCCAGAGCTTGACGGTACCGTCTTCGCTCGCAGTAGCGAGCATCGCGGAATCGGCGCGCCAATCGAGTGCGGTGATCGTTCCCTTGTGGCCGCGCAAGTCCGCGCGTTCGTGGCCAGCGGTTGCCTGCCAGACGAGCGCACCGCCGTTGCGATCTGCCGTAGCGAGAAGTTTGCCATCGGGACTGAAGCCCAGCGCGGTGATCCATTCGGTATGTTTGGTGACCTGATATTGCAACTCGCCATCGGCAACACGATAGACCTTCACGCGTTTTTTGGGGCCGCCGATGGCGACCAGCGACAAATCAGCGCTGATGTCGGCGGCCAGCACAATGTCGAGTTCGTCGCCGACGGTGGCCAGTCGGTTGCCTGTCTTGACGTCGAACAGTGCAGCGCTGCCTGCGGCGGCGTGCCGGCCGCCAGCGACCAGGACAAGACTTCCGTCGCGGCTGAACCTCACGACCTTGGGCACGCCTTCGACGTACGGAATGATGCCGAGCAGCTGGTGTGTGTCGGTGTGATAGAACGAAACCTGCCGCTGCCAGCCGATCGCCGCTACCGGCGCCCAGGGACTGGTAGCCAGTGCTTCGACCGGTCCAGGTTTGAGGGTCCAGAGGACCGGCTCGTGAAAGAGCTGCTCCGGCATGGCGGGCTTGCCGACCGGCTTGCCGAGTTTATCAGCATCGATCTTAGCGATCGCAGACTTCTTTCTTTCGAGCGGTTTCGAACCAACGTCCTTGAGCAACCCGCCCGTAATCCACGCCTTGATCACGTCGAGGTTCGCCTGCGGCAACTTGTCACCCGGTGGCATCTTGGGCTCTTCCTGATGCGTGATCAACTTCCATAGTCGCGACCCGTCGGGGTCGCCAGCGCTGACGACTCCGCCCCCAGCGCCACCCGTGATCGCTCCGTCAAAACTGTCGAGTGCCAGACTCGCGGTCGCGTCGTCCTGATTATGGCAGGCGAAGCAGTGCTCACGCAGTATCGGTTTGACGTGGGTCTCGTACGTCACTTTTTCTGCGGCATCCACCGTGACAGGTGTGAACAGAAAGGCGAGGGCGAGCAGTGCGAGGTAATGACGAAACGAGAATGATGGACGAAACGAGAATGACGATTGACGACACGCGCGGGCGTTTCGGCTCGCGCGACCAGCTGTTCGTGGTTCGATAGTCGGTTTTGATTCGGTTTTCGTCATTCGTGCGTCGTCATTCCGATGGCTTTAGTGATTGAACGAAAACTCGCGCGAATTTAGCACTGCCCAGAAGACGTCCTGCAGCGTGTCGCGGAGCTTCGCCTCGTCGTCGGTCGGCAAGGTGTCGATCAGGCGCTGGCGTTCTTCGTCGGTAGGCAGACGCGTAAGGCAACGGACATAGATCGCGTCGATAACTTCGGCGGGCGATTTTTCTGCGGCGAGCCATGCTTTGATCAAACCGCCTTGGTCAACGTGCTTATGGATCGTGTTGCCGTTCAGCAGGTGCAACGCCTGTGAAAGTGTCGGCTGGGCGGTCGACTCGCAGGCGCAGACGGTCTCGCGCTTCGAGCGACCGAAGGTCTTGAGGAAGTAGTTGGTTGCCCGTCCATCGGCGATCTGGACGGCGCGTGAACCTGGTGGCAGGTTCGGCAGCCGCTCTTCCTTGCCGGTCGCCTGAGCGAGGCAGTCGAGGAGGACTTCCGCTGGCAGTCGTCGCGGCTGGGCGCGGGCGAAGTTGGCCGTGTCGCGAGCGTTCGTCTCGTTGGTGTCGCAGGATCGCTGGTACGTGTTCGAGTTGCAAATGTCGCGGACGAGCTTGCGGACATCATAGTCATAAGCCACCAGTTGCTCGCCCAGTTTGTCGAACAGCGCGCGGTTGCTGGGCGGATTGCTAACGCGAATGTCGTCGACGGGCTCGACGATGCCAGTGCCCAGGAAGTGGGCCCAGACGCGATTGGCCACACTGACGGGGAAGAATGGATTCTCGTGAGACACGATCCACTCGGCCAGCACCTCGCGACGGTCGCGGCCCTTGGTTTCCGGCTCCTCGCCGCCGAGGAACTTGGGTTTCATCGCCCGACCACCGACCGGGTGGCGCGTTTCGCCGCTGCCGCGGTTGTACACCATCCATTCGCGATAATCGTCCGACCGTTTTCTGGCCATCTGTGAGAAGAACGCGGTGAACCCGTAGTAGTCGTCCATCGTCCAACGGTCGAACGGATGGTTGTGACATTGGGCGCACTGAATCCGCGTGCCGAGAAAGGTTTGGGCGACGTTCTCGGCGATCTTCTTGGTGTCGGGCTCGATCTGATAAAAATTGGTGGTTGGCGTGTCGAATGTACTGCCGCTGGCAGCGAGCAATTCGTGAATCATTTCATCCAGCGGCCGGCCGGCGGCGATCTGTTCGGTCAGCCACTGCCAGTAAAGGTACATGGGTTTGTATTCGACGCGATTGGGTTGCGTGCGAATGAGCAGCAGTTCGGCCCACTTCTGTGCCCAGAGCTGTGGGAACTCAGGACCGTCGAGCAACTCGTCGATTTTCTGGGAACGCTGATTAGGGTCTTCGCTAGCGAGGAACGCTTCGCGTTCTTCACTTGTGGGCAACCGGCCCGCGATGTCGAGTGTCGCGCGACGGAGGAATTCTTCGTCGGTGCATAATTCACTACGATTTATGCGGAGCGTGCGCAGCTTGTCATTAACTAGCTCGTCAATGTAGTTGGCGGGTGTCTCGACGCGCGGTGTGAATGCCTGATCGGTCGAGAGCACGAGCACCTGACTGCCAACGGTGTGCGTGTCGAAGCGAGCCATGACGAAGGCTTCGCCCGCGAGCGCGGAAGTCACCAGCCCGTCGGCGTCCACCGCGGCAGTCGCATCGTTACTGGATTGAAACAGGGCCAGGTGTGTGACGTCGCGCGTTGTGCCGTCGGAGTAATCGGCCACGGCGATGAACTTCTGCGTCTGCCCGTCGGTGCCGATCGCTGCGCGTGGCGGATAGATGGCCAGCGAGTCGACGGTTGCCG
>JANQQA010000111.1 GCA_028285205.1 Bythopirellula sp. | reverse complement strand
CACCGCTGTCGGTTCGCAACACGGCCCGCCGACACAACTTGCACAGCCCCTCGTCTTATCGGTTCGAACGGGGCGTCGATCCGGAGGGCATCGACTGGGCCAGCCGCCGCTGTTGCGAGCTAATTTTGCAGCTCGCTGGCGGCCAGCTGTGCGAAGGCGTCATCGATGTCGGCAATCCCGATCGAACGTGCGCAGAGATCAAGCTTCGCTTTCCTCAAGTGCCTCGGGTTCTCGGCATCGACATACCCCCGGAAACGGTTGGCAACATTCTCACAGATCTAGGCTGTGAAGAGACCCACACCTGCGATCACTGCATCAAGGTGATTCCACCCAGCTGGCGGGCTGATCTGACGCGCGAGATCGATCTGATCGAAGAGGTCGCACGGATCTACGGTTACGACAAGATCCCGGAAGACGCAGGCGTGAAGATGGTCGCCTCGACGCGGAGCCGCGAAGACCGCGTGCTGGAGCAGGTCTGCGACGTGATGGTCGGAACCGGTTTTCACGAAGCAATGACCATCAGTGCCGTCGAACCCGAACAGGTGGATAAGTTTCAACCTTGGACGACAGCGGAACCGCTCACCGTCAGCACACCCGTGTTGCGCCGAGCCGATTGCCTCCGCCAAACGTTGGTTCCCAGCCTACTGCTCTCGCGACGCACCAACGAAAAGCTTTCGAACACGATCGTCGAGCTATTCGAAATCGCCAATGTCTACCTGCCGCGCGCCGGCCAGCTTCCCGACCAGCGCCGCATGCTCGGAATCACCAGCGACAGTTCCTTCGCCGATCTCAAAGGCGTGGTCGAGCTGTTGGTTAGTACCATCGCACCCGGCGCAAAGCTCGCAGTCGTGCCCTGGGAGGCCAATTTGTTCGCGGCAGGTCGAGGTGGCGAGCTCAAATTGGGCGATCAAGTTCTGGGGTACCTGGGCGAAGTCGGCCCGCAGGGACTCGAACAATTTGAACTCCGCAGTTCAACGACCGTCGCAGAGATCAATCTAGACGTGCTCGTAGACGCGTCGGTGGCCATTCGCCGCGCTGAAAAACTCTCGCCGTACCCTCCGGTTGGGCGCGACCTCAATCTGGTGGTCGATGAGCAAATTCTCTGGTCCGACGTCGAAGCAATAGTCCGCGCTGAAAGCGGCGATCTGCTGGAGAGCATCGCCTTCCAGGAAACCTATCGCGACGCAGAGAAAATCGGCGCGGGCAAAAAGAGCCTGCTGTTCAGCATTCAACTCCGCTCGGCTGAGGGCACCCTCACCAACGAACAGGCCGACGGCGTGCGCGAGAAGATCGTGGCCCAGGTCGGCCAAAAACTGGGCGGCCAGCTACGGGCCTAGCCGGCTGCCAGGCTAAACGCTTGTGGTTTTGCACACCGAACGCGATGATTGGCCTATGGCTGATTCTCTTCCACGCACCATTCCTGAATTGCTGCGATCCAATGTCGAATCAAAACCCGATGAGGCCGCACTCGGCCTGATCCGTGACGGGGAACTTTCTTGGTGCACTTGGAACACCCTCGATGAATTGATCCGTCGCGGTGCTCGTGTGCTGCGGCACAACGGAGTTCAGGCGGGTGACCAAGTCGCACAGTGGGCACAAAACGGAGTCGACTGGATCATTAAGGACCTGGCGACAATGCTCCTCGGTGCGACACATGTCCCTCTACACGCGACGCTGTCCGAAGCAAGGGCTACGGAACTGCTTGAACTGGCGGATGCAAAAGTGGTCGTACGATCGCACCCTGGTTCTCCCCAAATTAAGAATGCAAAAGCGAAAGATGTTGTATTCACACCGCAGTCGGGCTTGGCGTTAGATTTACCACCTATTTCATACTCCGAGTTGGAATCGGTCGGCGTTACGGGCGACGACCTTGCCACGCTCCTGTTTACTTCCGGCACGACAGGTCAACCGCGTGGCGTGATGCTCACGCACGAAAATCTCGTTAGCAACGCGATCGCCGTGACCGAGGCAGTCGGTTCTAGTGCCGACGAGACCCGACTTTGCTTTCTGCCGCTGAGCCATATCTACGCACGCACCTGTGACCTTTACAGCTGGCTATATCGCGGCTCAAAACTCGTGCTGGCCGAAAGCCGTGACACGATCGTGCGCGACTGCCAGCTTGCCAAACCGACGGTCATCAACGGCGTGCCGTACTTCTATCAGAAAATCGCCCAGCAGGTCGGTGACGCGCCGCCGGGGACCTTGCAGCAGTTATTCGGCGGCAAGCTTAAGTACTGTTTTTGTGGCGGCGCGGCACTCGCGCCCGAGGTCGCGCAAGTATTCGAAAAGCAGGGATTGCCAATTCTTGCTGGTTACGGTCTCACCGAATCTTCACCGGTAATCTCCGCAACGGCATTTGGAGACTACCGCCGAGGAACCGTTGGCCCGCCATTGCCGAACGTCGAGGCGCAGATTTCCTCGGACGGCGAAATTCTTGTTCGCGGTCCCAACGTGATGCAAGGTTACTGGAACGACCAAACGGCCACCGACGAGACGATCGTTGATGGCTGGCTTCACACCGGCGACCTGGGCGAGTTCGACGAAGCCGGCCACCTGCGAATCGTTGGCCGGCAGAAGGAAATCATCGTCCTCTCGACCGGCAAGAATGTGTCACCCGCGCGTGTGGAGGGCATCATCAGCGGGTCGCGACTGGTCGAACACGTCTGTGTCGTCGGCGACGGACGGAAGTGCTTGGGGGCTCTGATTGTTCCCAATCCTGACACATTGCGGGTGGAGATTCGCGCACGCAAACTCTGGGTCTGGTCCAAGAAACGGGCGGTCACACATCCCAAGGTTCGCGACCTGTTTCGCGCCGAGATCGATCGTTTGCTCGCTTCGGCAAGTGCTGAAGAGCAAGTCGGTTGTTTTGCGCTGCTGCCGAGGAATTTCTCAATCGAAGCCGGTGAATTCACCGCCAAACTCAGCCTGCGACGTCAGACGATTGCACGCCACTTCGGCCGTGAAATAGATCGCATGTACGCCGGCTAACTCGTCCGACGGGTGGGTTGCCGCGATCTGGGCAGTTCCACCGCTGCAATCGGCACGACTGGACTGATTCGTTTTGACCACGTGCGCGTGGTGAACTATGTTTTTCTGGGGGAATTTTCTCTGCACACGCTTTCGATCGGACGTGATCGTAAGGGTTCTGCGATAGCTTGACACCAGCACACACGGCTTCTTCGGTAATGGATGATACGCAATCCAGCCCTGACCAGGGCGACGATCGCACACAGAAAACTGCCGAGTCGCTACGCGCACTTCGTGAACAAGCCGATCGCACTCTCGACCAGCATCGCATGCACGTCAGTGAGATCGAAGATCGCCTCACCAAGCAGCTTGAACTTCTTGCCAATGAGTTGGCGAGCGAGCGGCAAGCCGACGCGGAAGCACATGCGGAAGCCACCGAACAAGCCGCCGCCGTACAGGAGCTTCGCGAGGCACTTGCCACCAAAGAAGCCGAAGTCGACGAGCTGATTGAGCAACTAGCGACTCAGTCGGAGGCCTTTGAGGCACAGATCGCTGAACGCGACGAAGAGTTAGAGCAGCTGCTGGAGCTGCAAGACGAGGAAAGCCAGCAACACGAGGCAGTCGTCAGTGAACTTTCCGCAGCGCGCGAAGAGAGTGAACAGCTTCGCGACGCGGAGTGTGCGGAATGCCAACGAGTCGGCGGCGAGCTGGCCGAACTTCAGCAACGACTCACCCAGCTCAACGAACAACTCGGCACTCTCCAGTCTGTTCAGGACGCGACGCTCGTCGAACTGGAAAACGCACAGCAAACGGCCGCGTCAGCCCATCAGCAACAAGAGGAGACGGCCACCCGCCTATCGGAAGCGGAACAGCGAATCGAAGCTGCCGACCAACGCGTTGCTGAGGCAGACACACGCGTCACGGAGGCGCAACAACGCGTCGCGGAGCTCTCGAAGCTGGAGGGCATCGACGAGCAACTCGAACAGACCCGCCGTAAGTTCGAACTCGCGCTAGCAGATGTCCACAAGCTGAAGCGTGAGAATGCCGAACTCCGCGAAGAGCTGGTCAGCCGCCCCGAGGCTGACGATCAAGAGTCGCCCGAGCTAGTAAGTCTACGCTCGGAGCGCGACGCCCTGGCCGAACGTCTGGCGGAACTGGAGAACGCCCCTACACCTGCTCCCGATCTCGACAGCCAGCAGGAACTCGCCGACCTGCAACGTCGGTTCGAGCTTGCCGTGGACGACGTGCGGCATCTCAAGGCCGAGAATGCCGAGCTACGAGAACAGCTCGACGGGTCGGCCGGCGGTGTCACCGCTCCATCGGCAGACGAGGCGCAAGACTGGCAAGCGCAAAAGGCACGCTTGATGGCCGCGCTCGATGCCGAAGACCAAGGCATGATCGACGAGCCACGTCGCGAAGAGCGCGCGACCATCGAGGGCACGATTTCAATCACCGACCGGGTCGTCGCCGAGAAAGACGCACTGCTTGCGGAGCGCGACTCCGAAATTGCTGCCTTGAAGAGCCAACTGGAATCGCGTCCCGCGGGCCAGGATCTCGAGCAGCTCCGCGAAGAAATCGCCGCCGACCTCCTTGGCGACGACCAGGCAGTACAAGCGGAAGTGTCCAGACTCAAAGAGAAACAAGAGGAACTCGACACAAAGCTACGCGAAGCGGAACTCGACATCTCCGTACAGCGCGCCACGCTCGCCCGCGATCAAGCCGCCCTGGAAGAAAAAATCGCGTTGCTGCCTACCCTCGAGCAAATCGAGGAAGGCGACAGCGAATCCGAAAAACCCAAGCGCCGCTGGCTCTCGGCGCTGGGGCTCAAGGACGATGGCGAAGGCTAATCTACTCATTCTGCAGCGACACGCAGTACAGGTGTTTGCTGGAACGAATGAATAACTCACCACGACTGAGCGCGGGAGTCGCGCTGAAGTCTTCACGCTCGCTTGTCACGCGATTAGCGGCAAGCTGTTCGAATTCGCCACCAACGCGAATGACAAACGTATCTCCTGCCCTCGACGTGAAATAGACCTTCCCGTCAGCCATCACTGGCGAACCGTAGTCTTGTCCACCCCCGCGCCCGCGGCGTCCGCGGCCGCGCCGACCAGACTCGCGATCGGCATCCGCGGATGGAGCAGCAGCCGAGGCCGCCTGCAGCCGCCCCTTGTAGAGCTCGTCGCCATCGTCGGTCGAGAAGCAGTTGGCCACTCCGCGTGAGAATGCGTAGATTTTGCCGTCGTGAACCAGCGGCGAACCGATGCGACCCGGCTGCCGACCTTGCCAGAGAATATGCGTTTCGGTGATGTCGCCTTTGCCACCGACTCGAATCGCGACGCCTCCACCACCGCCGGGACCGGTCTCCAGTGCATAGATCACCCCATCTTGGGCCACCACACTTGAGCAAAACGAGGTCGTGCCCAGTGCCTCGCAGATCCAACGCAGTTTGCCACTGTTGGGGTTGAATCCCCAAACTTCGCCCGGCACAGCAATCACCAGATCGGTACGATCTTCACTGACTTCAACCAGAATCGGCGTGCCCCACACCGAGTTGAAGCCAGCTGCTTCCGCGCGCCAGACCTCTTTGCCGGTTTTCTTGTTGAGCGCCACCATCGCCTCACTCTCCGCTGAGGCAGTCACGATCAGCAAATCTTTGTACAGAATCGGACTGGATGCCGAGCCCCAACCGCGAGCACCCGACTCGGTGCCGACGCTCTCCTGCCAAAGCCGTTCGCCGTCGATGTCAAACGCGACGACTCCCGTCTTGCCGAAGAATGCATAAATCGCTTCGCCATCAGAGACCGGCGTGTGCGACGCGTACCCGTTCTCCGTGAACATGCCACGGTACTCGTCCTCAGGCAAATAGGGCCGCACATCTTTGGTCCAAATCACCTCGCCTGAGTTTCGATCGACGCAGGTGAGATGGCGCACCAGGTTCTGTTGATCGCCTGGATCCTCTCGATCGACCCCGTAGCCCGACCAAGACGTCACGAAGATCTTGTCACCCACCACAATCGGCGACGAGGAGCCAGGTCCTGGCAGTGCGAGTTTCCACTTTAGGTTCTCAGTGTCACTCCATGTCTCTGGCGATGCGGCAGTCTCGGATGTCTTGCCTGCGCCGTGCGGCCCGCGGAACCGAAGCCAGTCAGAATCATTGGCAATACACGGATCGCTCAAAAAAGCAACTGCCACGGTCCCAACCACCAAAGTCAATGCCAACCGAATCCGCGACATGCCAACTCCTTTGCAATCTGTTGATGAATGAGTATTGTACCCGCGCATCTAACCCCAGATTCTGGGCATAGTTCCGCAGATGGCAGAGAAATTCTGCGCGGAATCAAGAATGTGGTGGAGCCGAAGAACTAGCGAGGAACTGAGTGGTGAAGACTTACTCCACAGACTCACCGTCCAAGCGATAGATGGCCCGGGTTGTACCGTCGTAGTCGGGGAAAATCTCAAACGAGAACTTGCCCTCGACCGCCACTGGGCGAATCGAATACTCAGCCGTCCGCCCTTCGTTCATGTGGACCAGGATGCAGTCGTAGAGCGCTGCTCCCGGGCCGAAACAACACTCCTGGTTGTCACGCACCAGGACAAACTGCTTGAGTCCGCGTTTCTTGAGGGTCGGGTAGATGTACCCACGAATCCGGATGTTGCGATCGAACAATTTACGAATCGTCGGCGTGAGCATCGCTTCGTCAAACTCAGCGTCGGGCTCGATGTCGAATTTTATGTGATCGAACGTCGCGTCGACCAGCGCGTTGGGATCGGCGGGAAGATCCAACGGCGGAGGTTCGTTCGCGCCGGCGGCCGCGTCCGCTGTGGCAGCGGGTCCCGTTAAGGCCGGCTTCGACGATGCAGACGGTGCTGCAATCGACGTCGATGCCAGCATTGGCTGACGCGTCGAACTGGATGATGCCGTCGACGCAGACTCGCCGCAGCCTAGGCAGCTTGCCAAGCAAGTCGTCAGCAGCGCCATGGAAATCGTTTGTGCCGTCATGCTCTCGATTGTTTCGTAGGGGCCCGTTGATCAAGCTGCGGTGCGGGAATGTGAGCGTCGCTGAAGCTCAGTACTTATAGCAGTTTGAAGCTCACTGCACATAGTCCGCTTCCAGCGAGTATTTGGGGTCGAACTGCCCCTTGGCCGGATTTGGTGGTTCGATACGCAGCTTGCCGGCCACACGAAACATACTGCTAGAATAGTTCGTAAGCAGCCCGGGCTTGAGAAAGACATCCATCTTGTCGAAGTACTTGACCGTGGAGATATCCCCGAAACAGCATTCGTTGCTGTCACGCACTAGCATGAAAATGCTGACGTTGTGGCGGACGGGTGTCAGATTCTTGGACACATGGGTTCCCGGCCGCATGTAGCCTTTGATGAAGATCTCCGCGCCCTCCAGGTCCTTAACGTCCCGTGGCACCATCTCGTTGCCCTTTAGTTCGATCTCGTCGGGACGGAGATTGTAGAACGAGAGTCGCTCGTATCCAGGCGGTACCTCGGTCGCGTGCACGTAACTCGCGTAACCAAGTCCGCCAAACAGCCCTATGCTCGACATGACGACTCCGGCCACGGCGGCCCGCACGCCACTCAAGATCTCAGGCATAGCCCTGATGTTCTTTAGTGCTTTCAGGCCGCAGACCAGTCCCACCAGCGGGATCGGGCACAGCACCAAGCAATGCTGCAGACTGGTGTTCGCCGCAATAAACGTCACGGCAGAGACCACCCCAAACACAGCCGAGGCGATTGCCGCCATGCTCAGGGACCGGTAGGCGAACTCCTCTTCGGTGGAGTCGACGTTACTTGAATCAAGAAGTGCTTCGGTAGTTGCCATAGTACTATCTAAGATTTCGATAATTCTGTCGTGCTACGAGTCGCTGCCGGAGGTTCTGCGATCGGTATGCCGGACATCGGCTCCACGCAGCAGCAGTGCAAAGACACCGAACAAAAACACGCCTGCAATCAGCGGACCGCCTACGATGACCATTGTACTCGGTCCAGGCGGCGTCGTGTTAGGGACCAACAGTTTCGCTGCCGCCTGCTCACCAACTGGCTGCCTGTCCTGGGCAGTCGCGACGGCGCTTGTCGTCGATTCGGAGCTTGTGATCGCTGCGATGGTCGGCTGATCTGGTGGGGCTTGGGCGGCCGTGTCCAGTTGAGCAGGTCCTTGTGGCGATGGGTTATCTCTGAGGGCGGTGGTCGCTGACGGGCGCGGCGGTGGCGTCTCATCCTTTGCCGCGTCCTTTTTCGCACGTGTGCGAGCAAGCAACCCAAACGCCATGTAGCTGCGCGCTTGTTTAACTCCCTTGGGGTCGAGTCTTTCCAACTCCTCTAGCGCTCCCGCTGCCCGCTCACCGACCTCACCCGGCTGCTCCTCAGCGGTAAGCAGGTAAGCGATCACCGGCTGGCGAATCCAGGCGTTTTCTTCCGACGCCTTAAACTTCAAGACCAGCTGGTCTAATACGCTCCAATCCTCCCAACGGGCCAAATCGGGAATCACTTGATCGGCAATCTCGTCATTGTCCAAGATCAGACGCACCGCTTTCAAAAGGCGATCCTTCGGGATCGTGTCATCCTCTTCGCCATGAAATCTTAAGGCCATGACCGCAGCGTAAACCTGCGTGTACTCTGCTGCCGGATTTGCCAAGAACCGGCTTTCGATCAAGGGTAAACCCTTGGGGCCCTCCAGCTTCAGGTAGGCGGCGATCAGCGCGTCGAGACACTGCTGTTTGCGACGCACATCGGCTTTGACCATTTCGTTGAGCACCGTCACGCCGGCAGCATGCCCGGCGTTGGCGATCGTCGCGAAGCACGCCGCGATGCCTGGCTTCATTTGCTGATAATCGTAGAGCAACAATGACTCGAGGGTCGGAATGTCTTCCGGCTGACCACAGATCCCCAACATCGTCAAATACAACCGTCGCCTAGTGGGCCCAACTCCAGCGTCTTCGATCCACTCGAGAAGCTGCTTTCGATCCATCCGATCGCCCACTTCGATCACGTCCTCGTATGGCGAACGCCCAAACTCGTCGTAGGCATCTTGCGCGAGTAGCGGGTCTTCGTCCTCTAAATGGTTGAGGAAGAACGCTAGGCGATCGCCCCCTTTTTCTGGCAACGTGCCAAGCGATTTGATGTACTCGATCGCCCGGTCGGTGAGCGGCAACGGTGTTGCCCAATCGATGCGACTGCCCACCAGGCCGTTCACCAAGAACTGCTTCTTTTGCTCATTGCTGCCGAAGTACACGACTCTGATCTTGCTGCCCACTGGCGGCGCGTCGTCGCCTCGGATGACTTCGACCACCTCGAATTCTGCTGTGCCACTGTCGGGATCGTCCAAGTCGAGCGGCGCGTCGGCGTCGAGATCGAACTCGGGCGGCAAGGTTACCAAGCGAGCGATGACCGACACGTCGGCGGCTTCGATCTCCTGGGTCAACGTCTGCGAGACCGCACTGCAAAACGGACAGGCGCGCACGGGTCTGACAGCGCTGGGCGCCACCAGGCAAGCAATCAGTAGTAGACGTGTAAGCTTAGGCATGACAGCATCGCTGGCGCGGTTGGACGGGCGACGGGACTTGGCTGATCTCCAAAACCTCATTCTATAACCTCGGGTAGGGAATTGGGAATTCGTCATTTCCAGGCTACCTGCCCAGCGGGAGAGCCAAGTTCACGGAAAGAGCGAGAATTGCCCCCTTTCTACCTCGGCCGATGTGGTTCGACACTTTGGGGGTCTCGCCAGTGGAATTCCCGATCAGGACCACCGAAACCGCGATAATCCACCGCAATCCGCCCAGTATACCAGCCTTCGCGATTCACGGACGGTGCGGATTGGGTAGTCAGTAGCCACTTTTTTTGCCACTCGACTACGTGCAGCCGATGGGGCCAACCTTCGATTCGGTGACACCATCGAAGCAGTGATTCGCAAATGCGTCCTAAGCAATCGACCCAGCGCAAATTGCGCCTCGCGAGACTCAGCGTCCGCCGCCCAGTGCCCGACCGACGTCGGTCCGGTATGCCGTCACCGCTGGCAAGAATCCCACGAGCGACGCAAAGACCACCAACCCTGGAATCAGCAGCAATTCTTGCGGGCTGAACTCCCAAAACTTAAGCACAATGCCTGCTTCGCTTTCGACCCACGGGCTGACCAACGCGATCGCGGCATGGCCTAGCAAGACTCCAGCAATTCCGCCCAGCAGCGACAGCAGAATCGATTCGCTGAGGATGATCCCCATCACTGCGGTACGGCTGGCTCCTAACGCCCGCATCACGGCGATGTCGTGGCT
Organism: Bythopirellula sp.; assembly: GCA_028285205.1. Classification (GTDB taxonomy): domain Bacteria; phylum Planctomycetota; class Planctomycetia; order Pirellulales; family Lacipirellulaceae; genus Bythopirellula. Next base: position 50,955 of record JANQQA010000111.1, on the reverse strand, counting down.
TCGCTCGTTCATCGAGTTGTAAATGCTCACGAGAATGCCGATCCCCGCCACGACGATGATCAGAATCGTCAGCACCATCAACACAATCCGCGCCGGGCCGACCAGATTGTCGAGCATATCTTGCACGACATAAGTCGGCTTCACCGCGATCGTCGCACGGTCTTTACTCTTATTGATTGCGTTGTCGAGCGACATCATGCCGAAATCGTCTTTGCATAGGACCAGAATCGCAGTCACCTCACGCATCGAGTCGGGAAGCCGATCGAAGCCACGATTCGGGTCCTGGGGGTCAACCTCGCCACTGGGCTTGTACGACTGATCTACCGGCGTGCCATCATCGGGTGGCAGTGCGTGTCCTTCCAGCAGGTAGAAACCTTCCATGTTGGCGAACATCGCGCGATCGTTCGACGTACCTGTAGGCGCAAGAATACCGACCACCTCAAACTCGATATGCTTCTCACCGTCGGAACTCATGCCGTGGGTGGGTTGAAACCTATCGCCAACCTTGAGCCCGGTCTTGCTCGCCACAACCGAACCCACGACGGCTTCAAAAAACCGGTCTTCGCGGAAGTTCCGACCGGCGGCAAAGTCGTAGTTGATGTCGTTCCCCTGGTCGTCGGCACCGTAAGACAGCTGGTCGAACAAGTCGGGCGTGGTCGCAACCACGCGGAACTTATAGCCGTCCTTGTGGTAGCTATCACCGATGCAGTACGGCACCGCCACTTTGGTATACGGCGCGTACTTGCCGTCAACGAAGTCGGTGTAGCTGGAGTACGGAATCGGATAGATGGCCGAACCGATGTGAAACACCGTGTTCATCACCAACTGTACGTCGCCCCCCTTGGCACCGCCGACGATTAGATGGTAGCCCTGGGCATCGCCTTCAAACTGTTCGACGGTCACGGCGTGCACCACCATCACCAGAATCATCAGTGCCACCCCCAACGCCATCGACAACCCAGTCAGCGAAGACGCTAGTGCCCGCTGCTGCATGTTTCGCCAGGCTATTTTCCAGAATGACATGATCTATTTCGAATCTCGGAGTGACAGAACGATCGGAGAGTGACGCCTTGCTGAGCGATGTTTCAATGCACGGCTGCAACCGCGCGGTTGAGTTCCTCGAGTTGCTCCACACGCTGGAACTGATCCGAGACTTCTGGCGAGTGCGTGACTAGCAGCATCGCCACCTTCTCTTTCTCGCAGGCGGCGCGCAAGAGGTCGATCACTTGCTGCTGGTGAGCCGGGTCGACGTTGGCCGTGGGTTCATCGGCCAGCAGCAACTTGGGCTGATTGGCCAACGCCCGCGCGACCGCGACCCGCTGTTGCTCGCCGACCGACAGGGCTTCCGGCTTGTGCGTGAGGCGGTGCTCTAAGCCGACATCCGCCAGTAGTTTTTCGGCTCGTGAACTATCTTTGGTCTGCCCGGTGAACGTCATGCCGAGCATCACATTCTCCAGCGCTGAGAACGCGGGCAGCAGGTTGAACGTCTGAAAAACGAAGCCGATGTTGCGAGCGCGAAAACGATCTCTGGCGACTTCTGGCAAGCTGACAATGTCCTTGCCATCGATGCTGATACTGCCTGCATCGACAGTCGTCAGGCCAGAGATACAGTTGAGCAGCGTCGTCTTGCCACAGCCGCTCCGTCCGCGCAGGACGACCTGTTCGCCTGCAGCGAGCTGCAACCGCGGAATATCGAGGATCGGCAGCGTCTCGCCGTTGGGCTCGGTATAGGACTTACGTACGTCTTGCAGTAAGAGCATGTTGCTGGGTGGAGTGATCTTCGTGGACGGCGGGAGTCGTGTTGCTAGCTCGAGGTCTTTTAGCTAGCAAAGGGTGGGTGCCTATCATAGCCATTCGATGGCGTTGAAAATAGATGACTCTCGATCCGCTGCAGACCGGTTTGTACGCAAGCTGCTAGCGGGCAGTTCGCCGCAAAAAACGCAAATCGGTAAATTTTACAACTGGAATGCGGCGGGCTTACAATCCAAATTCCCCGGGAAGTTTCCGCGATAGAGTGGGATTCTATTCGTATCACGGGAATCACCGAATAAACACACGTCGTTTGGATAATCGCATCAAGTGATAGCAGCGGACGTAGGGTTTTGGCATCGGCTTTGCTTCTCTATCGCGTCGGTAGAAGAGAGAAACGATCGACCAGCGGCTTGCCTTAGCGGGTAGCCAAGGAAAGCCCCCCACGCTGAGAATCGATCGCGAGACAGTCCCACCTTTATCGTCTCCCCCCTCGAGGGTCGAGCAGGTTTCCCGCACCTGATCGACCCTTTTTTTATGCGCTGCCGGCGATTTGCCAAGAGGTGCCGCGGGCGGCGACGCTGCGGCAGACTTCAAGCCGGCAAACTCCAGTTTCCGTAGGATGGTGCCGTTAGGCCCATCACTTCATAATGATCGTGATCCAACGAGTCGATGGGCCGCCGGTTCGCTGTGGCCCATCCTACGACGTAGCAAGTTTTTTACAGCTAGTCCATCAGAGCAAGCCCAAGATGGCTCAGAAACCGATAGCCAGTAGACGGCAGTATCTTCGTCATTTGCTGCTGTCGGTTGCTGCTATTGAAAGTCTCCTTCTTCTGGCTCTCTTGACCTGGCTAGGCTATCTCTACCTATCGATTGCCAAACATAGTCAAGCAGTAGGCGTATGGAGCGTCCGCGTTCTATACGTCATCGGAATATCCTGGGGAGCATGGTGGGTACTCAGGCTTGTAAATAAACACCGATTTCAATTCCGCTTACGTACGCTTTTTGCTGCAACGTGGGTTTTGAGTGTGATTTTGACATTGCTGGTTTTCTACAGCGCGAAGTTCCATAGGGCACAAAGAGCCAGGGACGCAGTTGCTCATATTTCTTCGCGCAGCGGTCAAATCAGCATTGGCTCACCGACACTTGCAACCGAAGAGGAACGGATGGATTGGACGGATCTAAAGAACGCTACTTCTGTATCGTTTTCAGGCATCACCCTCACTAAGTACGACTTCGTGCAATTGGCCAACGTGCCCAATCTCGCATCAATAGCTATCGAGGGTGCGCCCGTTGACGAGGAAAATTTTCTTCTTCTTCGACACTTACCAAACCTCTCGATTTTGATCCTGAAAGACACCGGTGCGAGTGACCCGACCCTCAAGAACATTGACGAAATCAGCTCTCAGTGGCGAGTTTTCGCAAGCCAGGAAGAGTTGAAGCGATGGTCACTAGAGAGAGTCAACAAATTGCAAGCAGAAAAGGATTCGAGGAGTCCTGCCATCCCATGAGTGCAACTCACGGAAATGGTACTGAACACTGCAGTCTGAAGTTCACAATCCATTCATAACGCACCAACACTCAGACGTTGATCTCGTACCCCTTGCGCTGCTCGCGGGTGATGAACGTGTTGGCTTGTGGATCGTCGACGAAGGTCTCTTGCTTCGGATCGTAGGTCAATTTGCGGTCCAGCCGGATTGCGATGTTTATGGCATGGCAGATCGAAATCATCCGATGGTGCGATTCGACGTCGGAGACCGGCGTCGCACGCGACTTGATGCATTCAAAAAAGTTGCCCATCTGCGATTCCGGTACCTTGGTGCCGTAGAGCTTCTCGAGCGCATCGCCAGGTAGCGGATTCTGCTCGAGGTCTTCGACGGGCTTGCCAACGATCTTGCCGCGATTGACGAGGAAGCGACCGCTGTCGCCTTCGAACATCACCCCGTTGTCGAAACCCAAGTCATCCGTCGCGTCGTCGCGGACCATCATGACCACACCGTCGGCGAAGGTCACCTTAACTTTGAACTTGGTGGCGGTGTTAAACCGATCGAGCTCGGTCGGATAGCCATCTTTGAACGGCACCGGATGCTGGTGTTCCAGCGGTTCGATTTTTACCAGACCGATGTCCGCGTGCAATTTGTCCAACGCCCACAGTGCGATGTCAACGTGATGCGCACCCCAGTCAGTTAACTTGCCGCCGGAGTACTCGTACCACCAGCGGAAGTAACGATGGGTGCGACTCAGCGGAAAACCGGCTCCCCATCCCTCGGCGTGAATCATCTTCCCAACGCGATACTCGGCCATCGGCGCTTGCCCAAGCCACATGTCCCAGTTCAGTTGACGAGGTACGTCCGTGACTGGCAGCGGCTCGCACTCGGGCGACCCGCCGATGCAGACAGTCACGAGCTTTGGGTTGCCGATCCGTCCTTCGCGAACCATGGCCGCAGCATTAGCAAACCGCTTGTCGTACGCAGTGCGCTGTTGCGTGCCGACCTGCATCACGCGTCCGGTCTTGGTCAACGTTTCGAGAATCTGCTGTCCTTCGCGAATCGTGAGCGTCAGCGGCTTCTCGCAGTAGACGTCCTTGCCTGCCTGCATCGCTTCGATAGAGACCTTCGAATGCCAATGGTCGGTCGTACCGACGATCACCGCATCGACGTCTTTTCGATCGAGCACATGTCGATAGTCTTCGTGCATCGCGATGTCGATCGGCCGGCTCTGCTGACGATGCTGATCCACCGCGACTTGTAACGCGCGTCCCATTTGCACCAGATCGACATCGCAAACCGCGGCGCAGGGGCCGTATTCCATCGCCCCTTTGGCGAGTGCGGTGTGATAGCGTATGCCGGTCCCAACGAACGCCACCACCGGCTGCTCGTTGGGAGATTGGGAAGGCTGCTCTGCAGCAACCGCCGATGTGGCCGTCCAATACGAGAGACTGCCACTCAGGGACGTTAACGCGGCGGAAGTCTTGAGAAACGAACGACGACTAGGCATAGAATCATCCAACTTGAACAAGTGCTGAAGGGAGAGAACGAGCGCAGCTGCAGCTCGTGCAGCAAGGAAAGTGCAGATTGTCTTCGCAGAGCGGGTGAAGGGAATCGAACCCTCGTCTAAAGCTTGGGAAGCTTTCGTTCTACCATTGAACTACACCCGCTGGGGTGTCCTTATTCTATCTTGCTCTGGCTCGATGTAACAGCACCCTGCGAGGTGGCTCGCAGTCCTAGCGCAGCAAGGCATCTTCTTGACCAACATGCGCAACTACATTTTCGCCGAATCCGAATGACGTAAAAGCGGCAACGTTGCTATACTGGAATTGTGAGGTCAACCGATGCTTTTCGACCTATCCTGCTGATTTCATGGTTCAGTACCTCTCTTCATGACTACCAACTCCCAACTGCAATCCGGCGGACCGGCACCAGGGGACTGGTTGGCGATGGTCTGCAGTCAGGCAGAGGGAGCATCGTCTGCAGACGCCGAAATGTTCAGGCAGCAGGCGCTGCCGATCTTGCAAGCAATCGCCGACAGTTTGCCGTTCAGCTTGCTGGTAAAGGATCGCGACGGCCGGCGCGTCCTGGTCAACCGAGGCTATCTCAACTTGTTCTCTGTCACGACGGAAGACGTGCTACAGAAAACTGATTTCGATTTATTCTCCGACGATGACGCCAGAAAGTTCAGCGGCGAGGATGCGCAGGTCCTGCGCACTGGTAAGGAAGTACTCAGCGGAGAGGAAACAACGGATGCAGACGGCGGGTTTCGTTGGATTGATCGAATCAAGCGACCAGTTTGCGATGCCAATGGTTCGATCGTCGGGGTTCAAGTCCTGTTCTTCGATGCGACAGAACGCAAGGAACTCGACCATCGTCGCGAGTTTGAACTCAATTTGTTCGAATCGCTGATGGAGAACATTCCCGATGCGATTTACTTCAAAGATCTCGAAAGTAGATTCCTGCGTCTCAGCCCAGCGATGGGCAAGCACAATACGCGATTGCCTTCGCCCGAAGACGCCATCGGCAAGACCGACGCGGACATGTTCACCGAAGAACACGCCCGACAAGCGCGCGAAGACGAATTGGAGATCATCCGCACGGGTCGTCCGTTAGTGGCACGGATCGAGCGAGAAACCTGGCCCGACCGCGAGGACACCTGGGTCTCCTCGACCAAAATGCCGCTGCGAAATCGCAAGGGCGAGATCATCGGCACCTTCGGCATTTCTCGGGATATTACCGAACTCAAGAAGACCCAAGACCAATTGCAGATTGCGCGCGACGAAGCGGATGCCGCCAATCAGGCCAAGAGCGACTTCCTGGCAAACGTGAGCCACGAAATACGCACGCCCATGAACGGCATCATCGGCATGACCGAGTTGCTGCTCAGCACTGACCTGACCGACGAGCAGCGCGAGTATCAGCTGCTGGTGCAAAGTTCGGCGGAGGCGTTGCTAACGCAATTAAACGACATCCTCGATTTCTCCAAAATCGAAGCTGGCAAGCTGGAACTGGAACGATTGCCGTTCAAACTGCGCGATACGCTGGGCAACACGTTGCGCACACTGGCCACGCGTGCGGCGCAAAAGGGACTGGAGCTCGCAGCGCACATCCTCCCCGACGTGCCCGACGACCTGATGGGAGATGCTAATCGACTGCGGCAGATCATCATCAATCTGGTGGGGAACGCGATCAAGTTCACCAATAAGGGCGAAATCGTCGTGAAGGTCACGCCTCGCGCTGTGACCGAAGAGTCGGCCACGCTGCATGTCGCGGTTACTGATACCGGGATCGGCATCGACCCGGAACAGCAAGCGCGGATCTTCAAGGCGTTCACTCAGGCAGATGCGTCGACCACTCGCGAGTTCGGCGGCACCGGCTTGGGGCTGGCAATTTCCTCTCAACTCGTCCAGATCATGGGCGGGCATCTTGGCGTCGAGAGTGAGTTAGGGCGCGGCAGTACGTTCCACTTCACCGCGGAGTTTGCTCGCGCCGACGAAGAGGCCACGAACCTGGCGGCAGAACTCTCCACGTTGCACGAGCTACCGGTGATCGTCGTTGATGACAATCGCACCAACCAAATCATCTGCGAAGAGATGCTCATCAATTGGGGCATGAAGCCAACGTCTGTCGACGGCGGGCAAGACGGCTTGGACGCGATTCAGCGCGCTGCGAAGGCCGGCGCGCCGTATAAGCTCGCGTTGGTCGATGTAATGATGCCCGGCATGGACGGCCTGCAGATGGTCGAGCAGCTACGCGCCCGCAGTATCGCCGAGTCGATGAAGATTATCGTTCTCTCTTCTGCCAGCCGCCCCGAGGACAAGAGTAGGGCCCGCGAATTGGGCATCGAGTACTGCATGACCAAGCCGGTCGCGCAATCGGATTTGCTCAACAGCATCACCACCGTGATGGGGACCGCCAGCATCGAAGACGCGACCGCGACGCTGTTGCCGACGGAATCGTCGGACGAATTCGTGGCGCGCAGAATTCTCCTCGCAGAAGATGGCGCAGTGAATCGACGAGTGGCGGTCACTTTGCTAGAGAAACGGGGTCACGTCGTTACGGCAGTGGAAAATGGCCGGCTGGCTGTCGATACCTATCGTTCGCAGGACTTTGATTTGATCCTGATGGACGTGCAAATGCCCGAGCTGGACGGATTCGAAGCGACGGCCGAAATCCGAAAAATCGAAGCGGCCCACAACGGACACATACCGATCGTCGCGATCACGGCCCACGCGATGAAAGGGGACCGGCAGCGCTGTCTGGATGGGGGAATGGACGACTACATCTCCAAGCCGTTTCGACCGCACGAACTGTACGCCACAATCGAAAGACTCACCGCCTCTGAGAGCGAAGCAACTGAAGGGAAACTCGTTCACGAGCTGTCCGGAAGCGCTTCGCTATTCGTCAAGCCCGTGCCCGCTGCCAAGCCAAAGCTCGACGCGGAGATCTTGACACCGAAGCATACCAAGTCGGTCTTCGATTATCAGAGTGCGTTGGAGAATGTCGGCGGAAGCGAACAGATCTTCGTCGAGATGGTCGATCTGTTCAACTTGGAGTGTCCCAAGCAGATGGACGAGCTTCAGCGCGCCTACGATTCAGGCAATGCCGAAGCGGTCATGCGTGCGGCCCACACATTGAAGAGTTCCGTCGCGCTGTTCGCCGCCGAACCGGCGACGACCGCCGCTCGAACCATTGAGTCGCTCGGCAGCGCCGGTAAACTTGATGAGTATCCAGCGGCCTGGGAAGAGTTGAAGACGCAAGTGGAGGATCTCATGGAGGCGTTGTCGCAAGCTAAGACGTAACGACCGGTCAATACCGGCTACGCACTATTGCCATTGGCACAGCCATGAAAGTTCTGATCGCCGAAGACAACACGATGTATCGCGCTGTGCTGTGTCACAACGTCAGTTCGTGGGGCCACGAACCGCTGGTGGCCGAGGATGGCGAGCAGGCATGGACGATCCTGCAACGAGACGACTCGCCGCGGCTCGTGATTCTTGACTGGCAGATGCCAAAAATGGATGGCATCGACGTCTGCCGCCGGGTGAAGCGCGATCCGAATCATCCGTTTACCTACGTGCTGATGCTCACCAGTCGCGATGCGCAGGAGGACATGGTCGCGGGACTCGACGCGGGCGCCGACGATTATCTCACGAAACCAATCGACCCCAAGCTGCTCAAGAGCCGTCTCGCCGCCGCCGAGCGAATCGTCAAGATGGTGCCCCCCAAGGAGTGGGCCGTCCCTCGGATTGACGGGTACGAAGTCAAGGAGATGATCGGCAAAGGCGTATTTGCCACCGTATGGGAGGCGTTGCATCAAGAATCAGGCGACTCGTTGGCACTCAAGGTCATCCGTGTCGATCTCGCCACCAACGACGTCTTCGACCGATTCGCGCGCGAAATCGAACTGCTCAAGAAGCTCGATCATCCGAACATCGCCAAAATCTACGACAGCCACATCGACCGCAAGTTGGGCTACTACGCCGCCGAGTTGGTCGAAGGCGGAACCCTCGACAACTACGTCAAACAGAAATCCCCGAAGCCGGCAACAATCTTGTTTCTGATCTCCAAGGTCTGTGATGCCCTGGACCATGCCCATCGGGAAGGCGTCGTGCATCGCGATTTGAAACCCTCCAACATCATGATGACTAAAGACGGGGAACCGAAGCTCGTAGACTTTGGGCTCGCTTACTCCATGTTCACCCCCACAGACGACGCGTCCGCCAGTCATTCGATGGAAGGTAGCGTGATCGGCACTCCGTTGTTCATGTCGCCCGAACAGGCACGCGGAGGGTCCAGCTCGATTGATGGCCGTGCAGATATTTATGCCCTGGGGATCGTGCTGTATGTGATGCTGGTTCGAAAGCATCCTCATAAAATTAACCGACAGGATCGCTGGGATACGATTCGCCAAATCGCCGAAGGCAGCGCTCGTCGCCCAAGTGAACTCCGTCCAGGATTCGACGGCGATCTGGAAAAGATCCTGATGACGGCACTGGCCGACAATCCTGAAGATCGCTACGACACTGCTCGGGAATTCGGCAAAGCGATCAAAGGCTTCCTCAAAGACCGCATCCGCGCCAACAAGCAAGACAGCAAGCCCTAACGCAGCCGCTTGAGCAGGCATTTGTTGGCACGAGAGCGAACAACTTTCGCCTAACACGACCTCGACTTTTGGTTTTGCACAGACGTTGCGCTGGAAATCCGTCGAGCAAAACTAGACCTTGCCATTTACGTAAAACCCATATTCATAGCTATTTGCGGCGCACCAGACAATCAGATCTGCCTAGCAAAAGCTCCTCGTCATGGACCCGAAGTCATGCGGGTGCCAACTTGATTCGCCACGCATCACGCACGCTCGCCGAACTGCACTGGGAAACTAAGAACCGAATCTTCTGGTAACTACCACTCTAGGGTACTCGCTGGCAAATTTCAGCAACTGTTTTTGGGCCAGTCTGAGGATCGCCTACGAACGGGACCCACTTCGCCGCTGACATCTCGGCGTCACTTGCAACGAGACGCGAGCCAATACGGCGGATGGCATGATCGTACAGAAACATCCAGGCTCTGTGCCACTGGCTTTGCCAGCGTTGTTCCCAATGGTTGGTAGTTTCTTGCCATCTCACTGGCCGCCGGTTACCTTATGCAGACGCGGACACATTCACTGTAGAAGATCCAGGCATTAAAGCACTCGACGGGTCATTTGGCAACGATTGGATCGCACGTGTCGTTGGCTCGGAAGAGCAACTCACAACGATCACAGACGATTTGCTTGCCCAAGACATTCGCTTCGTGGTCGAGTAGGACAGTGATGAGACCTACGTAATTGTTGGCCGATTCGATTATCCCGAAAGATGGAGCAGTTACGCGGTTTGAATCCTCCGCGACAGCCCCAAATAACAAAGCGATGCACCCGACCGCCAAACCGTCTGGTCCGGTGGTACAATCGAGCGGCAGCGAGTGAACTTGGACGTTTTGCCAATTTGCAACTTCTTATACAGAAATGGAGTGGAATATGAAGAATGCAGTTCGTATTGCGACGCCGTTATTGAGCCTTTGCGTTGCCGCGCTGGCTACGAGCCCATGTTTGGCGCTGATTGAGGTCGGAGTCCTCACGAAGGATCAGGCAAAAGCCAAATATGGCATCACGATGCATGCTCGCAACAACGGAGACGCAGGCATCAAGGTGTGGCTTGAGTTTAAGAAGGAAGGTTGGCTAGAGGCGTTTAACTATGCGGAACTGCGGATGGAGGACCCTAAAGGTAAGCATCTACTTACAGTCCATCTCTCGGAGAATCCACATCACCATCGCCGACCCGATGGCGTAACCGCTGTTGCGTTTTCCGCCGATCCAAGTCAACTGGAACGTTGCAACTTTCTGGTGGTTTGCTACGGAAGCAACGAGGGTGATGTTGGCTACATCATGAAGGTCAAGGACTTTCTTGACTTGGAGAATCCGATCACAGAAAAGTGATGGCGATTTCGTGCATGCAGTAAATACCACTGTCACTGGTGTTTTATCGGTGCTACTGCGTTAGTCAGTGCCGTTCGCAGAACATGATAAGTCTTGACCATTTCCCTAGCGGAGCCAGTGGCACCTGGGCCAAATCACCATTTTCGCTACTGCGGGAAGTCGGTAGTTTGTAGGTGCTGTCGGTTTTGTCACCAACGCAGGAGTCGAAAAATGCTCAACCGAACACTGGCTGTTCTCGCCACTTTGGCCCTCATCGGAAACGAATCGTCATATGCCCAACAACACACATCGACCAAAGTCCGTGACAAGCTTGTCATTCGAATGACTGGCGATCTGGCAGTCGAATATGCCAAGTGCACCGGATCAATCAATAAGGCCAAAGTTCTACCCGGCTTGGAGATTTCAACGACCGCAAGAATTGCGGAAGTACTCAATGATGGTCGGTATCGAGTTGAGCACACTTCGCACATTGTCCGCGACGGCGAACCGGATCGCCTTGTCACGCTATCGGCCACTGTCGACTCTACCAAGCTAAAGACGGATGTCACACCGAAGGGCACTGAGGTCTATGCATCTCCCAGCGCTAGATCAACTCGAACGAATAAGGAGACGCAAACGCTGCGACTCACCCTGTCGGAACTCCAATCCTTGAAACTCCGCACGTGGATACTTGCCGAAGAAATTGGCGAATGACGGTGGGTGGCACTGTCTTTGTTCTGTCGTGGATACCACGCACTTCGACTACTCCCCGTCGGCGATGTTGTGTTGCTTGAGCTTCTTTTTTAGTGTCGTGCGATGCAGCCCCAGGGCGCGGGCGGCGGGGGCACATTCGTTGTCGAAACGCTCCATGGCGCTACTGAGCAGGGGCGCTTCCGCTTCTTTTAGCAACGTTTCATACACCATGCCTTCGGCCGCGGGATCGTCGAGTAGTTCGTTGGCGCGGTCGGTGGACGCTTTCGACAAGCTAGAACCTTCGCCAGGTGAACTCGACTCGCCCGATCGCCAGTTCGACTGCTCGTCCGGCAAGTGCTCGGGCATTATAATCCCTCGACGTGCCACGACACTGGCATGCTCCACCGCATTGCGTAACTCTCGGACGTTTCCGTACCACTTGCGGTGTTTCATCTCTGCTAGGGTACTCTCTGCCAATGAAAGTGAGCCATCGCCCAGCTGCGACGCAAAGAAGGTTGCCAAGAGTGGAATGTCTGCGCTGCGCTGACGCAGCGCGGGGATCTCGATTTCGAACGCGCAGATGCGATAAAACAAGTCGTGACGGAAGGCACCGGATTTCACGTTCTGCTTGAGGTCTTGATGGGTCGCTGCAACCACGCGAAACGAAGTCTGCACAGGTTCGTCGGCGCCGACCGGTAAGACCTCCTGCTGTTCGATGGCTCGCAGCAGTTTCACTTGGAGCGGCAAGGGGATGTCCGCCACCTCGTCCAGAAACAGCGTACCGCCGTTGGCTTGTTGCAGCAGTCCTGGTCGTGCGCCTGTGGCACCGGTAAAAGCGCCGTCCGCGTGGCCGAACAACTCTGACTCGGCCAGCGACGAGTTCAATGCCGCGACATTCACAGCAACGAACGGAGCTGTCGAGCGTGGGCCATAGTCGTGGATCGCGCGTGCTGCCAGCTCTTTGCCGACGCCGCTTTCGCCCGTCACCAGAACGTTCGCATCGGATTGTGCGGCGAGAGCAATCCGTTTGAAGAGCGACTGCATGATTGCCGTTTCACCTACCATCTCGCCATGACTGTGCCTCGGCCGAGGAGCGACAATAACTTCGTCCACGCAACGCAGGGCCCGCTCAATCGCGGCCCGCACTTCCGCCAGGTCAAACGGCTTGATGAGATACTCGAAGGCTCCCCCGCGAACAGCCTTCACTGCGATGTCCAACGCGCCAAAGGCGGTCATGATGATGACAGGAGCCGTACCGAGCAGTTTCTGAAATTGTCCTAGGGCCGAGAGTCCGTCGATGCCAGGAAGGCGCACATCGAGCATGAGCAAGTCGAACGATTTGTCCGCGGAGACACGAAGTCCCTCTTCCGCCGACGGAGCCGCCGTCACCTCGTGGCCCATGCTCGTGCCAAGTTTGACCAATCCCCAGCAGATCGCCTGCTCGTCGTCGACGACCAAGATTCTAGCCATGATGCACTCCTGCGGTCGCCAGTGGCAGTCGGATCCGGAATTTCGTCAAGCCGTCTGAGCGGTTCCACCCAATCTGCCCACCGCAAGACTCCACCACCCGCCGCGCGACGGCCAGCCCTAGTCCGACTCCCTCCGGTTTGTCGGTAACGAACGGCTCAAATACATCGCTGCCGCTTACCTTCTGCATGCCATCGCCTGAATCCGCGACAATCAGCTCTGATCGTTCGCCCAGTTGATTCACTTCGACTTGGACCACGCCGTCGCGGTCTCCCTGAGTCCGCCCTTTGGCAGCTGCGTCCAGTGCGTTGATCAATAGATTCATGATCGCCTGACTAAGCAGTTCTGCGTCAGCTTGAACGGTTACGTCTCGCTCTGGTGGAGACCAATCCAGTTGAATGCCTGCGTGCCGCGCTGCCGGTTGAATCAATGCGACCGACTCGGAGACCAATGCCGCAAGATCAAAACAGCTCTCGGTCTGATCGTTAGGTTTTCGTCCTAGGTGCAACAGCTGCTGCAATCGGTTTTCCATCAGCGCGAGCTGACGGCGCGCGACCTCTAGGCTGTCGTCCTCGTGTGGTTCCTGGCACTCCTCCGCATGCAAGTCAAGCGCCAAACGACATCCGGTCGCGGCGTTTCGCATTTCGTGCGCTAGGCCTGCGCCCAGCATCGCGACTGTTTGCAGACGTTCGTTGCGCCGCAACTCGGTTTCGTATTCCGCAAGCTGACTCGCCGTGTGATTGATCGAGGTCGCGAGATCCCTGGTTTCATCATCCCAACTTGGTTGCTCGAGCTGAGAATAATCGCCTCGTGAAAGTCGTTGCACATCGTTTCCCAACTCCGCAAGAACGCGACTCACCCGACCGGCCACCAGATGCACGACCAAGGCCACCGACGCGATCGTAGCCATGCCGACGAGAAACGGAGGCAGGAACGCCGCGCGCCAGGCCGCATTGAACTCGTCTTGCGAAAACAAGATGTGGAGCACACTGGGTTCCGCCGGTTGCGTGCGACCTCGCACCCAAATGGATGAGTGCAAGTACGACTTGGAGCTTACCTCGATGGGCGGACCTAAGGTAACGTCTTCTGCGTTCTTGCCGGTGAGCTCGTCTGGTCGTCGACCGTGAAAGTCGAGCGAGCTGCTCGACGCCAACACGTTTCCCCGCCCGTCGGTCAGCACGAAATCCGCGCTAGCTAATCCGCCCATTTGCTTCAGCACCGTGCTGGTCAGCGGATAGCTGCTTTCAGTCAGCACAGTGACCACGCCACGCAACTGCTGCTCGATTCGCGTGCGCGTCTGTTGGGTAGCCAGGCGTGCGTCGATGATACCGATCGCCACAAGACTCGCAACGGCGACTCCCAGCAGGGGCAGCATGAACTGATAGCGTATGGGCAGACGCACCGCTTCTCCTGCTCTGTTTCGTTGTGTTGGGTGTCGGTTTGTTCGACACGCGCTGTCGAATCGGGCGCCACCGTCCAATTTCGACGTCGTGCGGTCGAAGAAATCAATTATAAATGCAGGGTCGAGACTAGAACAGCACGTGAAAACGACCCACGGAACGAAGATTGCTGTACGGAGCAAGCCATCTGGCGAACATGCAGCAACGCTGAATTGCTTCGGCTCACTGGGAAGGTTGTTCCAGGCTTGGACATCCCAAGCGGCGAAGCGGGAATGGACAGTGAAGGCACACAAGAAAACGATGAGGATCACATGAACGGGAGCAGTAAGAGGCAGGGGCGATCGGGATTCACACTCGTGGAACTGTTGGTGGTAATTGCCATCATTGGGGTCTTGATTGCCCTATTGCTGCCAGCCGTGCAAGCAGCGCGAGAGGCGGCGCGGCGAAGTCAATGTGCAAACAACCTACGCCAATTGGGACTCGGCATTCTCAACTATGAGAGTGCCAGACGGCATCTACCTCCCAGTGCCTTGGTTGACCTGAGCATCACCAGCACGGGCAACAACGGCTCGTGGGGTGTGCATGGACGGATTCTCGACTACCTGGAGCAAGCCAACCTGAAAGACCTGGTCGATATTGAAGCGGCGTGGGATAACCAGCAAGCGATACACGACGTGCGGATTCCGATTTTTCAGTGCCCGACGGATTTCAAGAGCCAGGAATCTCGTACTTTCTCTGACAACCGTCCGACTCTATGGCCGACAAACTACAGTTTCAATATGGGCACATGGTTCGTATTCGACCCAACGACGCAGGAGGGCGGCGATGGAGTGTTCTACCCCAACAGTAATCTGCCACTTTCGCGCGTTACCGACGGAACCAGCAACACGCTATTGTGCGCGGAAGTCAAAGCCTGGACACCTTACACACGCAACGGCGGCCCGGCCTCGACAGAAATCCCCAACACCATCGCCGACGCGGTTGCCGCCGTGCAATCCGGCGATCAGGAAAAAGGTACGGGACACACCGAATGGCCAGATGGTCGTGTGCATCACACCGGTTTCACCACCACGATGACGCCCAATACCAATGTGCCGTACACCATGAACGACGAGCTAGTCGATGCAGACTTCAATTCGTGGCAAGAAGGCAAAAACGGCAGCGCGGGAAGCCCCACCTACGCGATGATCACCTCGCGCAGCTTTCATCCTGGCCAGGTGCAAGTCACGTTGGTCGATGGCTCCGTGCATGCGATCAACGACGAGATCGACCTGCTCGTCTGGCGTTCCATGGCCACCCGCGACGGTGGCGAAGTGTCAAGCGAGTTCTAAGTGGCCGCTATCCCCACATCAGTGAGGTCCGTGTAGAGCGTAGCGAGGCGATGCCCCGCCAACGACTGCGAGCGTCAACGCAGGCGTCGATTGACGGCGACCTGGTCGTTTTTCCAGACCCACGGGTGGTAATTTAGCGCGCCACCGGGCGACGGACCGTAGCTGACCTGGACCACCGGGGATGCATAGGGCCAGTAACCAAGGTCGGGCCTGTATCCAGTTAGTTCAGGGTCTCGACCTCTCATGTCTAGTTGCAAGTCGACGTAAAAGGCCGAACTCTTTGCATCGACAGTAAAGACGAAAAACGTACGAGCAGGCCAGCCACCGCCGGCAACTTTTTCGAATTCTGGTTTTACAGTTTCCTTGAAATGACGCGCCGCGTCCACATTGGCCCGAAAAGGCTCACCAAGCGCGGCATGTGTTTCGTCTTCAGGTGGCAATTCATCATGAAACAGCGCAGGATTGTCCATTCTGTCGACCAAGCGATACAGATTCTGTCTGAACCGATACTCGTTTTCACGAATCGTCAATTCTACAGATCGCTTGATTCGTGCTTCCACGCAAAGCGGCACATACTCGGCCATACCTTTCGCCGCCAATTCTCTGTGCAGAATACCAATCGCGTCGGTCAGCGACTTGGCGTTTGCATACGCTGCCTGCTGCGGAGCAAGTAACTTCCACTCGCGGCCCAAGACTGCCGCATCTTTAGTCTGCGCATCCTCGACACCCCACGACGGTAATGGCGACCACAGCAGGTGGCCCAGCAGAGCAAAGGTAGCTAAGCGAATCATCACAAGAAACCTCCTGGTCTAGCAATTATCGTGTTGGCCTACGCACCGATAGATCGCTGATCCAGAAAGCGGGGCGTAGGTGGTTTCAGCCAATCTTGTATGTGCCGTGGATTCTAAGCTTTCTCGACCGGATCCACAAACATAGAGGATTTGCTGCGAGAATGGCGCTCACTGAAGACACGAAACCAGGGCGGCAGTGTGCCGCAACCGTGGGCTGTGGTGTTTAACGCCTGCGGTGGATTATTGTGGTTGCGCAGCGCCTCCAACCGGGCGATTTTCGTTCGCCAAGCGATAGGCGATCGCGCCATCACTGGCTCAGAATTGATCCACTCAATCGGATATGCGCACGTCTCACGCTACTCAAACTCCAGTCCCGCGACGTCTTTGGCTTGGCACCATTTCGGCGACTTCGACGACCAGACGCGGTTGTGGGGCTTGAGCTTGCCCTGTTTGCAATGGACGACCAGCTCGTTGAACGTCAGTGGGCCGACCTTGCTTTCGTCGGAGATGTAGTTCCAGGTCACGGTGCTCGGTTTCGCTTCTGCCTTGGATTCTTCCGCCTCGGCCGCTTCGCGACGGCGATCCAGCTCTTTTTGCACCTCGGGCGGCAGGCTGGCCATGATGATCGTCGAGGCGGACAGGTCTTCGAACAAACCCTTCACACGATGGGCATCGACCCAGTTGCCGTCTGGCCCCTTCTTGACGGAATCGTCGGGCGTGATCTTGTGGCTCTTGGCCATTTCCAGCAATTGCTTGGACGTAAAGGGACCCATCTCGGTCCCCATCAACCGACAATACCATTGCGTTGGCATGACACCTCCCCAGCGAAACGCGACAAGAAAAGAGAGAAGAATTCGCGGACAATGTCGGTTATCAATTCTAGTCGGAGCTCTGTCGGGATGCTAGGCTTCACCGCAGAGCTCGTCTCTTCTCCCCGCGCAGATTCGGAGACTTCGATGTCTGAGCAGCCCGTTTTCGAGGCGGCGTTTCCTTATCAAGACGACGTCTTGGCCCTGCCGGTTACAGACTTGGACCAGGCGTCACAGTGGTACGCCAAACACTTCGGCATGCGAGAAGTCGAGCGGCGCGACCAGCCCGTGCCGACCGTGATTCTGGAGCGCGACGGCACACGTATCGGCTTTGCCATCAATGGGGGCGATCCCTCGCAGGATGGTGCCGCCGTACTCGTGTCGGGAATCGAACCGTTGCGAGACGAGTTCCAGGCGACAGGCCTTGAGATCGGCAACGAGCGCATTGATGAGCGCGATGGCAAGCGATTCAAGGTCTTCTTCATCGTCGCCCCGGACGGTTTGTGCTACTACTTTCACGAAGAGATTCGGGAAAAGTGAAACGACTGCCCATCGCGGTGAATCGCTATCCGTTCTCCTACTTGCAGTCCGCCAAGTAGTCACTTCGATGCAGACTCTGAACGCAGTTGATAGGAGTACTCTGAGATTACGACGTCTTCCACCAACCCGGTGCTAGAACTACGTCCCAGCTGCTTGTTGATGGCATCCTTGATGGCCGTTCGCAAATTAGCTAGTGCGGGGCTCTTCAAATCTTGATGCGACGCGGCACGAATCACTTCAAAGACCAAACCATGCAATTCTTGTTGGTGTCGTTGCACTCGTTGCTCAAATGAGTCCGGGTAGTGTGAGGCAAGAAAAATACGAAAATCGCAATTATACCGAGGGCCCGATATGCCCAACGGACTCGAGATCGAATGAAACGTTCCGAGCTCGACTTCTTCAGGGTGGAAGTGGTAACCCCAGTAGTTATGAACCACGAAGACCAGCACGGCAACCATCGTCATCAAGACGAGGAGTGATCGCAGACTGAAACGAAGCTTTCGCGTACTGGTGGGCATACAAGCGCTTTGAAGTAGGCATCTCTTGTCATTACCTGACGAAACCGAGCCTACTCTCCGACAATCTTGCCGATCAATCAAGAGCAACCTGGAATGCGATGCCAGCAATCTCAACGTTCGGCTTAATGGACGGCCAGACAGCCCGCAGCATCAGCCACGTTCGGTATGCGGCCGCTCGCGTAGCTAAGCTCGTTGTTGCCTGTCAAATCTCGACGTGCGTCACGCCGGCGACTTCGTCGAAGTGGCCGATCTTGAGCACGCTGCCCTTTGCGCCAGGCATCTCCGCCACAAACGCCGGATCGGCAACCATCACCGGCGGGGCAGAGTGCATCGTCAGCATGATGCCAAACGAAATTACCTGCGAAACGCCCAGGGACAGTGTGATGAACCAGGGCAGATTATCTACCGCGATCTTCATCAGATGTTCGCGCTGCGCTTTGGAGAGCTGTTGTTCGACTGCGTACTGCTGGACGACGGCCGTGCGCTGCAGCGGATTGGTCAGTTCCAGCATCTCGTCAAACGTGCACCCATCGGTGCGGCACTTGCGATGCACTCGCGCGGCCGCAAGCGCCGTCTTGCGACGCTTGAATTCCAGCCGTGCCTGGTACGCATTCAGCGCGCGTTGCTTGCGCTCGACATACGAATTGACCAGGTGCCGCGGAATCGCCAATCCAAGGTTGACGGCACCGATCAGCGCGTTTTTCGACCTTTGCAGCGGCGCCCACTTGCGATACTCGCCGAACACCTCGTCCTGAATCTTGGTGATCGCTGCCTGTAGGTCATTCGCTGTGGTCAGTATCAGTTTGTCGTCTACCTCGACGCAGAGCGGTTTGAGGTAGAATACCTTCACGCCCGGCTTTTTTCCGGGACCGGCCAAGAATTCGTCCAGTCGTGTTTGCACGCAGGCGGGAATCGTATCGGTGATCTTGTCGAAGTCCTGTTGCTCCGTCACGCTGACGAAGAACTTTCCTTTCGGGAGTCGGATCGACGCTCTCGCGAGGTCGATTTCCCGCACCTGCGTGAAGTCGTCCCGATGCTGCTCGATCACGGTTTGCCAACGTTCGCTGGCGCGCGTGAACGGTTTTGTCTTGCTCAACATGGTCTCGGCCATCGCCTTGCTGGAGTCCTTCGGCGGCACCCAGATCGGTTCGCTCGACCAGGTGCCGAAGGTCTCAAGTTCTTGATCGAGCGTGAACGGTTTGGCAGTCGCGGGATCGACGCGCGAGGGCGTGACACGGCCGGCCGTGTGTGGTCGCGTCGCGGTGCGAGTAGTTTCTGGTCGTTGAGTTTCGAGTGTTTGAGTCGTGTGGGTCATGGGAGGCTCCGAGTAGCGAAAAGGTGGCTGGTCCGAATACGACAGCGACGAACTCGCGATGGCATGGCTCCCCTGTGCGAAGAGAATGCCTCTGTCAGTTCCGACTTTTGTCTTATCCGAATTGGCTGGTCCGCTGCAAGATTGACAATAAATGCTGTGATTTCAGTGGGATCGAACAGATTGGTGGTGGGCCGACAAACGCTGTGTGGTAGAGCACGGCTCACCGGCAGCTACGCTCACCACACGTTCAGCGCAATTCCTAGCAACAATGCCAAACCACTAAGTGCGCACAACGCGCCGACGATGCGCCCACTGCTCTGAGGGTAACGACGCTCAATCTTTTTGACCACGTGAAGCATTCGGGAAGGTCTCCGTCGCAAGGTAAAGATCGCCGCTCGCGGTGAGTGGCGATAGCTGCATTTCGCCGGAATCATGTGGAGCTTGGCCAAATTGCCGACGAATTGGCCGGAAACGCATCGCGATTGCTGGCGTTACTTGCCGGCTGTACGACGACTAACGTGTAGCCACGGTCATTTCATCGCACAAAGCCTCGAGTTGATGATCCGTCTGAGGCGCCGCGACTCTGTCGCAGGTGACCAGCAAGACCCTCGACTTTTCTCCGCAATGCATGAGATTGCGGTGAACGATCCCGCTGGGCGCATCCCGTACCCTGAATCCTATTAGTCCTCGTCCCAAACTCTTGCTACATCCGGTACAACCCGACTTCTCAGCCTGACAGGCGAAAGTTTCTAAAGTCGCACCCCCGGATGAATCGACACTATGTATCGGAAGGGTAACTTTCCGCCAGCCAGACCAGGGCGACTGATCGATGACATCAGCCGACCAGGTCAAGCCACGCTAGCGGACGAGTCCCAACCAAGGGGGGAGCCTGCCTGATAGGCGTTAGTTGTTGGTCGCTGGGAGATAGCTTTTGGCTAGAACCTGCGTCGTCTGACAACAACGCATTCTCGACATGCTCTCGAGGGGAGTGTTGATGCTGTTAGTAGGTTTGTCGCAAATCGCTAGTGCCAACTAGTGCCGCGCAACGAACAACTAGCGCCTCAACTGTTAAGCAATGCGTCCTGTGAGGTGTGGCGAAAGTGACGATTGGTCGGCCTTGTTCCAAAGTTGCCAATCTAACGAATTTCGCCAATCTTCCAGTGCAAGCATCGCCGATAGTTTTTTATGCGTCCTCGCGGAATTAAGCGTGCTGGCCACCCAGCCTTGGGAGTGATCCCGTTTGGTTTCCAGGATGCCCGAAGACATGACGGAGCGGATCAGAAGGACCTGAGCCAAACCACCATGCGATTACGGAGTGCCCCGACCCAGGTGCGCTACAGCATGTGAGTTTCGAGTTGTGAGTTGTGAGTCGCGAGTTTTCGAAGGCGGTGCCTTCCGACAAGCCCGTGACTCGAAACTCGCAACTCATGACTCGCAACGACCCGACTGGCAATAGGGAATCCTGCCAGGCTGAGCGCAAGTAAGGGGCGCCCAGGGTGTGAGTCTCCCACGACTCGCAACTTGACGAGCGTCAACAGAAGACAAATTTGGAGTACCCGTGATGAAGGTCTTTACAACTGGTCAGGTCGCCAAGATCTGCAAAGTAGCTCCCCGAACGGTCAGCAAATGGTTTGATTCGGGCCGCCTCAAGGGATATCGCATTCCTGGTTCCCAGGACCGTCGCATCCCTCGTGAATACTTGATCAAGTTTCTCAAGGAGCACGGCATGCCGCTGGGCGACTTGGAAGACGAGGCAATGGCCAAGGTGCTGATTGTTGCTCAAGATCAGGTTTTGATCGAAAACCTCAAGCGTGAGTTGCCCGCCGAAAAATCTTTCCGCACGTCGATGGCCGCGAGCGGCTTCGAAGCAGGCATCCAAGCCGAAAGCTTCCACCCCGACTGCATCATCGTTGACTTCTCGATCGGCCAGGTCGAAGCGTTGCAGATTTGTCAGAATCTGCGTCGCAGCAGCGACTTCGCCGAAACGATCCTGATCGCTCTGCTGCCAGACGATGGCACGACTGCGAGCTTCGATCGTTCGACGATCAACGAAACGTTCAAGAAGCCGTTCGACAGCGCCCTGTTGGCCGAACGTCTGAGAACGCTGATCGGTGCGAAGAAAGAGCTGGTTTAGTCGCGAGCTATGAGTCGCGAGTCGTGAGCACTTGCTCGCGACTCAAGACCCCACGATTCGCAACTTTGAAGGCACAAACCGTTGGGGCTCACACTGCCAACGGATCATGATAGCAAGATAGGGGCGGTCGAACGAGTCGACTGCGCGACGATCGGTTCTCTCCCGGACTGGTCGTCCCTTCCCCGCACAACGGAAACCTCGCCATCGCAAGTCGGTGGCGAGGTTTTTCGCGTTCTTGGACAGTAAAGCTGACTGAGCAGCCCACGACGAAGGCATCTACCTTCGGGACGTAGATACCCCACACAAAGCCAAAGCCCCAAGCATCAGCAACACGGCCGAGCTCGGCTCTGGCACGACTTCTGCCGCAGATAACGGTTGGCCATAGTTCGCTTGCCAGTCGGCGAGATCACCGATCGCGGGATTTCGTTGCCAATCCAAGAAGTCCAATCCATTGACATCGCCATCGTTGTTGAAGTCGCCCGGGATCGCGGCACCAGCGAATCGACCAAAGCCGAACAGCGAGTTGTAGTCGAGCACGACCCAGGCCATGTTGTTAGCGGGATCGACGCCATAAGCGCTGAGATCCGCCGGGTCGAGGGTACCGTCGGTGCCCAGTAGGTAGTCCGCAAACGATCCAAGGAAGAATGCCTCGCCAGCTCCACCATCACTGTTGAGGCCCAGCGCGTTGATCCAATCTTGCTGGCCGGTCTCGTAGGCCAGCGGCAGAATGTCTGCTTCGCTTAAACCACCGGGCAGATTGCCTTCGTCAAATGTGTACTGCAACACGTAGAGGTCACCGGATGCACTGAAGGACACATCGACTGGATCGCCAGTCAGATCGGCGCTGGGATCCGACTCGCCAAACTCTGGGTTGCCGCCTGGCGTCATCACCACCGTCTGAGCGGCAGTGGATGTGCCATCAAGGATCGTGGCCGCCATGGTGGCGTTGTTGACGCCGATCTTGCGCGGCCCGAGTTCCTCGCTGGCCGCGAAGTTCACCGTATCGATGTTCGTGGAATCGAGGTCGAAGCTAAGGCTGTACACGCGGTCAAGCGTCTCGGCGTCGTTGAGGAAAAAGCCCAGCTGCGACTTCATCTCCATGTTGACGGTGAGCGTACCGTTGTAGGTGCCGTTGAGCTTGCCATAACGGTCGAAGGTGATACTGGTCGAGCTAGCCGACTCGCCGGGCAAAACCTTGGCACCGGCGGTGACACCGTCGAGGACGGCGAAGCCGCCGGAAAACAGCGTGGAAGTGATCTCGACGCCGGCACGCAAGCCACCCGCCGGCGCTGCCGCGTTGGAGAGTGTGACTTGTTCGCCTGCGCTGACGTCGACGTTCTGCGCGCCGCCCAGTGACGGCGCATCGTGCAAGCCAATGCGAGCGGTGAGGAAGTTGATTGGATCGCTCGGGTTGCTGTCGTTGAACAGATTGACGTCCAGCGAGTAGTGCCCTGACGGACTGTTCTGATCGACCGAGCCGAGTGGGCTATTGGTGAACGCATCGGATCCGGCCGCGACGAACTTTCCACTGTCGGGCACACCTGGGGTCAGACCATTTACGTTGTCGAACGTCGTTGAGAATGTCGTGTCCTCGGTGCCAACGTTACTGACCACTATGGTTGAGAACGTAGCTGTGCCGGGCTTGCGAAGATAGTTACTGGTTATCGTAGTACCGTTTTCGAAGATGATTGTTCCGCTGTTACCAGTGAAAATGACTTCGGAACCGCCGCCAACTCCACCATCGATCGAAACGTTATCGATTGCAAACTCGCCGGTGCCACCAGAGGTTCCGACGTCCGCCACCGTGATCAGCACGTCCTCGATCTCCGTGAACGGTTCTCCAGTGTTTTCATCCGTTAAGTCAAAGATATCAAGAAACACCGTACCCGAGCGGCCATCGAAACCACCAAAGGCACCACCGGCGTTCCAGGCCTGATCTAGCTCAACGTAGACGAAAGTGAAGAGATCTTCTCCTTCGATGCCCGCCTCGTAGTCGTAGATTTCCAATTCGAGGAAGTCCGGCGCGTCCTGGCCGGCGATTGCCCAAGCGAAATCGAAATCCAACGTCTGCGCACCACCGAATGGTGAGTTGAAGAAGTGAATATTGGCCTGTGGAAATGCCTCATCGTCCCGCGGGTTACCCCACCAGGCATCGCCATTGATGTTGGGCGCATTGCCTGCCGCCTGATAGTTGTCATCGAAGAATGTGTCGTTGCCGGTGAAGTTGTTGTAGGACACTCCATCGGGCGTATCGAATTGGTTGCCATCCGAAAGGTTATTGAGCCCGCCCTCGGGAAACTCGTCCCAGACAAAGCCATCGCCATCGGGTGAACCCGAGGTATGTGAGTAAAACAACTGCGCCGACGCGCCGGACGCGGAAGCGATCATTACGGCAGTGGCAAAAATCAAATGCATTGAACGATTCGACATCTTAATCTTCCCTCCAGTCGGCACCTCGATGAACGGTTCAAGGCCGCATTCTAGCTTTGTGCTTGACTCTGTGAAAGCTTTTTTGCCGGCCAGGATTCGCAGTATCGTACTCTCAAGGTTTGCTCGAGCATCAGAAAGCAAGTAAGCTACCGACTCGCCAGAGCGTCAGACGGCCATCGCAAGGCGACTGCGGCCGGCTCTCCTCCTCACGCAAGGAATCAACATGCCCCTTAACGATCTGCAAGAGTCACTTTGCTCAGAAAGTACTTGGGATTTTTCCGACCTCAAGGCAATCTTCCTGAATTGCACGCTGAAGAAGTCGCCGGAGATGTCCCACACGCAAGGACTGATCGACATTTCCAAAGCGATCTTGGAAAAGAACGGCGTCACCGTCGACGAGCTCCGACCGGTTGACCATCAGATCGCAACGGGTGTCTGGCCCGACATGACCGAGCATGGCTGGGACGTCGATGAGTGGCCAGCGATTTCTGAGCGTGTGATGGCGGCCGACATCTTGGTGATCGGAACCTCCATCTGGTTGGGCGAAAAGACGTCCATCGCCACGCAAGTGATCGAGCGACTCTACGCCACGAGCCACCTGCTCAACGAGCATGGGCAATATGCTTACTACGGTCGGGTCGGCGGTTGCCTCGTCACCGGCAACGAAGATGGTGCCAAGCACTGCGCGATGAACATTCTCTACTCACTGCAGCATCTGGGCTACGTGATCCCACCGCAAGCAGATGCGGCGTGGTTAGGAGAAGCTGGCCCGGGCCCGTCCTATCTCGATCCAGGATCGGGTGGCCCGGAAAACGACTTCACCAACCGTAACACGACATTCATGACCTGGAACCTGATGCACTTGGCACGAGTGATCAAGGATGCCGGCGGGATTCCCGCACACGGAAATCAGCGTTCCAAGTGGGACGCCGGTTGTCGGAGCGATTTCCCCAATCCGCAGTACCGCTAGCTGACGTCGGCCGAGCACAGAGTTGCAAGTTTCGTGTGCGGCGGCCTAGGCCTTCACTTCAGCCCGACGCGCGTGGAAGAACTTCTTTGCCAGCGTATCGAGCTGTGCCTCGGCCTGCTCGCGACCGATTTCAAATAGGCGATCCATGTGCTGAATGCCGTCGAGTGTCCAGCTATCGTCGGGCAGATCGAAGTTGACGGTATGGTACCTTTCTCCCAGCAAGTAATCGAGCGGGATCTCGGTACCTTGGGCCTGCGAGAAGCTCATCACGTCGGCGATGTAACGGGCCCAAAAGAGAATGCCCGCATCGCTGCCCGGCGGGGAGAGAGAATAGGTCGTCGTGCCGGTGCCAATCGAAAGTAGCGAAATGGTCGACACGTCGAACGCGGGCACGCAATCGTCGCGTGTGCAGTGCGTGCGGATCTTGATCGCCTCGGCAACTGCCAACACGCCAGGATTGTTCGCCCAGACGCCGCCATCGCAGTAGGCCTGCCCGTCGGGCATGACCTTGTGCGGGAAGTACGTCGGGGCGGCGGTCGCGGCTCGCAGGACATCGCGAACCAGATAATCCCTCTGATCTTGGTACTCCGGCAGATGCGGTGTGCGAAACAGATGCGTGCAGCCACTGGAAAGATTGACCGACGGAACAATCAGCGGTCCGTGCGTCAGTTGACTGAGTGTCGTGTCGCCGAAGCCGTCTTCGAAGGCGTGCCCCAGCGCGTACGGACAGTAGCGAGACTGAAAAAAGTCGTCGAAGTTCGCTTGCGTGCGTCGCCGCAAGATGCGGCGTGCTGCCGGGAATGCCAGCCGCACGACGCCCCGCGGTCGATGCGGTTCACGAGGGTGAAAAATGTTGCCGACGTGCTTATTGTAGAAATCGACCACCTCCTCGGCGGGCCTTCCTGATGCCAGAGAAGCCGCCGTGATGGCACCGGTCGAAGTCCCTGCGATCAAGTCGAAGTATTCGGTAACCGAACGGCCGAGCTGCTTCTCAATGTATCCCAAATAGGCAGCACCGAATGCACCACGAATTCCCCCGCCATCAAGCGACAAGATCCGAAAATCTGCCATCAATCGTTCCCTACTCAATTCTCTTGCGTGTCATCCGTCGACGTGTCGAAGCTTCCTTCCACTGCCGCCTCACGATAGATGGGCATCATGCGATAGTACACTTCCAAAGTCATCACGCTCATCGCGGTGGTGAACAGTCGCCCCGCATGCGCAGCATGGCCCGCACCAATCGGGGCCCAACTGCCCAGTTCATGTCCTTCGCTTGCCTGAGTACTAACCAATTGGTCGCGCATCTTGTCGTTCCACTGCTTCCAAATCGGCCCTTTGCCACCCGTGTAATGAAACAGCGCCTGTGCCGCGTAGTAGTTGTAGTAGACGTCGCCCTCAGAAGGGCCGCGCTGGGACAGGTAGCCTACAGCGTTCTGGACTCCGGGGTAATCCTTACTCGCGCCCATGTACATTCGACACAATGCGCCGATGGCTGTACACGCGGCATGCCCGTCTGCGCGATTCTTGTCATAATAATACCGAGAGCCGTCGTTGCTGCTCATCGAATTGAGAAATCCGGCAGCACGCTGCACCACCTGTGGAGGCACACTTAAGTTCGATAGATATCCGCTCTTCAGCGCTCCGATCTGCCAGCCGACCACCGACGTGTCTCCCGCCTGACGGGGAGCGTAGCGCCATCCGCCACCTCTTGGATCTTGAGCGTAGCAGGTAAAATTAATCGCAGCCTGTGCAGGTTCACGCAGTGCGGGATCGCCCGTAAGGGCGTAGGCTTCGCAGATCGCCATGGTCGCGATGCCGTGCGAGTACATACGCCCCTCAGGGTCCCAGAACGATGCGCCATTCTCGTCGAGCTTGAACATGTTGCCGAGGGCGTAAATTCCACGCAGCACCACACGCTGATAGCGGCCCTCTTCTTGAGTATGGCCGGCACCCAGGTAACAGAGTAACGCCAGTCCTGTCGCCGCGGACCGCGCTCTGAAGTACCGCGACGCGGGGTTCGCGCATTGGCCGTTGCACTCGCTTTGGGTGTGATCGAAATTCCAGCTGCCGTCGGGGTACTGATGTCGGGCAAGCCAGTCGAGCCCGGCCAGTACTGCCTTCTCGCTCGATCTCGTGCCGCCGCCCGACCGCAACAGTTCGGCCTTCGTTGCGCCGGTCCGTCCCGCGAGTCCGGAAGTGGTCATTCCGGCGGTATCGGGAAGTTCACCCAGGTCACTGAGGCTCACACCAAAGTCGACCGCTTCGGTGAGCATCTCCAAAGGAGGCGCATCCTGAAACTCGAAGGCCTCAGTGGTCACTTCAATCTGGGGCTGGAGGTCGAGTTGCTCGTCGATGGTTTCTTCGAGCGTGTCCTGTTCCATGTCAAAGTCTACGTCGAGCAGTTCGTCTTCTATTTCGAAGGTCTCCTCCGTGATCGCCGCTGCCTCCAGCGATAGCTCGGGCGTACTGGCAAGCGGCAACGTCACGTATGCCAACAGCAGTAGCACCGCGATGTGCAGAAGGAGGCTGGTGGCCCAACTAGGCGACTGCTCGCGCAGCTCCCGTCGACCGCGGCGTGTCGCAAGACGAGACAAGGCTCTGGATGCGCCGTTCGCACGTCGGTTGCGCGACTCGTGCTTCCTGTTCTTCGCGGTTCCTGCCGCAGCCAATTTGGTACTGCTATCAGCTTTTGGCGAAGGTTCCTGTGCGGGCATGAAACTAACAAAACGCGGGATGGCAGATTAGAAGTTCCTGTATTTTACCAAGCAGCAGTAAAATCTGACAGCTTTGCAATAGAGCGCATCGCAACATCTGTAGGCGTCGCTGCAGAACGCCACAGCGCTGTAGTTTGCCCCACTTGGGGGATTGCCTAGAATTACAGAGTCACAACCGTCAGCCGCAAACTCCGCCGTTGCGCAGCACAATGCACGACCACGAAAACACCCCCGAGACTTTAGTGTCGGTCCCTAACGATCTGGAAGCAGCGATGATCGTCAGTGCACTCGCCGCTCGAGACATTGATGCCACTACCTCGGGAGGTTACACGGCTGGCTTTCGGGCAAAAGCGCCAGGTGAAGTGCAGGTTCTCGTCAGGCATCGCGACTTGCAGAGAGCCAACTCAGTGCTCAACGAGTTGACCGTCCATAAGACAAGCGACTCTCCCGAACTCGAGACCAGCCGCTTCGCCTCCGCGGGCAATCCGTCGGTCGCATGGCAAGTTTTGGGGATCCTCGCCTTGCTGGCGGGTGCGGTGCTGTATCTGTGGCCTTAACGCATCGTCTGACGAGATTCGCATCAAGTTAATGGTGCCCCGCTTCTTGCGGTTTCTACGCCAGAGGAAGTTCGTAGGACTCCACATCCTCGGGCCTCCATTTGCCGACCTCCAATCCGGGTCGACTTCAGCGGTTAACTCCCTACAATGTCCGGTTTTCCTCGGCCTGATTCCGATTCCACGGTGCCATGGCAGGATTGAGCCATTTCGACGAGCAGGGTGCCAGTCGCATGGTCGACGTCGGCTCGAAAGCCGTGACGGATCGGCTGGCCAGGGCACGCGGAATTGTTCGGATGCAACCGAGCACGCTGCAATTGATCCTGCAACGTGGACACGATAAGGGAGACGTGTTGGAAGTCGCGCGATTGGCGGGAATCATGGCGGCCAAACAGACTGCCGACTTGATTCCGCTGTGTCATCCCCTGGCGTTGGACTCGGTGCAACTTGAACTCAGGCCACTGGGTGACGACGCGATCGAAGTTGAAGCGACGGTTCAGGTCGCGGCGAAAACAGGCGTGGAGATGGAAGCACTGACTGCCGTAAGCGTCGCGGCATTGACGATTTACGATATGTGTAAAGCGGTCGATCGTGGCATGACAATTGAGCAAATACAGCTTGAAGAGAAGACCGGCGGCAAGAGCGGAACGTTCCGTCGTCAAGCATCAAGACAGCACAAAGGATCGGAATGAGCCTCGCCAAATCCATGCCAGCCACGACGAACGGACAGACGTCCAACTTGCTCGCTGTCCTGTTTGCTCCCATCGCGACCGACCTGTCAGCTGTCTCGCAATTGTTACGGAAAGAACTCCGGCACGACGACGCCTTCATTGACGAGCTCGCCCAGCACTCCTTCCGCATCGGAGGCAAGCGACTGCGGCCGGCGCTGCTCCTGTTGTCAGGACAAGCAGTGGGAGAGCTGAACGACGCCCACCGCGTCTTGGCAGCCGTCGTCGAAATGATCCATACCGCCACCCTGGTCCATGATGATGTACTCGACGAGGCGGACATTCGCCGCCACAAGGCGACCGTCAACGCCCGTTGGGACAATCAGACGAGTGTACTGCTGGGCGACTACCTGTTCACGCACGCATTTTACTTGGCAAGCACTCTGGAGACGACGTTTGGCTGTCGCACCATCGGGCGAGCGACCAATGTCGTTTGCGAAGGCGAACTGAAACAGACGGCCGCCAGTGGTGATTTCGAACTGAGCCTCGATACCTACTTCGATATCATCAGTGCCAAGACCGCCGAACTATGCGCGTGTTGCTGTTTGTTGGGTGGCCACTACGCCGGGTCCTCGGAACGACTGGGCAAGGCATTAGAATCCTACGGCAGACACTTGGGGATTGCCTTCCAAATTGCAGATGATTTGCTCGACTTGGAAGGTGACGAACAGATCACGGGCAAGTCCCTGGGTACGGATCTCTCAAATCAAAAGATGACCTTGCCGCTGATTCACTTGCGAGATCAACTCAACCACCAACAGCGGCTGACATTGCGCGGGCTAATTGAGAGTACGGACCGTGAAAGCCGAGCGGAGCTGCTGCGATGGTTGGATGATAGTGATGCCATGCAACACGCCCGCGACGTCGCGGAAACTCATGTCGCTCAAGCAGTTCAGCAGCTTGATGGCTTGCGGCCCTCGCCCGCGAAGACGACGCTCGAACAGATCGCGCAATTCGTGATTCGTCGCGACTGTTAAGAACCGACCGCAAGAAGAACGAACGTAGGGCGGTTCTCTAGGATCGTCTTAATGTGGCTAGTTATGGGATAGGCACTAATTGACTTGGGCGATGATTTTCTCCGCCAGCTGGCTGGCGTCGACGTTGCCTGCAATCGGAACGAAACGGCATTCCGAGAGGCTGCGAAACCAAGTGCCTTGGCGTTTGGCGAACCGACGGGTCCGTGTCTTAATCTTCGTCTTCATGACATCGACCGCACCGTCCTGCAAGTAGTCAATGACTTCGCGGTAGCCAACCGCCTGGCTCGCTGTGCGCCCGAGTTGTTTGCCGCCGGAAGTTAGTTGCTCGACTTCCTGGACGAGTCCCTCCTCGAGCATCACATCGACGCGACGATTTATCCGCTCGTACTGCTCGTCGCGCTCTCGCTGCAATACGAACACGCGGCAATCCTGTGGCTCGTTCTCTTGCTCAAAATGCAATTGATGATGACTGATCGGTTGACCGGTGGAGCGGAACACCTCCACGGCGCGAATCAATCGACGCGTATCGTTAGGATGAATCTGCGAAGCCGCCACCGGATCGAGCCGTTCGAGCCGCTCATACAGCGCCTGATTGCCGATCTCAGCAACCTCCGCCTCGATCTGTTCACGCAATTCCCAGTTTGCCGGCGGACCCGATTCCAGGCCCCGCAGCAGCGCTTTCAGGTACAGCGGCGTCCCACCGACGAACAACACCTCGCGTTCCCGCGTTTTGATCTCCGCAATCTTCTGGTGCGCTGCCTGCAGGTAGCAATCGATGCTGTACTCTTCGTCCGGTTCGACAATGTCGATGAGATGATGAGGCACTTGCGCCTGTTGCTGGGCAGAAGGCTTAGCGGTGCCGATGTCCATGCCGCGGTAGATCGTCATCGAATCCAGCGAGACGATCTCGGCGTTCAGCCGCTGGGCCAACACCAACGCGGTTTCTGTCTTGCCGACAGCGGTAGCACCCGTAAGGAACCAACAGTCGAGAGCAGGCGACGATTTATTCACGATACTTCTTATTGTTCGTCGTCACTAAAGACAGATACGAAGACGCGACAAGAACCTGCCGATTGCCTCAGAATCAACCGCCGCTTACACTACGAGATTAACTTCTGCGCCACGCTATTGTGATGGAGCCGTCGATCGGTGGGAAGGCGCATAACTGCGAGAGAATTGATGACAAAAGCACCCCTTCGACCGCTCGATCAGCTCGAGGAGACTATTCTCTCCCGTCAAGACATGCCCGACGAAAAATCGTACACCGCCAAGCTGCTGGCAGGCGGAGTGCCCAAGATCGGCGCTAAGGTTCTTGAGGAAGCAGGTGAACTCGTGGAAGCCGCGGGTGAATCGGCCGAAGAAGGCCGACAGCACACGATCTGCGAAGCCGGAGATCTGCTCTACCACACGCTGGTCCTATTGGCAGCCCGTGGCGTGCGTCTGGGTGAAGTCGAAGCTGAACTAGCGCGACGCTTTGGTGTCTCAGGATTGGAAGAAAAGGCTTCGCGAAGTCACAAGTAACAAGAATTTATCTCGAGCTGACTCAAACACATATGTCGTCCAACACCAACTCAGAGAACCTACGCATCGGCGTGCCCAGCAAAGGCCGCTTGGCAGAATTATCGACCCAATTGTTGAAAGAAGCAGGGCTTCGTTTTCGACGGCAGGACCGCAGTCTGTTCGCGCGCGTGAAGGAAATGCCGATCGATATCACGTTTCTCCGCACGGATGACATTCCCGTGCTGTGCGGTGAGGGAGCGATTGATCTGGGCATCACTGGTGGTGACCTCGTTTCGGAAAGCGGGGTCGAACTAACCCACCGTCTCAAACTCGGGGTGGGCAACTGCCGCTTGGCCGTGTGTGTGCCGGAGGGCGGAGCGATTCGCCAACCTGGCGATCTCAATGGCAAGCGCATTGCAACCAGTTTTCCACACGTCACCCAGGAATACCTCAGCAAGTTCGGAGCCACCGCCCACATCGTCGAATTGACCGGCTCGGTGGAAGTGATGATCGCCCTGGGCATTGCGGACGCGATCGTCGATCTGGTCGAGACAGGTAGCACTTTGGCGGCCAACCGGCTCACCCTGCTCGACGAAATCGGCAGCTACGAAACCGTCATAGTGCAAAACCCCAAGACCCCACACACGGCTCTTGCCGACCGCATTGTCCGACGCGTCGAGGGTGTTGTCATCGCCCGCGCCTATTCGCTGCTGGAATACAACGTCCCCAGCGAAAAACTGGCGGAGGCGGAGAAAATCACCCCTGGGTTTAACTCGCCAACCGTCAACAAGCTGGAAGATGAGAACTGGCACAGTGTACGGGCAATGGTCAAACGGGGCGAAGTTATTGAGATTATGGAACAACTCGAAGCACTGGGGGCTACCGCCGTCCTGGAGACCTCGATTTCCAATTGTCGACTCTAGGCTGTTTGGCTGATCGGGTGAAATGACTGCATTCAGTCGATTTTGGCCCGGATTTAGTTGACCAAGGTTGGAATTTCGCTACGCTGAGTCTAGGTGGTGAAGAAGATGTGAGTGCCGACTCGTGATTTCAGTGGGCTGTTGCCCAGCGATTTGCGAGCCGTGGCGTCTCCCCCGTGTTTGCTGTTGCGAATGCCTGGCATTTTGCTTCCCTCCAAAATCGTAGGATGGCTATTTTTGAGAGCCTAGCGAGGTGTCGCGCTTTGCGACGCCAGACAAGTGGGCGTCGGTAGCCCAGTAGACGGGCGGTCACGCTTTGACGAGCGTGCTGCCAAAAAGATTAAAATTCGTTATGGAGATTGGCAAAATGCCGGAAGGTGCGATCAAGAAGTTGACAGACAAGGGTTATGGATTCATCGAGGGAGAGAGAGGGGATATATTTTTCCATCACTCCGCTCTGGTGGAAGCAAACTTTGATAGTTTGCGAGAGGGTCAGCGCGTGGAGTACGACGAAGGCCAAGGGCCTAAGGGGCCTTGCGCTGAGAACATCAAAGTTCTCTAGCGTTGCTGCCGCTGATCGATCAGCCACCTGGAAATACTAAAGAATGGGCCGCACTCTCAAACTTGAGGGTGCGGCCCGTTTTGGTTCAGACGTCAAAAAACACCGCCGTTGGCTAGCCGAAGATCCAGTCGACTTCTTCGTCCAGAGCTGCCGCGATGGCTTCGCGCTCATCAGCTTCGGCCTCATTGCCAATTCGCTCGACCCTTTGCTGATGCGCTGCGAACACCTCGTCGCGTGCTTGCGACGACTCGACGACTCGCTGCTCGGCTACCGTCTGCGCGGCTGACTGGTCATCGGTGGCCAGTTCGCTGGTCGGGACGCGGTAGCCGCTTCTGGCCGTAACACGACCGGCGATCGAAGCTAACTCACGGGCTGTGAACTCATAGTTCGCCTCACTGCTGTCCGCTACTGAGGACGGCAACTCTTCGGGGAAGTACGGTTGAATCAAACGCGGACCGTGTGTGATCACCGTAGCATGCCCACTACCGTAGTACGCTTCCGCCGTCGAACTAAGCTCGGAGTCAATCGCTGCCGCAAGCGGTGGTACATTCTCGCCGTCAGACTCATCGTCTGAGGATTGCACAGCAGCGAGGGCAACGGTCCCTCCTGAGAAACCTTGCAGCCACATGCTAAGGTCTTCCGCGCTGACCGCACCATCACTGTTCGCATCGCCGTTGCCTGGGAGCGCGTTGGTCTGAATTCCCAGCCCTCGCTGCAAAGCGAGGAAATCTGCACCGTCAACATCACCGTCCTCGTTGAAGTCAGGACCGTGCATCAGTGGTGCCGGCGCTGCTTTGGCAACAACGTAGTCCTCGACCTCGCCTACGAGGCCTAGTCCCGTCTGTCCAAGGCCGAATTCTCCAAATCGGAATCTCGCGTACACTGTGTCCGCATCGATAACGTCGGGCACGGCGAAGGTCAGGAAGTTCGATCCTGCGTTTAGCAACCGATCCGTGAAGAGTCGTTCGGAAACGCCGCCGATCACATCATTGAAATCTCCGTCCCCGTTGAAATCGATCCAACCTTGCAGGAAGCCACCATTTACACTGGCAATCGCTTCCAGTTGGCCAAGCTGTCCCTCGACTAGCGGATCGATGAAGATCCCATCCTCGTCCATCACTCCCGTGTTGTCGTCACCTAGAGCGTCCACTCCGGGGATCCCATTCAGTTCGGCATCCACGGTGCTCCCGAGAAAGAAAATACCCTTGGTGTGCCTTGCACCTCCGGTCAGATTGTTGTGGATGGCCGGATTAAAGAGCGTCACGTACTCATCGGGAAGATCACCGAAGTCGAGATTCGCAGTATTGTCAACTCCGAACTGTACATCACTGACCGTATTCTCGCCGGTGATCGTTACGACGTTCGGCTGGTTGAACAGCGGGAACGTTTGCTGGAAGGTTGGGAACGCCGCCAAATCGATCCGCAAACTGTGGGTACCGACAGGCACTTCAGTGAAAATGTACGCTCCATTTGCATTGGTCACGGCGACCGTGTCGCCCGCGTCATTCGCCCCGCTATTGTTGTTGTCGATGTAAACTTCAACATTTGCAACGCCACCCTCAGACGCCTGCCTTACGCCGTCTTCGTTGTCATCGTTGAATACAAATCCCAGAATCGAGCCTGGTAAACCCGATCCAGGATTTCCTTGTCCGTCGGCAGGCGGGACCAGCGCGAAATCGGCATTCTCCCGCACATCGCCAGGACCCACGCCAATGAATTCAAGGATTCCATCTGCTGGATCTGAAAACGACCAGTCAATAGGTGCGAGGACCCCTACTTGCATGCTTGCAACGACAGTTGTTGGCACCGTCAGTGAGTAGTTGCCGTCGGCGTCCGTGGTAGTGAATACTTCACCCGCATCGAACTGACTATTGCGATTCACATCGCCAAAGACCAGGATTCCTGGAGCGACCGTATCCACATCATTGAATACTCCATCGCCGTTGACATCAGCGATGACTTGGCCGTTGAATACAACCTCAGGAGCCGGTGGCGGCCCTGGATCTAGCAAGAAATTGATATCTCGAACGTGATATTCAACGATACTACCACCAGCATCGACCAGAGAACGGGGTGCACCGGTCAAGGGATCGATAGGTACTTCGAGATTCAAATCGTAATCCCAAACATTAAAGTAATCAGAACTGACTTCCCACTGTGCTTGGTAGTCCTGCAAGAATCCGGCGGGTGTTAATGAATCGTCTAACGGAGTAAGGGTGCCGAGCGTGTCAGAATCGAGTGCGATAATGTAATCGTCCGGCACTAGGTCAAAGTAGTAATTTCCATCGGCACCTGTGACGAACTGATCCACCAACACGTCTGTTGGGTCGATGATTCCGTCGGCATCGACATCATGGTAGGCGAGCACCGTGATATTCGCCCCCATTGTTTCGTGATTGGGATCGATGATGTTTTGGACTTCGCCAAGCCTAAGGGTCGTAGGGTCGCCGTCGATGTCGGTGAATGCCTGTACAACTCGACTATAGTTGAACAAGTCATCCCGATTGTCATCAACACCGATCAGACCTTGAATGCGTTGAGTATCAGCACCGATCGGTCGACCGTGCCAGATAATCTCGAAGTTGTTTAGCGCCAAATCAGTATCACTGTAGTTCTCCATATGAATCTGCCAGCCCTGAGTAAGGAATGTGCCGGCACTTGGATCAACTACATTCCCTCGATTCCCACCGATCCCGAAGGAATCGTTGACTGGTTCTTTCGTCGTGGGGTCGAAGATGATTGCGTCGTCGGATCGCTCGCCCCAATTGCGGTTTGTTGAGAAGGTGAACTGTAGTGCACCAATACCTTGCGTATCTACGGAGCCCGCATTTAGAAAATCATTCGGGTCAAGTGTCGCACCATCCAGGCCGTTGGCGTTGAGTAGGCCACCGCCAATAAGCGTGTTAATCCCCACCTGATGCTGAGGGCCACCGTCTACATCGTGAACTGGATCGACAAAGTAATGATTGAGTTCGGAATGTGTGCCGTTTGGTGAGACCAGGGTGATTCTCACATGATCCAACGCCTCTACTACATCCCCTGCAATGTCGACAAATATTTCTAAGTTTTCGACGACCATGTCATTTGGGCTCGGTACCGAAAACTCAAGCGGCTCACCGCGCGACGGGAAGGTTCGATCAAAGTCATCTTCATCGTCAGGTAATAGGAACTCCTGCCAGTATTCACTGAATCCATCCGCCCCAAACAGGCCACCTGGGACGACAAAATCGTTATCGCCAATAACGTCTTCAATGATCTCGGCCCCCGGGAGGTTCGGTGAGCCGTTGATGGCTGTCGTGAAGGTCAATTCCTGAGGAAGGCCTTGGCCTTTCAAATCCCACTGCTTTGCCAACTCGACCGCCAATGCGGCATCAACTACACCATGCGCATAGCCCACCTGCTCGAAATTCGTTCCGCGTCCTTGGCTAATCGTGTAGCCGGCTCCATTGGTTAGCACCTGTGGAGTGGGGGCGTAGTGCGAACCAATGCCAGGGAAGTTGAGATCCGCGTCGAGAGTAGGATGAATAAGTTGCAGGTAGTCGTCGATCTGGTCATCGTGAAAGTCAGGGTCGTGAAACAACGGGACTTGATTAATGATCCACGTATTCTGGTACTCGAAGCCAAGCGACTGGTCGGCACCGTTGGCCTGAGTGGCAAACTTAGCGTTTTGGCGAGCCGAGCGCAGCAAGATTTCTTGCACGTCACGCCATCCGAGATTCGGATTTGCTTCCAACATGAGCGCCACCGTGCCGCCCACAAACGGCGAAGCCGCCGAAGTACCGTTAAACCGAGATGTGTAAGCATCGTTCGGCAAAAAGTCGCGGTTGGGCTCCGCACCGGTCTCCTCGTCCGGTTCTTGATTGAATCCCGTATCGTTGGTCGTATCCGTCGTGAGAATACCGCTACCGACACCGGTATCGAGCCCAACTTGCAAGGAT
Source organism: Bythopirellula sp. (assembly GCA_028285205.1). Lineage (GTDB taxonomy): Bacteria > Planctomycetota > Planctomycetia > Pirellulales > Lacipirellulaceae > Bythopirellula. The sequence goes on along the minus strand of JANQQA010000111.1, from coordinate 13,972 downwards.
ACCGAGCCGGTGGGGGCAGCCACCAAGACTGCGGTGCCCGTTTCGGGATAACCGGTCACAGTGCCATCTACGTTGTTGTACTCCCCGTCATGGTCGACTCCGGTAACACCGATGGTATAGCGAGAATTGACCCACCCATTGTAGTTGGAAGAGTCGAGCAAACTACCACTGTTCCCCGACGAGAAAACATGGATGGTCCCAAGCCCATCACGTCCGGCATTCGGACCGGCGATTGAGTCTCGCAAGGCGAGTGTTTCGGTGAAGGAGGGCCCTGCGACGCCACGCACGACGCCTGGCCCCCAGCTGTTTTGTGTTACATCGACGACATCTGTTCGGAATCGGAAGGCATCAGCAAACGGATCGAGTGTTTGCACTGCGGCTGGAGGATCGATCAATCGCACTGGTACGAGTTGCACACCCGGCGCAACGCCGACACCGCCAATGCCGTTCGCCTCAGCTCCTACGATCCCCGCCACGGCCGTGCCGTGTGCATTTGCGACGATGATGTCAATGAGTTCGGGACTAGCGTCATTGTCTCCGGTCAGCGCGTCGAATTGCAAATCTGGATCGATGTTGTCGTCCAGATCCTCATGCGTGAATTCGACACCACTGTCGTTAATTTGAACCACCACCCCCTCGCCCGTTATCCCCTGCGCCCACACGGGGAACACGTTGATATCTTCTCCGGGTACTCCAAAGATAGGCTGAAAGTCTGGGTTACCGACCTGTTGGGCGAAATTCCCGAGCCCCCATTGGAGGTCCAAGAACTCATCATCTGGGATCGCATAGAGCTCAATTTGAGATGGATCGGTGGCGGCATGCGCGTGAAAGCTGCGCAGGTCAGCCATCAGAATGTACTCCTGCCCCTCGGGTGTTGCGCTAGAGTGAGATACTGTCTCGTAGACTGGGCCCACCAGCGGCAGCGGAGAATCCGCCGACATCACGCGGCGATCCTCTAGCGTCTCGAAGCCAAGCTGGAGTTGCTTGCGGCGCCGGCTGACTCCGAACGGTCGACGGCGGCGCTTGGATCGGGATAAACGAGAATGCTTGCAGTTGCTCACTTCGAATTACCTCTCTAGTTATGCCGACCTGTTCGGCAATCCTCTTCCTCGCGCGGCAGCAGCCAGCGCGAGTGCTGGGGCGCAAACCTGTTCTGAGAGATGCCTCTCGGGCAAGCCCTCTGAGCCAGCAGCGAGCGCTGGCCAAGCTTACGAGTTTCTTGTTCCTGTCGGGGAGCCATGCATCATGCCCGAACTCGCCGTACGCCTCACGGTCAACCGCAGTGCGATGCTGATCGGCAGTACCCGTTCCTCAGACCCGTGGCAGACCAATTGGGACGTTGCCATCACAAACGGAAAGCTGGCGCGGGCAAAAGTTCAGCCTTCATAGTAGTTTCAGGCCTCAGAAGCGTCAAACTTCCAGTTACTGAGCTAAATGCGCTGATCCCCGCTGCACGATTAGGCCTATTTGGCTGACCATTCGTCACAAGCAAGGTCGATCCAAAACGACCAATCCCACAGCAAAACCCGCGCTCGGCTGGTAAAGAAACCAACCCAAGACGGCCCATACAGCTACTAACTGAGACTTAAGCCTTTAATTGCTATCGACTTACGGGCGAGATCCACGGAATTTGGGGTTATGGGTAGAACGGGGAACGAGGCGCAGAAAGTTTTGAGGAATTTTAGCGGCTGTGACGGAAACGCTGATTATTCCACTCCTGACGATCCGATATCCAAACCACACGGAAAGTTTTGCGTGCACGAAGTGGTTACTTCTCATTGCCGAGACGAAACTCTTTTTTCGCGCGATCTAAGCAAAAATCAGCATAATTCGGACCCATTACACAGAGACCGGGACCGCAGCCGTTCGAGGGGGGATTCAGGGATGAACCGCAGTTTACCGACAGCTTGTCGAGTGACCGTCGCACTACTGGCTAGCTTGTGGCTGACGATGCCAAGTGCCGATGCCCAATCGCAGGGTTACCAGGCACCCAATTTCGCCAACATGGGCGAGCAGCAGTTCCATCAAGCGCAGCAGATTCCTGCGTTTCCAGCCTCACCTTTGGCGGGAGGCCCCGCTGCCGCAAGTGGCGGCGAGTATGTCGACGTGCAAGGCAATCCTATTGTTGTGCAAACGCAATACGAAGAATACTGCCCACCTGGCATGGGCGGATTTGGCGGTGGCTACGGTGATCCGATGGCTGTCGATTTCGGTGGCTACGGCCAAGACCAAGTCGGTCCGCACTACTTCGACATCTCCGCCGACGTGGTGTTCATGCAATCGACCGAATTGTTCAACGACATCGGTGTCCTGTCGTCAAACCTCGGTGGGCCCGCTGCCGGAGCTCCCTCGCATATCGATCCCGAAAGCGCTTCTGATGACTATGAAGCCGGATTTCAAGTCGCCGTCCGTTACGACATTGGTGCTTTGGCAGTGTTTGAAGCAACTTACATGGGAATCTACGATTTTGGCTTCAACGAAACAGTCAATGCGGTCACAGTGAACGGCCTTCCTAATTCGCTTTACTCATCGTTCTCTGACTTTGGCACAGCAGGTGGCGGAACGGTGATCAATGGATTCGACGCCGCGAATAACCACACGTTTGTCTACGAGTCCGAACTTCAAAGCGCGGAATTGAGCGTACGCCGGTACTGGGTGGGCACGAACCCACGAGTTTCCGGCACGCTGCTGGCTGGAGCACGTTACGTTCGCATGACCGAAGATTTCGCGTTCTTGGCGGACTCGACCAATACAGGACCCGCGACCGCAGCTCTGTTGCTGCAAGGCGAGAACGATCTTGTCGGTTTCCAGTTTGGTGGCGACGGCTGGATCGGCCTGCGGCAAGGACTACGGATTGGCAGCGAGGTCAAGGCAGGTGTGTACAACAACAGCTTCAAGTTTCGCAGTGCGCTGACGGCACCATCAGACCCCGATTACGACGTGCTCACTTCCGGCGATCAGGTAGCCTTCGTTGGCGAGGGTGGGGCGACGATCGTCGCGGACATCTTGCCAAGCATTTCTATTCGCGGTGGTTACAAGGTCATGTATCTGAGTAGCATCGCGACGGTCGGAGGGAGCTATCCGACGGATCTTACGGCACCGCCTGTCGGGACTCAGGGACACGCTCTGTTCCACGGCTTCAACGGCGGCTTGGAATACGTCTGGTAGTACCGCCTAGGCGTGTCAACCGCGGGCTGCCTATCACACCTCTCATTTGCTGACCGATCTTTGCAGCTGGGGATTCTCCAGCTGCACGGTAGGATTTGGACGGTTTCTGTTGGCGTCTTCCAACCATCTCCGGCCGTAGCAGCGGGCCTGATCGCTCTAGCTGCGGCCGCCCAGCCATCCTAAGTGCGACCTGCTCCGCTCGCGACGAGCACAGCCCAATGTGGCACCATCGGTCAGCGGATCACACCTTTCTCGAGCCGGGCACTCGCGCCCCATAATCCTCTGGCTCACTCCCAACGCGAATCGCCTCGGGACACTTTCGTGCCTATATACGTGTGTTTTCAGGCGTCACACAATGTTTGCATCCCCTGAAATGCCCGTTTATACTCGAAGCTTATAGCTAACCCAGCCGGTTTATTCGTTACTCCCGCTAATCTCAGCATGTTCGGGACGTGCGCCGGTGGAGTGTAACGGAACAAGGGAACACGCATGGCTCGTCAGCAGCGCTTCGATTGGTTTATATCTCATGGTCGCGCGCGGAAGCGCAAGACCGCGCGTCGGCGTGCACAGAGGCGGCAGATTCGTTTCGAGCCGCTTGAAGTCCGCGTACTGTTGTCGGCGAATGCCGGGTTAGAAGCCGACGAGGCCAGTGTCCAGCACGCCTACGCCGCGGCTGATCACGCCGAGGGAGCAAGTGGTGTAGATTATTTCCCAGCCGAATACTGGCAAGGCGAACACGAACCACTCGCTGCTTCGAGTTCTGAGGGTGGTGCCGAAGCGGACACGGTTGGCGAGGATGTGCTCACGATCATTCTCGACTTCATCGAGCCAGGCCAAGAAAACGGCGTGGACATATTCAACAACGTCGTGACCACTTTTGACGTCGAAGCGTACGGGTTTTCGCCCGATGAGTACGACATGGTCACCGAAGCAATCCTGGAGGAAGTTCGATCGGACTACTATGACATTGCCACCAGCGATGTCTTCCCGGAGAGTGCCATCCCTCCGAACATGGAACTGAATGTCGAATTCTTCATCGGTGATCAAGGGACGCCACCGATAAACGGTGCAACCGAATACTATTACATGCAGATCGGCACCTTCATTAGCGGAGATTGCGCCGGCGCGTTAGGATGTGCCGGCCTTAATGCGATACGCGACGCACAAGGTCGATCCGGCGGAGGATTCGGATCGGTCGTCGGTTCCGTGTTTAGCGACGTTATCCAAGGGATTGGCGGCTTAGACCCGAGTAACGCGCTCTCGTCGGGCAATTTAGAATTCACAACTGCCGCACTATCAGGTACGACATCGCACGAAATCGGCCACGCTGTGTCATTGAACCATTTGGCCAAAGCGGGTTCTGTTACGCCCAATGGTGTGACGCCGATCATGGGTACCGGTGCAATTGATACACCAAACCAAGATCGCATCGGGCCACGCGAGTTTGCCGCCTCGGGCGTTAATCCGCAACTGGGTGGGCAAATGCAGTTTCACATCGCCCAGCTCGTCGGCGCGATCGGCTTGACCGAGGCCGGCTCCGGCACGCGCGGTCCGGCGATCCAAGTTGATACGTTGTCTGACGTGAACGATGGCGACTTGACCGAAGGCAACGTCTCGCTGCGTGAAGCGATCGAGGAGGCCACTATCGACGGACGGCGGCGAGCCATCGAATTCTCCGAGACCCTGGCGGGCGGCACGATCACGCTCGATCCCGAGCTTGGCTCTTTGGTAATTCCAGGACCGATTGTAATTGAAGGCTTAGAAGGCTCCGACCGCGTCACGGTCGAAGCACCGGCGCCGAATCCAGCGTTGGCGGAGGGCGGAGACGGCCAAGTCTTCCTCATTCAGTACGGCGAGCAAGCCGCCACCTCCCCGTTGAGTGTGGAAATACGCGATCTGATTCTCACCGGCGCGAATTCCACCTCGGACGGTGGCGCGATCTACACCGAGCATGATTTGGTCACCTCACACGTCGCGATCCGCAATAGCTCCACCACGGGCAGAGGGGGAGGAATCTATGCGTCTGGTGCTCTGCTCGATATTACAGCAGGCGAATTCTCTGGCAACAGTGCGGTTAACGATGGCGGGGCCTTGTATTCCGATGCCACTGTGCTCGTCGACGAAAGCCTTTTTCACAACAACAGCTCCTCCGATGACGGAGGTGCGATCGCGCTTGTGGGTGCGGGCAACCAGGTCATCATTACTTCGAGTACGCTCTCGGGCAATACCGCCACGGACGATGGCGGCGCCATTCATAACATCGACGACAATCCAGAGATCTTTCGCGTCTTGCACTCTACGGTGTTCCAGAACACTTCGACCGGCGGATCTGGCGGCGGAATCTATATGCAGGACGGCGTGTTGGCGCTGGAACACAGCATCGTCGCGGGTAATTCCGATGCTCAGGGTGCTCCTGACATCGACAACATTAACCCGTTCGCGACCCCCGCGGTCATTGCTAGATACAGCTTGATCCAAGACCCGACCGGCTCGAACATTGACGAAGACCGATCGAATTTGATTGGTGCTGATCCACTGTTGAATGCCCTCGCTGACAACGGTGGTCCCACCATGACGCACACGCCTCAGACAGGCAGCCCCGTCCTGAACGCCGGGAATGCTAGTATCCCTGTGGCGCCAGACAACGATCAACGCGGCCCAGGCTTCAACCGCATCCTAGAAACCGTGATCGATATCGGTGCCGTTGAGTCCGGTGGCTTTGAGCAAACATTCACCGTCAACTCGACGCTCGATAAGGAAGATATCGACGACCTCGGCACGGACGCTTCGCCGGAAGATCTAACACTGCGCGAAGCGATCATTCTTTCCAACTTGCAATTGGGCAAGAACTTGATCAATTTCGAAGCTTCGCTGAGCGGAGAGACGATCAACCTAGATAACAGTCTTGGCGAGTTGGTTGTTACCGATACCCTGACCATCGATGCGACTTCGCTCGCCGTCAGCTTGACGGTGAATGCCGCCACGGCCGACCCAACACCAACGGAAAACAACGGCGACGGAATTCGCATTCTACGGACCGACGACGGTAGCGCTGAGACCTATATCGACGTGGTCGTGATGGGCTTGGAGCTGGTTGGCGCTGACGTCAGCGGCGACGGTGGCGCCATCCATTCGATTGAGAACCTCACTTTGCAGTATGTGACCGTTGAGGATAACTCGGCCGCTGGCCGTGGTGGCGGTGTGTATCACCGGGCCGGCGCGACGGGCGGCATGCTGCTGATCGATAGCAGCACCATTGCCGGCAACGAAGCGATCGACGACGGAGGCGGCGTGTGGAGTAATACCAATCTGCCCGCCGAGCCAGATCCCAATCCGGATCCCAACGCGATTGTGGGCAAGATCCTCAACTCCACGATCTCGGGGAACGTCGCCGGTGACGAAGGCGGCGGCATCATGAACTTTGATGGCCAGCTGGAACTTCGCCACGTCACGATTACCGAAAACGAGGCCGATAACGGCAGCGGCGTCGTTTCCTTCGGAGACACCTTTACCAGAACGCTGGTGTATTCCTCGATCATCTCGGGGAATGTGATCAACGAGAATAATCCAAACGATGAGTTCGACGATACCGGATTCGATGTTCAACGGTCGCGTAACGTGGCGTTTAGCTCCTTCGAGTCGCTCGGCTTTAACCTGATTGGTAGCGGCGACGCGCTGTTGAGCTTCGACAACGACGATCTGACGAATGTGACCGACCCGCTGCTTGGTCCGCTCGCCGACAACGGAGGGAAGACCAAAACCCACTTGCCTTCATCAGACAGTCCGGTCGTCGATGCAGGGGAGGTTCCCTATCAGGAACTGCTTCCGACACTCTCAACGAGGGCGTACTACAAACTTGACGATCCTGCTGGGAGCGAACTGGTAGAAACCATTTCTCAGTCTGGAAACACACCGATCTCCGTGCCGCACACAACGGCATTGGAGCAACCCGGCGCGACCGCGCAAACGGGCACCTCCACCAGATTCTTGGATGGCGCCACTGAGCCCAGTGGTTTCGCCGCGGGTGAGTTTGGAGGCATCTTCAATAACGATTATACGATTGCACTTTGGTTCCAAACCGAGACCCAGACAAGCTCTAGCCCAGATACTGACACACAGACTTTGCTGTCACTGGTTGGTGACGACCCAATAGTTTTGGAGGGTGGAATCCAGTTGAACAGTGACGGCACCATTCAGACGTTCGGCACTGCAATCGGAGAGCTGGCCTCCACCACGAGTTACATGGTCGATCAGTGGCACCATCTCGTGCTGGTCCGCGAATCCAACGAGTTGAAACTCTACATTGATGGCGTACTGGATGCTGATGCCGTGGCACCTGCGGACGCATTTTCGTTGTTTGTTGAAGTGAACGTTGGCTATTCGGTCGAAACTGATACGGCTCGAGGCCAGTACAACGGGTTCATGGACGAGTTTTCGCTTCACGGACAGGCGCTGAGTGCGGTTGAAGTGGCCAGTTTGTTCAGCTCGAGCGAGGCAACCGAGGTAGACTTTGAGCAACGCGGAGATCCCTTCGCCCGCAGCGTTGACGGCGACAACGACGGCAATGCCGTCGTGGACATCGGTGCCGTCGAGTTCTTGATGCGGGCGCCCAACGCCGATTTCAATTCGAATGGTCGCGTTGAGGGCTCCGACTTCCTCGCCTGGCAAATCGGCAAGGGCACCATCAACGCCCAACTTTCAGACGGCGACTCGGACTACGACGGCGACGTTGATGCCGACGACCTGCAGAACTGGGTGGACCTCTACGGCACGACCGGTCCCGCCTTGGATTTCACTACCCTTGAGGCAGCCTCCTCGGCCACGTCCTTCAATCGACAGCCCCATCGTCCGACTGCCACAACCGGGTACGCGGAGCCGGTAGGTCTGTTCGCCGCGGTGCACGACTATTTCCTGAGTGACTCGCCTGTCCAAAGCGACGATGCTGACAGTCGAACCGACACGGTTGGGAATGAACTGTTGGCTGCGGTCGGTGATCACAGCGCATGGCCGTTGCCGGCCAACGCCAGACTGGCGACCTCGCCAAGTGAGGTCTCCGACCGCGACGAAGATGCATCGGACAGCGACACGAATGCCAACGACCCGTTGGATGAAGCTTTTGCCAGCATTGGTCAGGAACAGCCAGTGCTCTCGCGAGGAGTTTAACGCAAACCTTGGTCGTACGCTGAGCGTCCCAACGTTGCGATGGAATACGCCTAGATCACCTGTTTCGCACCCACGCTAATGGGTAGACGAGGCACTTTTTGCACGATTTTCACGCACCAACTACAATAGACAGGACTTGTCTGGCCCGAGTCAGGCAACAATTGAGGTAGCTGTCTCTACAGATTAAGGAACACTGCAGATGCTTGCAGGAAACTGGTTTGGGAAAAAGCGTTTGTCTTCCAAGGCACGAAAACCCCATCGCCCACTGAGCAAAGCCCCGCGGCGCAAAGACCCTGCCATGGGTCGAGATCTCCGTGTCGAGGCGCTAGAAGATCGGCGGATGTTGGCGGTGTTCATCGTCAACAACCTGGGCGACCTTGATGCGGACGACGAAGTGATCACTGGCTCGCTACGCCAAGCCATTGCCCTCGCCAACGCCGAGGACGATCTTGACCAGATCGTCTTCGCAGACTTCCTGTTCACCAATCCCGCCACGCGTCAAACGACCCCGGGGGAAATCGTACTCAACGATCACGAGAATGGGGGTCAACTGTTAATTACGCAGCCGGTCCAGATTCTAGGCCCGGGGGCTCAAACGCTCACAATCAGTACGGAAGGGCCCAACTATCGCATCTTCGAGACGCAGATCGGCGACGATGAAGAATTATTTCCCGTGACGATCGGTGGCGTCACATTGCAGGGTGCCAGCCTCACCGGAACCGACGATTCCGACGACAATCGCGGAGGCGCGATCTTCAATCGGGAGAACTTGACGCTCGTCGAAACAGAGATCGTTGGCAACAGCGCCAGCTGGGGCGGCGGCGCCGTGTTTAGTCCCATTGGCAGAGTTACCGCGACTCGCAGTCTCTTTGAGGGCAACTCCTCCGGTGGTGGTGGTGGGGCAATCCTGCTAGGCACTGACAGTGACGAGGAACGCCCGTTCCTGACCGTACAGAATTCAACGTTCACGCAAAACAGTACGTTCACGGCCGGCACTACCGAGCCACAGCCTGGCTATGGCGGTGCCATCTACAATCGTGGCGGTCGGGCCGAAATCGTATCCAGCACGTTCACTGCGAATACCTCTAGCAGTGGTGGAGGAGGCGTGGCCACCAACGGTGTGGATCTTGGGGATGGAACTGGCGAACTACCTCCACCGATTCCGACCGCGCTGAGTCACAACGTACTGTTCGGAAACACAACCAGCGGCGGCGAAGATGACGTCTTTGCCGTTCGCCGTGTGGTGATGGAAGACTCCGTTACGCTGCTGGCCCCCACGTTGCTCCTTGACGGTCTTACTGGTATTCCAGGAGGTCAAGTCAACTTGCTCGGCTACAACTTTATTGGGCACATCGGCGGGACGGTTCGGTGGGACATCGATGATCCGATGAACCCAGGCAACAACCACTTCTACCAAGTGATTAATACGAGAACAGGTGAGGAAGAGGGGGGGATCACCTGGACTCTAGCGAATACGTTTGCCAGTTTTGGCCAGACCCAGCGCGCTGGTGATGAACCGCCACCGCCCGTTTGGCAAGGCAGCCATCTTGCTACTCCCTCAATCGAGGAGGAGAACACGTTTATTTTTAACGAGTTTCTGCAGGACCCGTCACTGTGGGTCGCGTTCCAGCCAGAGGACGTTACGACCATTATGATGAACCCCGAGACAGGCGAGGATGAGGAGGTGGAAGTAACTCCCACTGAACTCTACCTCGGGCCTTGGATCGGCGGCCACATGGGGCCAGCGTTCGAGTGGGTGACCGATCCTGACGAGGGACCCTTTCCACGTCCGAATCCGCCGGAGGGCGAATGGAACCCGTGGTTCAAGAACGTAGCCAATCCGGAAGTCGACCCCGAGGAGCCTAATAACGGCTTTCCCATTCCGGGACCGCCGTTGAATGAAGCAGGACCGCCAGAGCCATTTGTGGCTTACGTTTCGCAGCTACAAACCATTGCCGATACCTGGGGTGACCTACCCGATGAGCCCGACCCTGCCCCGGTAGCTTATGTACTGGAATACGACCAAGGCACCAACCGCTTTGCCACCGATCCCCTGCTATTGCCGCTCGGCTTCTATGGTGGCTCGACGCGGGTCTTCTACCCGAACACTGCCGCCCCAAGTCCGCTGATCGACACGGGCAATACGTCGTTCGGTAGCGGATTTGAGCAGCGGGGCGTCCACTTCACTCGCGTAGCAGATGGTAACCCAGATGATATGGACGTCGTCGCGATCGATATTGGCGCCGTCGAGGTTCAGAACGGGTTGTTTATTGTGGACACCTTGTTCGATGAATCCGACGGACAGTACACAGCTGCCTTCGGGCAGGATGGGGCCGGACTCAATCCGACTTACACTGCTCGTGGCGATTTCGCTCTGCGAGAAGCCCTGCTGTTTTCTGAATTGAATCCGGAGTTTGATACGATTACGTTCTCAGAGAATCTACTCGGGCTGGAAGACCCGACGGCTTCTCCGGCGCCAACGATTCTGGTGCAATTGAACTCCGGCGGCGACGGGCGGTCAGGATTCAACATACGTAGCGCTGTTAACATCGCGGGGCCCATTGGGTTCGAGTTGGAATTGGATGCGTCGGGGAACGACCCCACTCCGACGGTGGACAATGCCGACGGTTCACGCGTCTTTTTGGTCGACGATTTTAACGGAAATCCGAACCAACAGGTGACCATCAGCGGGCTGACACTGTTGGGCGGCGATGTGGTCGGTGAGGGTGGTGCGATTCTTAGCAACGAGAATCTTACTCTCAGTCGTCTCAGCATCAAAGAGAACGCGGCCAGCACTGGCGGCGGTGGTATCACGTCCACCAATGGTGAACTGCTCGTCTCGAGTAGCGCCATCTTCGACAATGTCGCCGGCTTCGAAGGTGGTGGTTTGAAACTGCTCGAAGGCTCGTCCGGCAATCTGACCACCGCGACCGTAAGAAATTCCACCATCTCCGGGAACCGCGCAGCGCGAGGTGCGGGCATCGTCAACGACGACGGTGACTTGCTCGTCGAGTTCTCTACCATCTCCGACAACACGGCGACCCTGGGCGCCGGAATTGCGAATGTCAACAAGCCCAACACCTTCACCCAACTCAATTCGTCGATCGTCTCGGCGAATAACGGGACCGACATTCAGATGCTGCAGAACCCACCTGCCAATGTGCAGTCTTTGGGTTTCAATCTGATTGGAAGCGGCAACGCGCTGCAAGTTTTCGTACAGCCGGGCGATTTGCCAGGTGTCAATAACCCAATGATTTCCCCGTTAGTATACGAGGGAGGATTTACACCGGTGCATCGCTTAGAGGCCGGGAGTCCCGCCATTGACAGTGGTGAATCAACTGCCGTGGCGGGTGTTGGCAATGTGCCTCTCTACGACCAGCGAGGCGAACCTTTCACGCGTGTGTTTGACGGTATTCAAGACACCAAAGACCGAATTGACATCGGCGCGTACGAGCTTCAGGGGACAACGTTCATCGTCGATTCTGCTTCCGATGAGAATGATGGCATCATCTCAGCGGGCAATCTATCTTTCCGCGAAGCCGTCGACCTCTCCAACGCAAATCCTTTCCCCGATGTAATCATGTTTGCCCCAAACTTATCGGGGCAAACCATCGGTCAGTTGTCAGGTTTTCTGCAGCCCGGTACGCCGCTGGATATCCGTGTGACGGACTCAGTCACAATCATGGGACTCGGGCGGAACTTCCTTACATTTGATGGAGTCGCTGGGTCGGCGCGTTTTCTAACCATTGATGATGGCGATCACACGAACGATCTGGAGGTCAGTATCTCCGGAATCACCTTCGAAGGCAGCGTGAATGTACTTCAACCGGGCGCGGTCCTGTTGAGCCACGAAGACCTGACCTTAACGGACGTCACCTTCACCGCGAACTCAACCTTTGGTGCCGGCAATGATGGAGGAGCGTTCTACCAACGGTACGGCAGTCTGTTGATGGAAAATGCCATCTTGACGGCGAACACGACCGACGGAGTGGATGCCGATGGCGGCGCCATCTACATTGGCGACGCCAATGCGACCATTCTCAATTCGGTGATCACCGGAAATTCGACGACACAGACACTAGGCTCTGGTGGCGGGATTTACATCCGCGGCGGTACGCTCGACATGACCTACACGACCGTCTCGAGCAACTTGGCGCCGGGCGGCGAGGCCGATGGGGCTGGGATTTTTGGCAATGATAGCACGCTAAACATCAACACCTCCTACATTACCGGCAACTCGATGACCGGCTCCAACTCCGAAGGAGCGGGCATCCATTCGCTCAACAGTACGCTGACCGTGACGGACAGTTTTGTCGCTCTAAATGGGACGACGGGCACGCAGTCCGAAGGTGCCGGCATCTATATCAACGGCGGTTCCGCGCTGCTCAACCGTGCCAACGTGTCGATCAACACCACGTCGGGACTCGTCTCGTCCGGTGGTGGTATCGCGATTACCAATGCCACGCTCATGATTCAGGATTCCACGATCGACCGCAACTCCACCAGTGGCAACAGCGCACACGGCGGCGGCATCATCAACCTCAGTGGTGAGGTCACGATCGTGGACTCCACCATTTCTGGCAACACCGCCACCGGAGTCGACTCCAAGGGTGGTGGCGTCTACAGCGACACGAACCTGGGAAGCGCGGAGAAAACCTCCATCGTTAACTCGACCGTCTCGGGCAATTCTTCCTCGACGGTCGGTGGCGGTGTCTACAACGCAGGCGGGCTCACGGAACTGCGTCACAGCACGGTGACCAACAACAGCGTCCCGTTCTTCGGCAAGGCTGGTGGTGTGGGCTCGCTCGGCACGAGTGCATCGACCACAACAACGGTTTACTCGACGATCATCGCAGGCAACTTTGCCACTAGCGACCCCGCCAATCCCGACTCCGATGTCGATGCAGTTCAGGGCGCAGTGCAGAACTCCTTCGTCTCGCTCGGTTACAATGTGATCGGTGCCGGCTTGCCGCTAGGACTTGGTGCCTTCAACAGCGTCGGAGATCAGACCGGTGTGACCGATCCGATGCTCGGTCCGCTCGCACCTAACAACGTCAGCGGGCAACCGTTCCCACTGACCCTCACGCACGCACCACTGCCTGGCAGTCCGGTGCTGGATGCGGGAAATCCCGCAGACGTCGGTGGTTCTGGGTCGGTTCCACAGTTTGACCAACGTGGAACAGGGTATCAACGTACTTCCGGAGTTCGCATCGACGTGGGCGCCGTGGAAGTGCAGGTTAGCAACGCGGCAGACTTTGATGGCGATGGCGACATCGATGGTCAAGACTTCTTGGCATGGCAGCGCGGCTTCGGCACCCCAGACGCGATGAAGTCCGATGGCGATGCGAACGCCGATGGCAACGTGGATGGCGTAGATCTTGGTATCTGGCAAGCCAACTACGGAGCGGGGCTCACCGCCGCAGCCGCCTTCGCTGGCGGAACCGCAGGAGGCCCGTTGGCAGCCGCCGTGCAAGATCAAGGCGAACCTTCCCAGGGTACGGCTGTCTTCACCTCAGACGAGTTGCCAACAGGATTGCTGCCCGAAACGATCTCGCTCAGCACCGATTCGACCGACGCGGCCGTCGATGCGGCGTCCGCCGTCGAGACGGTCATCGTTCGCGACAGACTGTTTGCGACGCTT
>JANQQA010000091.1 GCA_028285205.1 Bythopirellula sp. | reverse complement strand
CCCCCATCGAACAGATCGAAGACGCCTGGGATCAGCTGGGCGAAGTGCTCGACACCGACGACATCACGCCGGTCACCTACATCAACTCGGCGGCGAGTCTGAAAGCCTTCGTCGGTCGGCACGGTGGCATCGTTTGCACCTCCAGCAATGCCCGCGCTGCGATCGAGTGGGCCTTCGCGCGCACCAGCCGCGTCATGTTTTTCCCCGATCAGCACCTGGGGCGCAACACGGCCGTCGAGATGGGTATTTCGCTCGACGAGATGCCCCTGTGGAATCCTTACGACGACGATCTGGGTGGAAACACTGAGGAAGCGCTAGAGCAGAGCAAGGTCCTTCTCTGGCAAGGGCATTGCAGTGTGCATCAGGTGTTCAAGCCCGACCACGTTGCGATGTTCCGCGAGAAGCACCCCGGCATCAAGATCTTGGTACATCCCGAATGCCCGCACGATGTCTTCCAGCTGGCCGATGAGTACGGCAGCACGGGCCGCATTCTCAAGCTCGTGGAAGAAGCGCCCCCTGGCAGCAAATGGGCCATCGGCACCGAGCTGCACCTAGTCAACCGCGTCAAGCAGAAGCACCCTGAGCAAGAAATCCATTTCCTCTCGCCAGTGGTCTGCATGTGCGCGACGATGTATCGCATCGACCTAGCCCACCTCTGTTGGACTTTGGAAAATCTCCAAGCCGGCACGCCGATCAATAAAATCGAAGTCGACGAAGAGACCGCCAAATGGTCCCTGGTCGCGCTCGAACGCATGCTTGAGGTGCGTTGAGCGGTGGAACGAGCTTTGTGTTTCGCACCGGCAAGGCGGTTGCCTCGCGGTTAGAGTTAGGGCCCAGAAAACACGCCGCTGGCAAATAACCGCGAGGCAACCGCCTCGCCGGAAATCGCTCGGACTACTCAAGAATCCCGTCCGTCTCCTGCCACTTCAACCCACGGTGCCTTGGCAAATAGACACGCACTAGGTGTTCAAAGTGCTGCTGTTCACGCACACATTTCCGACTTGGCTGCTTTGCGAACCAAGGTCGTCGTTCAATCTCTTTGTTCAACCTCCGAGTCAAACTAGTCCCGATCGACTGCCGGACCGCCTTCCACGTTTTGAGAGTGCTCCAACTCACCAACACATGCAAGTGCGTCTGATCCGTCGCGATGAAATGCCCTCGTAAGCCTTGGAAGTGAAACGCGCGAGTTGATTCATCAATCAGAATCCGCTGAACTGAAATATCGAATTCCGCGGTTTGCACCTTTTGATTCTGTCGATAGCAATCAGCCATTTTGGGATCTGGAGCAAGAATCCCCACTTTCCTTCGCACGTAGCCGCGTGGATGATCGGGCATCCAAGTTCCATGGCCGTGGTAGGTGAACAGGTAGCAAGGCATTTACTAGAGTCCCGGCGAGGCGGTTGCCTCGCGGTTATCCGGCTATTGCTCGGCGTTAGGGTGCAATGTATCAGTAAACTTTTGTTCACTATATCCTATCGCGCACCAACAAGCTTGCAAGTGGAGATTTTAGCGGACTCCTAAGCCGAACTCGCCTCAACTACAGCTCTTCCAACATCGGCCGGAGATCCAACTCATCGCCTAGGCTGTCTTGTAGCGCCACCAGTTCGTCGAACAAGCGGCGCACCTTGTCGGCATTCGCTGGGTCGTCGGCCAAGTTGTGCATTTCTTCGGGGTCGGCATTGAGATCGAACAGCTTTACTTTGTTCGCCTTCGGGTAAACGATCAGCTTGAAACCATCCTTCTTGATCATGCGCTGGCTTTTTACGTACCCGCCGTAGACTGCATCGTAAGCACTCTCGGAAGTTTCACCCCTGGCCAGCGGCAGGACTGAATGAAAGAAAACGTGCCCTGGCTTCTCGGCGCCGGCCAACTCCAGCGCAGTGGCCATCGTATCCTGCAAGTAGATGTCGGCGTCGACCGTTCGTCCCGCCTCCAGGTCTGGCCCCTTGACGATAAAGGGCACGCGAACGCTGTGTTCGTACATGTTCTGTTTGCCGAACAGTCCGTGCTCGCCGACCGCCAAACCGTGATCGGCCGTGTAGATGATGTAGGTGTTGTCCATCTTGCCGGTGGCTTCTAGCGCCTTCAGAATCTCGCCAATCTGAGTATCCAGATGGCTGATGATCGCGTAGTACTCTTTCAGGTGCACATGCGTGGCGTACTCGGTACGCGGGAAAGGCACCAGCGCCGCGTCGCGCAATCCGGGACCGTTATCGATTTCTTCCATTTCGGGATACAAGGGCAGCCAGCTCTCCGGCAACGGGAGCGACTCGGCGCTGTACATGTCCTGATACTCTTGTGGAGCCTGACGAGGATCGTGCGGTGCGTTGAATGCCAGGTACATAAAGAACGGTTCGTCGTGGTCCTTCGCATCGTCGATGAATGCCAGGGCATCGTCCTTCAGCACTTCGCTCCAATGCTTACCACCCGCATAGAAACCGCCAAACTTGGGATCCGTCGGCGACCAGCTGTGGTCATCCTTGCCCAACGGGCGGCCGTATCCCACAGGCATGAACTCCTGCAAGTCGGGGCCTCGAACACCCGCCTTGAGCGCAGCGGACAGCGGTTTCACCGACTCGGAATTCCACCCGTCACCCGGCATCCCTGGGCGGATGTGCCGGACGTGCTGAAACACTTCGTTGGCATCCGCCGACACGTGCCACTTGCCCGTCATGTAGGTGCGATACCCTTGCTGCTCCATCAACTTCGACCACATGTTCTCAGTCGCTTTGCCTTGCCGCAACACTTTGTCTATCGCGTACGCTTTCCACACCGACAGACCGGTGTTGAGCATCGCCCGCGACGCGACGCAGACTGCGCCATTCCAGGCGCCCATGTTGTAGGCCCGGCTGAAGTTCACCCCCTCGCGCGCCAGCCGATCAAGATTCGGCGTCCGGATGTGCTCGTTACCATAGGCCCCAATCGTCTTGGCCGACTGATCGTCCGCGAAGATGAACACGACGTTGGGTTGGTCGGCTTGCAATTGTGTGGACTGCATCCCGCACAACTGGCAGAAGACCAGCGTACGCAACAGCACAAACGCGAATGTCGTATGTCTCGAATCCACGGGAACCTCGCTTTGGGAGTTGTTGAAATCCATAACCATCAGGAGTCAAAAAAGTGTCCGCATGCGCCAGCATCGTAAAGTCGCCGCGAGCGCGGGGCAACTGAGAATCGCTCCAGCGTCCAACCACTATGCGTACACCATTGCTTGCGACGGGCCAAAACAACCTGTCGATGAGATATGATACCAGAAGCGTGGTGGGTCGCGACCGATGATCCCTGAGTAGAATCGCTCGTGCGACCTCCGTCTCGACATTCGTGAGGCCATCAAAAGACCCCAGTAATCGTAAATGCGTTGACTACCTGCCGTCCCAGCGTCGACTCAATCCTTATTGTCTCGCAGGTCTTCGATCCGCACACCTCGCTCGGCCAGTTTCGTCAACACGTGGTCCAACACGGGCCGATTCAGATATCCGCCCATGACCACCTCTTCGTGTGTCCCATCTGGCCGGTGCAGCCACAGCAGTGTCACCCACCTTCGCTTGGGCCCGCCTACGCCGCCGCGTGATCGTCGCACTCGGTGCACCGAGACGTGTGTCAACGGATCCAGCTGCACGACCTGCGGGTCGTCGAATAATGTCACCGCCTTCACGATCCGTTGTGCATCGCCTCTGACGTATGATCTGTTGTATTGCATCACGGAAAACACCGCGAGCGCGACCCCGAATCCCAGGAACATCGCGCCTCCGGCGATTCTCTTCACTGCCGACTTGCCCTTCGTGGCAACCAGCACGCCCACGGCCATCAATCCCAAACCTGCGATTACACCGCCCACCGGGGCGGCCATACCGGGTCGGGCAATCATGGTCTCTCCCTCAACCTTAAGCACAGTCTTAGCGCAGCCGGTGGATGTGACCATCAAGAGACAAAACGCCGTCGATTGCCAGTGCATTCGATTCCGCATTCCAACAACCTCGCAACTTACAACCATTACGCATCCAACACACTCTCCGCCGGAAACAGTTCCGTTACCATTCAATTATCTATAATGCAAGGTAAAATACCCATGCTGATCTGGTAAAGTTCCTACAGGCGATCTGCTGTCGTTACAATAGGTAGCAAGTACTTCACTGCCGGTTGATTGACATCAATGCGAGGTCATTCTTCCCGACGATAGAAGCTCCTGAATCTTGTGCATTCTCAATTTCGAAAGCTATTGCCTAATCCCACATTTTCCTGGGTAGTGTGCACGTCCCCCAGTAAATGTCTAATCGGATTGACTTCCTATGAAATGCTTCTTTGTTGTTTTTGGTAGCTGGATGCTCTCGCTTTGCTACGCCACATCCTCTTTCGGCATTGGCTGGGACGAAGATGACTTCATCGTCACAGGTGCACGGAAAGGAATTGCGGTATTCGACGCCGATTGGTCCTTCAAAGGCTACGTTGACGAATGCCCTGTAATGGAAAACTGTATAGTTACCGGCTTGGATTTCGATGCGGCCGGAAACCTCGTTTCCGCATGGGCAGAAGATACGTCAGGTGGCTCTATCCGAACTTATAGGCAGTCGGATGGCTCGTCAGTCGATCAGTTCAGCGTTCCACTCCGCGATGGCGTGGTTCAAGAAATAAAGGTTGGACCTAACGGCCATCTCTTTGCCGCCAAGACTAGCGGACCAATACGAGAATACACACCGCAAGGTGGACTGGTGCGCACCTTCGATGATCCTGCACTTGATGCCCGTCGGGTTGGTAGTCTCAGCCGGATAACAGAGAGCAGTAATGCACTGGCTGTACTCTCCAACGGCGAAATCTGGGCCTCAGAAGCCACACAAGCACCCCTGTCGTACGTATACGCCTTCGATCCTGTCGATCTAAGTTCGGCAGGACCCGTATTCGTAGGTGACCTAGCTCCGGAGGATCTGACAGAGCCTGTATCGGCGGATTCGGTCATCCTTCTTAGAGCGTCTTCACTTCAATACCTGCCTGCATCCGACACAATTTTGGCACACGGTTCATTCCGAGACAGCAGCGATGACAGACGGACGTTGACGATTTGGGAGATTGCGGCTGCGTCTTCGCAGTTAGTCACCGTCGAGAGCTCGAATCTGGTAGGCCAAGATACAAGAGAAGTCCAGTACCGGCAGTTGGTAAATCGCTACGACAGCGAACTGACACTTGATAATCCAACCGGCGTGACGCGGGGTCCTAACGGCGATGTATTTGCGACCGCTTTCGGCAACAGCGTACACCGGTGGGCTTACGGAGGCGAATACCTTAGGGAACAGTCCCTCGTAGCCGACAATGGCGAGACGTTTGGCTTTGCATACAACATTCTCTGGGCCGGCAATTCACCCCAATTTTCCATACCCGAACCGAGTACTTTGCTCCTCCTGGCCACATCCGTTGTCTTGCTAGCTACCCGCACGGCATAGCCAATTCGCCGAGGCGTGCGCTTCGCGGGTTGCGATGTTGAAAAAGTCAGCGCGGTGTTGTGGATCCAACGCCGTCTCTTGTGACGGTCGGTGGTCCTTGCAGATACCCTAGCGACGCCAAGAACAGATCGGTCTCAAGCAGTGTCTCGGCGTAGCTTTTGCGTGGCTTATTGAAAAAGCCGTGTTGTTGTCCCTTGTACAATCGCAACTCACATCGAGCGCCAACATCTTCCATGCGCCGCTGGTACTGCTTTGCCGTCGCGACGGGAATGAGTTTGTCCTTTGTGCCTAGGAAGACGATGGTTGGCGGCGCCTGCTCGTCGATGTTATGCAGCGGTGAAAACGCTCGCCAGTACGCCTTGACGCGATCATGGCCGTAGCCGCCAGGGCCGTTGTCAAACACGGGGTTAAACAGGACCAACGCTTTTGGGCGACAGCTAATCGAGACATCCTCACCATCCTCGTTGAATCCATCGGTCAGCGCGGTTGCCGCCGCGACATGCCCGCCAGCAGAACCGCCCGAGGCGACCAATTTATCGGGGTCGATACCCAACTCTTTGGCATGAGCGCGAATCCACCGCACGGCAGATTTGCCATCTTTCACGCACTCCTGCGGCGACGTGCCTTGCCGACTCTTGACTCGGTAATCAGCGGAGAGCGCCACCATGCCCCGTGAGGCAAGATACTCGCTTTGCGGATAGAACTGCTTGACGGTTCCACCGTTCCAGCCACCACCGAAGAAGAATACGATTGCAGGTCGTTTGTCGCTGGATTGATGTCCCGGCGGATAGAAGACGTGCAGCTGCAGCTTCACATCGTCAATAACTTTGTATTCCACAACTGCATCAGGCTGTGGGCTCGCAATGGCACTGCTGGACAAAAGACTAAATACGAACGCGTAGAGAAACCACTTCATGAGATTCACGCTTGGATTGTTTTCGCCCCCCATAACTTCGTCCAATGCACCTCAAGTTGCCGCGGCCAGGTCACATCATCGGTACGCCATATCGTCTAGTCGGCGGCTATCTTCAGCCTGGCACCGTGAAATATAGTCGGACGGACCGTGTGTTGCCATCATCTATCACGGCCGGGTCTTTGATTTTGGCAATGTTAAACCTTGGCGTTGGCCTTAAAGAAATCCACGCCAACTCGATCTACCGGTTCGTCACGTTGGAAAGTAAGGAGGTGTGCTAGACGCGAGATCGCTGCCGATTGCTCATTGCCGCGCCAAACAGGCTCAACCACAATAGCGCCAGCGCCGTCGGTTCGGGGATAAGTGAGCCTCTCAGTGCGGGAGGAATCGAACTGGCAAAGAAATTGCTCGACATGCGGCTAAAGTCAAAGATGTCAGTTCCGTTGAGAATTATCGGCGGAGGTATTTCGCCCAACGCAGCACAGGGATGGAAGTTGCCTTGATCCCACGTCGTTGGTGCAGTATCGAAGTTTGAAGACAAGAGGCTGTAGTCGTTGATATTGATCAGCCCATCGCGATTGGCATCACCAGGAATCAATCCATCGACGCCGACGCCATCTCCACGGACACTCGTAGCGCCAAATGTCGTTTGCACGGCATCAGATCCGACAAACTCGTTAACCTCTGAGGAGAATGTGTCAAACGTTGTGAGGAATGACGGTCGCTGTTCACCAAACGTTCCCGTTGCGAGCAGGGCGTTGTTCGCCCAGACCGCTGGCGAGTTGCCGGGAAACAAATCGTCGGGAAGATTGCCGGGAGTCCCGGGCCCCAAACCAACATTCAAATCAAGCGGGGATTCCAGATCGCTGCCAACAACGATCTCCGTAACCGTACCGACTTGCTGCGTTTCGAAAACTTCAAACCCAGATCCACCGGCTGCATCAGCATCGTCGTTGATGTTGTCGATCAACACCGTCAGGCCAGCAATGCCGCCCCCGTCAGAACCTGCCAAGAGTTCCCAAGTGCCACCATCAGTTTCGTCGCACGGATTCGTATAGCGGAGGTTCAACTGCACATTGACCGCTGCGGAGGCCACTTGCGGTGCAACTAGCACTGCAAACAAACAGAACCATCTTAAGCACGTCATTAATGCACTCGCGATTCAGAGCACGCGTTCGATCGTATCGACCACGCGCGCAACCGGTATGAATACCCTGCCACGTGGTCAGTCTAGCAGCGTTTTCACCTGGTGCCAAAGAATAGCCCATTCTCGGCTTACGAGTAGGCCACGTTCGCCGAGCGGCAGATCGCAGCTCGCTGCGCAACACCCAACGAGCTGTCACTTTGACATCTGTTCCTCTTGAACTTGGTCGCTCAACAAACCAGTGCTTAGTGACTGGAATATGCCGCTTAACTAGAATGAGAAGGCACTTGTCGAGCCGTGATGCTGTTCTGCTCCTACAGATTTATGTGCCTACGAATGAGATGCTTCGCTTTATTGATCGCTACCGTGGCCGCCGTCGTCTGGTCAGACCTTTCTTGCCGCGGTCAGGAAGCGAAACAATTGATTTCAGACTACTGCTTCGACTGCCATGATACTGCGACACAAGAAGGTGGCTTCGATCTTGAATCGTTACTGCAAAAAGTCACATTCGATGGCTCTTTGGTTTTCGAGAATCTGATCACAGGAAAGATGCCTCCACGGGATGCGGACCAACCAACTGCTCCGCAACGGCAAGCTGTGCTCAATTGGCTCGCCAATCGTCAGAAAGAATCCCCACCGGCCGCGCATCGGCGCATTAGTCGCCATGAGTTTGTTCATTCCGGGAACGATCTGCTGGGCATTCGTCTCGACCTGGCTGAATCGATTCCCGAAGATCGAGGCACGCATGACTTTGATTCGGATCGACGCATCTTGCTCACCAAAGAAATGCTCGGAGCGTACTTTGACGCGGCGGATGAAATGCTGGACTTTGCTCTGCCGGTTGATGGTTATTCTGTGGAGAGAACGTGGACTACCGGCAAGATCAAAGACAGTCACGAGACCTACAACATATACACCCGCGCGTATGAAGAAGGCCTGCTATTTTCTTGGACCAGGGCAAACAACGGCAACAGTTATTCGTTCTTCTACGATGGTTTCGAACCCCCGGAAGCGGGCTGGTACGAGCTGACTTTTGACGCCGCGAAGATTGGTGAGTTTCCGGAAGATGTTAGCCTGCAAGTTTACACTGGAAAGTACTTCTACGCCGACGATCGTCCTCAGCCTCAACGGCTGATTGGCGTGATTTCATTGGCTAACACGAAAGTAGAGTCACACTCCATGCGGGCGTTTCTGCGCCCAGGCGAAAACGTGTCGGTTCACTGCTACTCAAAGCATACCTGGCGGCAGAAGGAAGGCGACCAAGGTGCCTACATCAAGCAGTTGAAAGTGCGTGGTCCGCTCATTGAGCAGTGGCCACCGATGGTGTTCAAACAGGTGTTCTCTGAGCTGGCGATTAACGCACCCAAGCGCGAAACCCGTCCTACCAACGACTCGCGGACTACTTTAGAACGAATCGGCGGCCGCCTGACTGTTAGTAGCTTTCAGCAAGGCATGGGCAAAGAGAAGATGCAAGACGGCTCGAACCGAACTTTCTGGCATACGCGCTATACACCAACGCTCGCTGAGCCACCGCATTATGTGATTCTAGAAAACCCAGCCGGGGAAGCGATTCTGGGTTTCACCTACGCAACTTGGTCCGGCGGGAATGGCAATGGACTGGTCAAGTCTTACTCGGTATTCGCATCCGACGATGGTAAGAATTGGGGGCTTGAGCCAATCGCTCAAGGCGAGCTTGAGACCCGGCTGGCCAACGAGCAGCTAATTCGATTCCCAAAGAGCACGACGAAGCGATTCCTTAAATTCTTGGTGACCGACGCAGTGGCTCTGGACGGTAAATCACTGGCATCGATCGGCAAGCTCGACGTCATTGCCGCTCCTCCAGCAAAGTCCGAGAGATTACAGATCACCGTAGCCACCCCAACTGACGACGCATTACAACAAGTCATTCGTCGATTCGCTGAACGCGCATTCGTGTCGACGCTATCCGACGACGATTTGGCTCCGTACTACCAACTCAGTCGTCAGACGCTGAGCGAAACAGGCGACTTCGTCGCGGCAGCTAAGGTCGGCATGAAAGCAGTGATTTGCTCACCCCGATTTCTCTACTCGCCCGGAATCCACGACAACATTGCGCAAGAGGCTGGCGCAGCGTGCGCCCGGGCTATCTGGCTCTCGGTGCCCGATCCATCGCAGTTTCCTGACGACCGCCTGACCGCAAGATCCGTTCGTGAAGAGATTGGTCGTATGCTTCACGACGATCGTTCGCGACGAATGGTGCGTTCACTTTGCAATCAGTGGCTGAATCTTCGTTCGTTTGACAAGGTGGCGCCCTCACTGAAGCTGTACCCGAAGTACGACGATCTGTTAAACCATTATCTTCCACTTGAGACGGAAGCTTACTTGCAGCACTTAATACACGAGAATCTGCCGGTTAGTTATCTGATCGATTCCGACTTCTCGATTCTCAACCAAAGATTGGCCCAGCACTACGGCATCGACGGGGTTCTCGGCCAGCAAATGCGGAAGGTAAGACTGGATGCGCGTTCTCAGCGCGGCGGCCTGCTGACGATGGGTAGTGTGCTGAAGGTGACGACCGACGGTTTTGATACGTCGCCCATTTTGCGAGGAGCGTGGGTCTCCGCAAACATCGCGGGCAATACCCTGTCGCCTCCGCCCGAGGATGTAAAGGCAATTGAGCCCGACAGCGCCCATGCGACTTCGCTGCGAGAGCAAATTGAAGAACACAAGAATAGCCCAACCTGCTACGCTTGCCACAAGAGCATCGACCCGTATGGTTTTGCTCTGGAGAGCTTCGACGCAACCGGTCAGTGGCGAGCGCACTACCGGGTCGAGCAACCCCATCCCGGTACGTTCCAGTACCGCCGAGAAGGGTACTACGCTGTGGCCGATGCGGTCGACTCGTCGGGCGAAATCGACGAGTCGGAGTTCGAGAATGTGTTGGGTCTAAAGCAGATTTTGCTGTCGCATCACCGACGAGTCGCGTATAACTTCGCTAAGAAGTTCTTTGAGTACGCCAACGGCTATCAGCCCACACTCAAGCAACGGCTAGACCTATTCGAAATGATTCCGGAGACAGCACAGAACTGCCGGATGAGAGACTTGATCACCGAAGTGCTGGTGTATTCATTTGCCGGGGATCTCGAATGAGCAATACCAACCGTCGAGATTTCCTAAAATTCGGAGCGGCTCTACCGCTCGCCATGAATTCGCTGAATCTCAGTGCAGCGGGGAACCGTGCGACTCCGCCTCGGCGAATCATGTTCATCTGCAACTCGCTAGGTTTCTACGCACCGCACATCTTCCCGAAAACGCAGGGCGACCTTACGACCTCAGATTACTTGCGAGAGATGGAGACTCTCGAAAAGCTCACGCTTTTTGAAAACTTCTACCACCCAGGCATGGAGACCAGCAATCACGACTCAGAGAAGTCGTTCCTGACAGGCGTAACGAAACCTGAATCGCCGACGTTCGTGAATTCAATTTCGCTCGACCAAGTTCTTGCCAAGCAGATCGGTGGCGAAACTCGTTTTCCTTTTCTTAATTTCAGCATCTACGACCGAGGATGGGGCTGCTCGTGGAACGATCGGGGCATGGCAATCCCAACGCTGCACGACGAAGAGCAGATTTTCAACATGCTCTTCGGAGAGGAGGATCTCAAGGCGAAGCAGGAGCAACTCGCCAGAGACCAACACGTGCTCACTTGCCTGGAGCGCGATATTACGCGACTTCGACAAAGCGGCGCGGAAGCTGGCAAGCTCAACCAGTATCAGCACGTGATCGATGAGTTAGAGTCGCAGCTCCAACATCAGTCCTATTGGCTGCACACGAAGAAGCCGCAGGTGGCGAACTCGCTCAGCACCGACAGTGAATTTGAGTTTTCCACCAAGGTGCACAATCTGTTCGAGCTTGCCAAGCTGGCGCTGCGCACCGATTCGACGCGCGTGATCACTCTCTCGTTGGATTGGATCTATGGAGCCATCAACGTGCCCGGAGCGACCGGCGGGTGGCACACCTTATCGCACCATAGCGGGCGTGCAGAGACCATCGCCAAGCTGAGCCGCATTGAGATCGACATCCTTTCCCACTTCAACCAGTTCCTTTCTGATCTCGATCAAATCAGCGAAGGTAACGGCACACTGCTCGACCATACGACCGTCGTGATGGGCAGCAACTTCGGCGACGCTTCGAATCATACTTGTGACAATCTGCCCACAATCGTCGCCGGTGGTGGCTATCGACATGCGACGCATGCGAAACTCGGATCGAAAACGCCACTGTGCAACCTCTATCTGGAACTCTTGCACCAGTACAACATCGATGCGGGCGCCTTCGGCTCCAGCGAACGCGATATGCAGCTTCTCAAGGCTTAAAGAGCTGTCAGGCGATGAAGTTGCCGTAGCGCGACGCGTCGGACTTATCTATCTTCGCGTGTGTCAGCCTACGCCCGTGCACTGAAGTTTACCCCTTTTTTTGTTGAAATTGGGCCAGCGACGCCGCTAAGATCTCCATTGGTCGTGCACCTACCGGAGCAACTTTGTTTGCGTCGCGGGAGTGCTTCGCATGCGCGGACGGCAACGTGCGAGATGCGCTCGCAAGAGTTTTGAAAGGTCGCGAATTCATCGACTGCAATCGATAACTTCCAGCCCAACAAGAGCTTACGGCAAAGGCGGCGATTGGGTATTGAAAGGTCGGTTTGCCCCAACCTTTCAATACTCCGCCACCTTTGCCGCAAGGAAGATGTCTCAACCACAAAGGTCGTAAGACTTTGCGAAGTTTTGCCGCTCACCACCGGGGGGGAGTTTTGAAAACGAAAACGAAACTCGTTGCAAAACCTCCCACAGCCAACCGGGGGGTGTGGGAGGTGTACGACGACGGGCTACTCGTGTTTCATGTCCCAATGCTCCGGCGAACGCCACAGCCCCGAGACCAGCAGTTCGCGAATGAACGTCAACTCCTTAGGCAACCGATCGTAGAGCTTGAAGAACAACTCGTCGTGCGATGCGATTTCCTGCAACCATTCGTCACGCTCCATGCTCATCAGCTGATCAAATTGCTCCTCGGAGAACTCGAGTCCTCGCCAGTCGATATCCTTGTACTGAGGCATCCAGCCCAGCGGGCTCTCGACGCTCGCGGCCTTGCCCTTGGAGCGACCAACGATCCACTTGAGAATCCGCATGTTTTCGCCGAAGCCGGGCCACAGGAAGTTGCCCTCTTCGTCGCGACGGAACCAATTCACGTTGAAGATTCGCGGTGGGTTACTGAGCTTGCGGCCAAAGTCCAACCAGTGGCCCAGGTAGTCGCCCATGTGGTAGCCGATGAACGGCAGCATCGCGAGCGGGTCACGCCGCACCTTGCCCACCTGACCGAAGGCGGCCGCGGTCATCTCGGAGCCCATAGTAGCAGCCGTGTACACGCCAAACGCCCAGTTGAAAGCCTGATAGACCAGCGGCACGGTCGTGCTGCGCCGTCCGCCGAAGATAAACGCCGAGATTGGCACACCTTGAGGGTTGTCGTACTCGGGGTCTGCACATGGGCACTGGTCCATGGGGGCGGTGAAGCGCGAGTTCGGGTGTGCGGCCTTATCCTCGCTGTCGGGCGTCCAATCGTTGCCCTGCCAGTCGATAGCGTGCTTCGGCGGGTCGCCGTCCATGCCCTCCCACCACACGTCGCCGTCGTCGGTGAGCGCCACGTTCGTGAAGATCGTGTTCTCCTTGATCGACTCCATTGCGTTGGGGTTGGTCTTGTAGTTGGTGCCCGGAGCCACGCCAAAGAATCCCGCTTCGGGGTTGATCGCGTAGATCTTGCCATCCTCGGCCTGCTTGATCCAAGCGATGTCGTCGCCCACACAGGTGACTTCCCAGCCATCGTCTACAAACTGCTTGGGCGGGATCAGCATCGCGAAGTTTGTCTTGCCGCAGGCGCTGGGGAACGCGGCTGCCACGTAGGTCTTCTCTCCTTCGGGATTCTTTACCCCGGTAATCAGCATGTGCTCGGCGAGCCAGCCCTGTTCACGCGCGAGGTTCGACGCGATTCGCAAAGCAAAGCACTTCTTGCCCAGCAACGCGTTGCCTCCGTAGCCGGAACCATAACTCCAAATCTCCCGGTCTTCGGGGAAGTGAACGATGTACTTGTTCTTGGGATCGGGGCTGCATGGCCACGCGACATCTTCTTGGCCATCGGCCAGTGGCATACCGACCGAGTGCAGACACTTGATGAACTCGCCATTGCCCAGGGCATCCAACACCTTCGATCCCATGCGGGTCATGATCCGCATGTTCACGACCACGTAGGGCGAGTCAGTGATCTGGATTCCGATGTGAGAGATCGGACCTCCAACGGGTCCCATGCTGAAGGGTATCACGTACATCGTGCGACCCTCCATGCACCCATCGAACTTGGGCGTGAGGATTTCCCTCATTTCGCGAGGTGCCATCCAATTGTTAGTGGGGCCCGCATCGCCCTTGCTCAACGAGCAGATGTACGTGCGATCTTCGACTCGGGCGACGTCGCTCGGATGGCTGCGAGCCAAGAAGCTGTTGGGGCGCTTCTCGGGATTCAGCCGAATGAACGTGCCACCCTCCACCATCACATCGCACAGACGGTCATATTCTTCCTGAGAACCATCGCACCAATGCACTTGGTCCGGCTTGCAATGCGCCGCCATTTCATCAACCCAGGCCAAAAGTCCTTCGTTGGTGACATTATCTGGATGATTCGAGAGAACTGTAGCCATGATTATCAATCCCTTTCCGTACTAAACGTGATACCCAACCCCAATTGACTGAAGATGCCCACAATCTCAGCCTGGTTGCTTCCGTAAGCCGAGGAGGCCCTTCCCACAAGCGACGGGGAAGTGTGCAGAATTGCTCGGGGAGACAGCAATGCGGCCGGTTTTGAAGATGAATTAACTTGAGAACGACGATTGCACATGGTAGCCGCCAAAGCAAGCCACTTGGACACGGTTGGCCTAACTTTCATCTATCATTATTTGACTGCTCCGACTACTGGCGAGTCAATACCTTAAAGCAGTAAACCAACTGCGCCAGCTGTGCGGTTCGAATTTTTTTGGTGGAGCCAGTCGGTGTGAATACACGACGGACGATTGATCGGTCGTCAACGCGGCAATATGTCGCAGGTGCGCAAAGAACCTGCGCTTGCGTGCGCGTTCGCTAGAACTTCACAACTCGCGCAAGCGGCGGTGCATTCGTGGGGCGAACGTCGCACTGAAGCGGTCGCACGCGCGATTCCGCAGAGCATTCTTCGATCAATGTCGCTGAAATTGAGCCGCGTCGTCGTATACAATTAACGAGTGAGTTGACTCCCGACGTGTGGAACTTAACCCGGATGGGGGATAGCGATTCCCAAACACTGGGAGCTTGTCTGCGGGACGTGTTCACAACTTGCTGCGAATGCGAGAACCACGAACGCAACTGCACTAAGCAAGTGATCAAAGCAGACGTTTCGGAGTACGAGACGATCGTGACGTCGTGTGTCCCGAACAAGTTTTCGGGGTCACGGTTAGTTCACCGCGACTTCGGGCTTGAGAATGCCCAGCAGGCGCGAAAGCGCGGGTCGCGTAACGCGGAAGAGAATAAGGGCGAAGACAACGCCCATGACATCGTACAACCAGTCGTGGATGTCACCGTGGCGGCCCACGGGGATTTGGGTGATCTCGTCAAAGGCGCCGTACAGCGTGCCGACCAACCACACCGTGAAATAATGTGCCGGCCGCAGTGGTCCGATCGCCAGGTCCCAACTCACCAGCGCCGCATATGCTAGCGACAGGTATGCCACGAAATGAAGCAGCTTATCCGCCTGGGCAACCTCGTGCGGTAGCTGATCAGCCGGATAGTGCGTGGCAATGAACGAACATAATAAGAGGCCAACTGTGCCGTAACGAGCCACGCGGGCAATTGCGGCGTGTTTGCGCGTACGGTCAATGGTAGGAATGGGAAGCTTGGGCATAATCACAGATGGCATAAACTAGAAGATTTGACTTCCGCAGGCAGATTGACTGAATTGTACCTCCGGCAGGACGCCGAAGCGAGCGTTTCGAGAGAATATCCGAAGAATCCCCAATGATCGCAGATACCGTCCGTACGGACGGTGGAAAACCATGGTTCGCTAGCAAAGCGGCGAACTTCGGCATCGCTGGTCGGCAGCAGGACAACCCATGAAATCCACAAACCACGAACAATTCATGACCCAGGCGTATGCCGAAGCGCAAGCAGCACTGGCGGCGGACGAGGTGCCCGTTGGCGCGGTGATCGTGCGTGATGGGCAAGTGATCGCGGCGGCACACAATGGTCGAGAGCAGCTGCGCGACCCAACAGCACATGCAGAGATGGTCGCAATTACCCAAGCGGCGGCCACGCTGGATTCATGGCGGCTGGAACGATGCACGTTGTACGTGACGTTAGAGCCTTGCCCGATGTGTGCAGGCGCGATCCTGCAAGCGCGCGTTCAGACCGTGGTGTACGGTGCGGACGATCCGAAGGCAGGCGCCGTGCGGAGTTTGTTTCGGCTGCTGGAGGACTCCCGGCTGAATCACCGAGTGGAAGTCGTCAGCGGTGTGATGCAGGAGCCCTGCGGTCAGATCCTGACCGATTTTTTCGAGGCCAAGCGTCGACTCGGTAAGAAATAGGCTTGCGCGGGCGTCGAAAGTACAGCGCGGATAGTGCCGGTCATTCAGGTTCTGCGGCAGGTGCAACATGAGAATCGAGGGGTCCAGTGGTAACGGTGCCGACTTGTCCTCGATCCCGATATTATGCTCTCTGGTAGGAGTTTACGTATTTTAGGGTCGCTAGACCCCGCCACTCGGTCGATTTCGTTGTCTTTGGCTGACAGCAGGGATATGATGAGAGAGCGTAGGGAACTTCCCACAGAAATAGTATCAAGACGAGGCAGTTCGGAAATGAGTACCAGAATCGGAAACCTAGCGATCGTGACACTGTCGGTGATCGCATGCTTGGTCTACGCAGACTTGAATTGGGCACAGTCTGGGTTCAAGGGCTTCGGCACGCAATCGACGGAGAATCTAATCCGAAATAACAGTGCTGAGAGATTCTCGACTCGGTTTCAGCAGAATCAAGTTTTGAATCGCTCGATCGGCTTCATCGGTACTCCAGGTGTGAATCAACGAAACTTCTTGGGGTCGACTGGTGGGGCAGGACAGCGCACCAAGCCGTTCTCCTCTTTGTCACGCGGGCCTTCGGTGAGTCCATACTTGGCGCTCTCGGCACCACGTGCCGCGGCTGCGGACTACTACAATGTGATTCGACCGCAACAGCAACAGCGCCGTGAGGATGCGGCACGACAACGTCAGACACTGCAACAACAACGTCGTCTGAACCAACTCGCGGCGCGGGCGCCATTCTCGACCACTGGTGACGAAACCAAGGCTCCAACGGGTCACGTCGCAGTGTTCCAAAGCCTTGGCAGTTATCAAAATACCGGTGGATATTTCCCACCGCCGAGCCAGCCCAAAAAACGCTAGTTGCTTGCCGTGAGTGACGAGCTGCTGCGATTCGCCTGACTCTGCCGATAGTACTTCCATCCTGGTAGGAAGAACGTCGCCGCCGAGACGACGCCAAACAGCGATACGCCGTATGGCCAACCTCGCTGTTGCAGAAAGGCCAATGCCATCGACACGGCGAATAGCGCGGCGGCGTGGAAGTAAAAGCTGCCCGCCAAGATGCCAGCTTTGATCACAAAGACCATCCCGCTGATCAAGCCGAGCACAGGCGAGAGATGCAACACTGGCATGCCTAGCAGCGCTTCAACGCCGAAGAGTAAGATCACAGCGATAATACTTCCACCCCAAGCGTGGGCGATTTGACGTTCCACGGCTGTGACCGGCCCAGCGCGATGGCGGACGGCCCAAAAAATAGGCGCCCACACCGCGAGCCCCCCTCCCCACAAGGCCACGTAGGGCCAGTGGTAAGAGAATATCGGCCAACGCTCTTGTTGCAAGTGCAGCCAGTTGGTGATCAAGCACAACACAAGCAGCACGGCGGCATGCCACATCCACAGTACGCCCCAGTTTTCTAGGAGCGTCGCGTGATGCGTCTCGCGGAAGACGCGTCCGACCACATCGGTGAGTCGCCCGCTGCGGGCGAGGATCGATTCGCCTTCCAAAAAGGCTCGCAAATCGTTCGCCAACTCGCCCGGTGATTTGTAACGCAGTTCGGCTGGCTTTTGCAGGCATCGCAACACGATCATTTCCAAGTCGCGACTGACCCGCCGATTCAGCAGTCGTGGCGGCAGCAGATCCTGCTCCAAGACCATCAGCAAAGTATCTACCGGCGAAGCACCTTGAAACGGCGGTCGGCCGGTAAGCAGTGCGTAGAGAATCGCGCCCAGGCTGTAGACGTCGCACAGCGGCCCAACGTTTCCGCGCCCACCGCTGGCTTGCTCGGGAGCCATGTACGAAGGGGTGCCGAGGATCGCGCCAGAATGCGTGAGCGAAGTGGCAGCCGTGGTGCGTTTGGCCAGGCCAAAATCAGTGACGTGCGGCTCGCCTTGTTCATCGATCAGAATATTGGCAGGCTTCAGATCGCGATGAATCACACCTCGCTCGTGAGCATACTGGATCGCACGGGCGATCGTCATCACCAGCTGCGCCGCCTGACGCTCAGGCAGCGGCCCGGTCGCGAAACTCTTGGAGAGCGTCGACCCTTCGACGAGTTTCATCCCAAAATAATCCCAACCCTGGTCGGAGCCTACTTCGTAGATCGGCACGATGTTGGGATGATCCAATTGCGCGGCCGCTGAGACTTCCGCTTGGAATCGAGCTTGATCCACCGAAGATGCCTGGGTGCCGTGTAGTATGACCTTCAGCGCCACTTCGCGATCAAGGCTTTGTTGATACGCGCGATAGACGACGCCCATGCCGCCGCGACCCAATTCTTCGAGCAGCTCAAATTCTCCCAGCGCGGAAGGCGGGGTGGTCTCGGAAATCGCGGGGGCATCCGTCGCCGAAGCCCCATTGGCGTACGACTTTTGCGCGACCGCATCGATCACCATGATCGTACCCCACAGCTCGCGCAGCTCATCGGCGAGATGCGGATGCTCGGCGGTGAGTTCTTCCAAACCGGGTCGCCGATCGATGGACGAATCGGTCAGTCGATCGAGAATCGCAGCGAGTTCGATTTCTTTCTGGTCGGGATCGGCCATGCGTAGGTTCCAGATTCTTCTTCCAGCATAGTCAATTCCTTTGCCAAATGTTACTGGCACCAGATATATTGAACGGCATCGACAGCAACAGTTTACGATCGACGACGACGCTCAGGGGTCTGCGATGCACGTTTCGCCGGAGGCAAGAGAGATCCTTCAGCAAGTTGAGAAGTTACGAGCGGATCGCGAGGAGCGATTGCAACGCGACTTGCACTTTATTGATGCTGCCTATGACCGCCAGATCCGGCGCGTCGAAGCAAGCGCGATCTGGAATCGTTCCAGCTGCGAGTGCTTTTCTAGCAAGCCTTTCTCAGCTCGTCGCTTCTGTACGCGTCGCGTCAGGTGGCTGCGCCGCCGGCTGGTCCGAAGAGCGAACACATGACGCAGTCGCTCACGACTCTTGTGATGCGCTATCATCGTTCATCAGTTCCCGCAAACGGCGCATCGCGCGGAGATAACGCATGCTGGCGGCCTGCGGTGTGAGATCGAGGGCGGCGGCCGTCTCACCGTTGGACAGATGTTCAAAGTGTCGCATCAACACGACTTCTTGATCTTGTGTGTCGAGTTGGTCGCATGCGGACTGGAACCTGCGTTGCAGTTCGTGCCAGGTCGCAGCGGCCGCGGGCGTCAACTCGTCATCGCGGAGTTGGGCCACCAGATCTAACGAGGATTCGTCACTGGCGGCGTTGGCCAACGGTTGCTCGCGGTCCATGCTGCGCCGCGCCGCCCCCCGATGCCGTCGATGGGCATCGATTAAGCGGTCTTTGGCCATTTGCCGGAGCCACAGGTGGAACGGAATGACTGGGTCTTGCAGATAGGTCTCCAAGCGTCGATTGGCCTCAATCATCACGTCTTGAACGATGTCGCTAGCGTCAACGCGACGCTTGAGCACCTGGTCCATGCGCAGATCGATCATACGTCGCACAGCGTCTCGATGGCGATCCAGCAACTGATTGACAGCATTGCCATCGCCATCGCGTGCATTGCTGAGCAGCTGCTCGGTATTTTCCGCGTCGGGCCACATGGGCTTTGTCACTTCAAAAGGAGTTGTAATCACGTGCATGCTTGTCATGAA
Organism: Bythopirellula sp.; assembly: GCA_028285205.1. Classification (GTDB taxonomy): domain Bacteria; phylum Planctomycetota; class Planctomycetia; order Pirellulales; family Lacipirellulaceae; genus Bythopirellula. The sequence continues at coordinate 19,965 of JANQQA010000091.1, read as the reverse complement.
GCTGCCACTCTTAGTATCGTCTCCCGCCGTCGTTGTGGCAACGTGCAGAATCTTGAATTGCTCTTGTGGCCTGTCTGGTCCGTTTGCTACAAGCGGCCTCGCTTATCGTAAGTCGGTTCTCTCTTCTACTACCACCGGACCGCTTCGACGACTTATTGTCTGCCGGAGTGCGCGGTCAAGGATGAGCCCAATGGCTACTAACAAGTCTGTGCTGAAGTCGATGCGTTGCTTCGCTACTTCGCTGATTCTCATATTCGCTGCGTCAGCAGATGCAGCTGATCGACCCAATCGATCGACTCCCTCTGATATTGCTGCCGGTCGGTGGATGGACTCGCTGCTCGATCCGTCGACTCCGCTGCCCAAATCCAAGCAAGCCAACAGGCCTCGCCGGCAACGCCCGAATGCGCGGCGCCAGAACAGTCTGCGTGGCAAATTGGTTCGTAACCCTGAAACCGAAGAGGGATTGCCGGCCTACGCGCTGGTCGATCGATACGGCGGCGTGCTGCGCTACGTGGAGCCCGTGAAGTCGATCGACTTGGAAAAGCATCTCGAACGAACCGTAGCCGTGAAACACGATACGGGCGACATGCTGCTCGCATCACAGTTAGTCCTGCCTAGAAGCCAGCCCGGGCAAGCGGGCGCGCCGACCGGTTTGCAACTGGCACAAAGTCTTGAGCCAATCCCGGCGGGCGAACCTGTGCCCGCCGATGGAGCGGCGAATACGCCTACTCCGACTGAGAGTTATGCCGAAGGTCCAATCTACGTCGACGGAGGATTCGAAGGTGGATACGACGAAGGACTGAACTTTGGCGGCTGCTCCAACTGCGGTGAGGTCATTTGTGGCTGCGGCGCAGGAGGCTGCGGGTATGGAGCGCGCGGTGTGATGTACCTTCACGCCGAGTATCTGTTGTGGCGATTGGAGGGTATGAATACTCCGGCACTCGTGTTGCAGTTCAACGATATTGTTGGCGGTGTGGCTCAAGGGCCGTTCACGACGATCTACGGAGGTAGCCGAGTCTTGGAGGACGAGCGTCACGGTGCGCGGATTACGTTCGGTCTCTGGTTGGACGACTACGGACAGTGGGGAGTCGAAGGCGATTATCTGGGACTGGGAGATTTGGACGAAACATTCTCAGCAGGCACACTCGACGGGACCGTACCGGCAGTTGGGTCGTTCATCGGCCGACCGTTTTTCAACACCGGCGTGATAGCCGGTCCGCCAGCATCGAACCCCGGGCCAGCTGTACAGGATGTGGACACAAGCGCCATCGATGGCACGGTGACTGTCAGCATCAACAGTGAATTCCAGTCCGCCGGATTCCGCTTACGACACAACTTGTGCTGCCGTCCCAGTTGCGAGACGTGCTGCGGTGACGGAGTCAGTTGTGGGGCCGGTGTAGGTTGCGGCTCGAGAGCCGGCTGTGGCTTGCCGGTCGTGATTCCTTTCGCTCCGCTAAATCGCCTGTGTACTCTGCTCAGACAAGGCACGCGACACACGGACGTTCTCTATGGAGTCCGCTGGGTGGGTCTCAATGAACGGTTAGGAATCGTGGAAGACCTACAGGACCGCGTGCCTCCGGTCGCACAGATCGACGTGTTCGATATCTTTACCGCCGAAAACGATTTCTTCGGCGGCGAAGTTGGATACGAAACCGATTGGAAATACCGTCGTTGGTCGCTCAACTTCCTGTCGAAAGTGGCCATCGGTAGCACGCGACAGCGAGTTGGCATCGCCGGCCGCACGTTGCGCGACGGTGTTGAGCTGAATCCGCCAAACAACGTCGGTGGTTTGCTGGCACAACGCACGGTGCTTGCGGATAGTACCGTCGTGGGGAACATTGGTAGCTACGAGCGCGACGAATTCAGCATGATCCCTGAACTTGGATTGACGCTCGGCTACAATTTGACGCGCCGACTCAAACTCACAGGCGGCTACACCTTGCTGTACTGGAGCAACGTGGTGCGTCCCGGGGATCAGATCGACATCGACGTGAATGCGAACCTGGTCCCACGCGACGGTGGACCTGCTGCCGGTAGCGTCGTCGCTGGCGATCATCCTCGTTTCACCTTCCGACAGACCGATCTCTGGGCACATGGGTTGAACCTAGGTGCCGAAATGACGTGGTGACCTACCGCGTAATCTGCAGCTCAGGGTAATCCGGACCCCCCTGGCTAGCCGATAGAACGGTACGAGATTGTATCGCAATCCGTCTGTTTCGAGCTAGCAATTCTGCATGGGAAAAGGTGCTGTCATGGTCCGATATTACTCTGCGAAGTCTAAAAGAAGCAGCTCAACTCCACATACATCGATCGGAGGCAGGAAGCTCGCAATCGAATCTCTCGAGACGCGAGAGATGCTAGCAGGCGACGCGGCGGAGATCACCGGCATCGTGCGCACCGACCTGCAGGGCGACGGCAACGCCAGCAACGATGTCGTCGTCGCTGGCGCAACCGCGACTCTTTATCGCGACAACGGCAATGGCCAGTTCGACAGCGGAGACGCGGCCGTGGGAGCTTCGGTGACGACCGACGCGACGGGCCGGTATACATTCTCGCAGGTCGCGGCGGGCAACTACTTCGTCAAGGTCACGCTGCCCAGCGACTTGCAGTTTCGCCCTGGCGAAGACATTAAGTCGGTGAGCATCTCAGCAGACGAGGGCGACGGGATCGTAGGGCCGACGATTGACGGCTTCTCGAGCTTTCAGATGGTGGAAGCGGTACCACCGCCCGTGACCAGCGACGCGAACACACTGTTCGACGCGGCCGTCATGGGCCAAGAACGCGACGTGTATGTGGAACTGACGGAAAGCACGAATCCGATTTCGTCGGTCTCGTTGGTCACGAGTGGTGGTAATTTGTACGTCGCTAGTGGCCCCGGTGCGACGGGCAACGTGAAAATTGTATGGGACGGAACCGACGGCGATGCGCGAACCGTGAACGCCACAGGCTTGAACGGCATCGATCTGACCACATCCAATGGCAACACCATGACCGGCATCGCCTTGACGTCGGGTGCCGATCATCCCAACGCCAAGATCATGTTGCGGATCTATTCCGACGCCAACAACTGGACCGAGTTCACGACGATCGTCCCCGAATCCGTCGGCGGAGCAGCCGCAGGCCAGGCCGTCTTCAACTTCGACGACGTGCCTACCGATCAGGCTGGCCAGGGTGCTGACTTCACCAACGTCGGCGCATTGGAGCTTACCTTCGAGGGAGTAACGGCCGTCGACGCTCAGGTTTCGCTAATTGGTTTGGTGGGTCGGGCAACTAAGCGAGCCGACTTCACCGCCTCGCCACGTCTCGCCTTGGGCGATAAGTTGTGGTTCGACGCGGACGACGACGGACGCTTCGAACCAGGTGAGCAACCGATCGCCGGTGTAAAGCTGAATCTGTACGAAGACGTCAACCTCGACAATCAGTACACTCCAAGCGTTGACCAGCCGTTGGGCATGCAAACCACGGATGCCAACGGCATGTACTTGTTCACCGATCTGCTGCCCGGGCAGTACATCGTGCAAGTCGATCCGACCAATTTTGCACCGACCGGGCCACTCGCCGGACTGCGTTCCAGCCTGGATGGCTCGCCAGCTGTTGACCCGGACAACGACGTCAACGACGACGACAACGGCACGCCGATGAGTGGCGCAGGTGTGGTGAGTCAAGCGATCGTGCTCACCGGTCAAGGAGAACCGACCAACGACGGCGACGCCAACTACAACACCAACCGCACCGTCGACTTTGGCTTCTTTGGTTTCGATTTAGTACTCGACAAGGAAGTCCAGCAGGGGACCGTCTCGCCCGGCGACACGTTGGACTACACCATCACAATCCGCAACGACGGCCCGTCGGCTGCTGAAAACGCCACCTTCGAAGACACGTTGCCAGAGTTCGCGACGTTCGTGTCGGGTTCCACGAGTTTGCCGGGAATCAACATTCAACACAGCAATGGCGTGGTGACCGCCAACTTGGGCACGATGCAACCCAACGAGACGGTCGTCATCACGATCGTGGCCAGCGTCCATGCAGATGCAACCACCACGTTGGTCAATACCGCGACCGTCAGCGCACCGAAGGAACTCGATCTGTCGAACAATACCGACACGGTATCGAATCCGTTGTCACCGCGAATCGACTTGGCGATCGAGAAGTCCGATAGTCAAGACCCGGTCGAGGCGGGTACAGCGTTCAGCTACACGCTGGACATCATCAACAACGGTCCGTCCCACGCCACGGGTGTCGTCATTACCGATACGCTGCCTGCAACGGGGGTGACTTTTGTTGGCGCTTCGCCGTTTCCGCATAGCAATGATGGCAGAACCCTGACGTTTGAAATTGGCGATCTGGCACGCGGCGCTACGGCGAGCGTGACGATTAACGTGCTGGTGGACGAAGATTTCGTCGGCACGCTGATCAATGAAGCGAGCGTGCGGGGCAACGAGCAGGAAATCACGTTGGCGAACAACGAAGACATCGAGCCGACGCTCGTGAATCCGCCGCCCCCGATTGATCTGGAAATCGATAAAACCGATAGTCGCGACCCTGTTGAGCCAGGTAGCACCTTCAGCTACACGTTGGATATCAAGAACAATGGTCCTGCCGACGCGACCGGAGTTGTGATCACGGACACCTTGCCGGTAACGGGTGTGACCTACGTCGGCGCGTCGCTGCCGCCTGATACGAACGATGGACGCGTCCTGACCTTCAACATCGGCGACTTAGACGTCAACGAAACCGCCAGCGTGACGATCGAAGTCCGCGTGGACGACGATTTCACCGGCACACTGCTGAACGAAGCGTCCGTCCGCGGTAACGAGACAGAAGTCACTTTGGCCAACAACCAAGATGTCGAACCGACCATCGTCGAGCTCCAGCCTGCGAGTTTGGCGGGGCATGTGTTCGTGGACGCGAACGACAACGGCGTGTTCGACGAGGGTGAGATTCCGTTGGAGAATGTCCCAGTGCGGCTGGAAGGTACCGATTCGAACAACGAGTTCGTGACCTTCTCGACCGAGACTGGTCCTGATGGTTCGTACTTGTTCGCCAATCTTCTGCCTGGGCTCTACCGGGTGATCGAAACGCAACCCGAACGGTATCGAGATGGCCAAGACCATATCGGCACCAACGGTGGTGTACGTGGTGCCGATCCCGGACCGAATCTGGTCCCGAGCAACCTAACGCCACAGGAAGTCGACGATCTGTTCCTGGGCATCGAACTCGCCGGTGGCGACGTGGCCGAAAACTACGACTTCGGCGAACTTGCCCTGAACGTCAGCAAGATCGACTTCATTCGTCCCGCCAATTGGTGGTAAGCCGCGCTCTTGCGCGTACAATTGTCGTTGATTTCAATGTCGGCGCAAAGATTGCGCGCCCCTCTTGTTGCATTTCTGCAAGCGCGAAGCAATTGGTCAACACGCACCAGCTGCTGATGCACACTTCTCGCATCATTTGCCCCATTCGGCAAAATTCTCCCTCCGCCTGGCAATTCGTGAACTAGGTTTTTAGTGGACAGAAATCCAGCAGCTCATCATTGCCATTATTTCTTTTCACTGAATCAGTTAATCATCCTTTTTCGCTCGTGAGAGCAACCGCGACCAGCGCGTCGCTGACCCAATACGTAATTCAACTGAGTGCTGCGTTTTCCCACGCAGAAACCTGTTGAATACACTCCCGAGGTCGATCGACCATGATCCCATATCGTTGCATCAAACACCGAAATCGACGCGGTACGACTTTGGTCGAAACGGCGATCGTCTTGCCCGTATTCTTGTTCTTTCTGTTTGCCATTATTGAATTCGGCCATGCACAGCTGGTGAATAACATGCTCAACAGTGCCTGCCGCAATGGTGCACGCATTGGCTCTGTCGAGGGAACCACTTCCGCGGATGTCATCGCTCGCGTGAATCAAACGATGGCACCGGTTATCAATTCCGATAATGTCACGATTTTTGTCAATGATGCGAGCGTCTTTGACTCGGGTGGTACGCCACCGGGTTCCGGCGCAGACATCGAAGCACTTCCTTCCCTCGAGTTGTCGAATGCCGAGCCCCGTCAGATGTTCGTCGTTCGAGCTCGCCTTAACTACAACGACATCGCCCTTGTTCCTATGCCCTTCATGAATGGTGTCGTCCTCAATAGCCAGGCATTTATGCGTCACGAATAATTCTCCTCCCCTTGAGACTTGCCGGAGTCGCCCCCATGAGAAAACTGCCCATACCTGACCGCCGCGGAGCTGTGGCGGTTGAATTCGCATTCATCGCGCCGATGTTGCTGGCGATTGTGCTCGGTTTGATCGAATTGACCCGCGTCTACGACGCCCAGTATTTGCTGGAAACAGCAGCCCGCGAAGGAGCCCGTTTCGCGTCCATGGATCGTGACGGAATGCTCGGCGACGGAGAAACTTCCAATTCCAAACTGACCACCGATGTGAAGAGCTTCTTGGCTTCCGCTGGAATACCGCAAGATAGCATCACAGTCCGCATCCTCGACCACCAAGACACGTCGCAAACGTTCGACCTTGACGATCCCAGCAATGATCTGAGGTTGTTCGATGTCGAAATCGAAGTGCCCTTTTCTAGCGTGAGCTACACCCCTGTTAGCGAAGCTCACGATTATCACTTGACTGGATCGATCACGTTTCGGAATGGACGAGCCACTTTGTCTCAATAGTAGTTTTTCTCCCTCTTGCTTGAACCTCTTCTCCCCCCTGTTTCCGGAGTCTGCGTCATGAGAAATCAACCTCTGAAAAACCCATCAAGAACTCATTCACCACATAATCGCCAAGGTATCATCATCGTGCTCACCGGCTTCGCGCTGGTCGCGGTGTTTGCCTTCGTGGCACTGTCGGTCGATACCGGTCGTATTGTGCTTACCGAAACCGACATGCAGAACGCGGTCGATGCGGCTTCGCTGGCCGCTGCCCAAGAAATCACCGCAGCCGTATACGCGGCTGGCCAGGGAACAGGTTCCGCGAACATCGATGCCAACTCGATCGCTGTTGAGGCCGCTCGCAGTATGGCTCAGCAGGTCGCCGCGGCCAACGGCGTCTACATCGACCCGGCTAACGACGTACGATTTGGTAAGCGAAAATTTGACGCGGATACAGGCACGTGGCCCATCGAATGGGATTCCTCGCCGTTCAACGTCGTTCAAGTTATGGCTCGTCGTACCGGCACCGACGATAGCTCCGCGCCCGACGCCGAGTTTCCCTTGGCGTTTGGTTGGGCCGTCGGACGTGACTCGGTTCCTATCCAAACCTCGGCCACCGCGTTCGTTGAGGCCCGCGACTTGGTCGTGGTGCTCGACTTCTCTGCTTCGATGAATGATGACAGTTCGTTGCGCTCGGGTCTCGGCGAAACCGCGGCCGAGGGTGCTCTGGACGATATGTGGGACGCATTGGTTGCCGCCAATCCGACCTTCAGCGGCACCAATCAATCGAAGTTCCCCGGCGACGGATTCGGCAATATGGACTCCTACTATGGACTGCATACCACGGCGAATACCTACAGCTCGATTCGCGCCGCTTTGGGTGTCAATGAGAACAACCCGGATGGCACTCGCAAGTATCCGTTCCCGCAAGCTGGCCGCTACAGCGACGGCAGCGAGAAGGGCAAACCGAGTAACTCGACCAGCGACTCGCGCTGGAATGATTACATCTACTACGTTTACAACAAGAGCGGCACTTACAACAAACGCTATGGCTATCGCACTCTGATGGACTACCTGCAGGAGCAGCGATATAGTAGCTCTTTGTCGGAAGACTTGTGGCGCACGCCTCACTATCCATTCCACGCGATCAAAGAAGGGACCACGCTGTTCCTCGACTTCCTGACGGAACTCGACTTTGGTGACGAAGTTGGCTTGGTGAGTTACGGTGCCTGGGCCGTGCAAGAATTTACGCACTACGACGGCGAAGTCGACATCGACATCTCCGACGACCCGATTACCAACGACTACTCCACCATCAACACTATTCAGTATCGTCACCAGGCAGGTGACTACAGCGGCTGGACCGGCATGGGTGATGGCATCCTCAAAGCGCGTGAGTTGCTGGTAGGCGATGCCGACGATCCCGATGACGATGGCTACTCGCGTTATGGTGCTCGTCCGACGATGATCATCATGACCGATGGCCAAACCAATCAAGGACCCGAAGACTGGAGCATGCCGGGCGATTTTGATTGGGCTGATTGGACCGACTACGATGGCGACGGCAATGCCGACTACTCCACCACCAACTGGAAGAAGCAGTACGCCTTCTGGGAAGCGACCGAAGCCATCAAACGCGGCGTCACCCTGCACACTTTGGCGGTGGGGCAAGGTGCTGATCGCGAATTGATGGAAGCCATCGCATTCGCAGGGAGCGGCGTCTTCATCGATGTACCGGGCGGTTCGACCATTAGCGCTTTGGAATCCCAGTTGCTCGACGCGTTCCGCAACATCGCGGCCAAGGTGCCACCCGCCAAGCTCGTGTACGAAATGACCGCGCCGAGTGAATGATCCACAGGAAACCAACCACGCTTCACCCCTCTGGTAGCCGCCTCCGGGTTTGCTTTCGGGCAAGGTAGTGCAGGCGTATGGTGTTGGTGTCCTGAGCCGTATAGTCTGCCTACCGGCTACCTTAGCGCGCCGTCGCCCCTTCGCGACGGCGCGTTCTTTTGTGCGCAACTGCAACGATGCTATATCTTCTCTGCATTTTCCTCCTCACGTTTTGCTTCATTCTCCGTTCCCATCAATCCGAAACCGCGTCAACACGGCCGCGTGATCGGACGGGAACGCGGGGAAGCGTCGCTGCGGGTAAGCCGGATGATGCGTCAGGACTTGCGAACCGACAACGTTGAGCGCCTCGCCGAGCGCGTAGATGTAATCGATTCGCGTGTAAGGATCTTGATACTCGGGACGGGGATGTTCGGTCACGGGCACAAAACCCTGGCCGCTCTCGAAGACATAATCTTTGCCGACGGTAGTCCACGTGTGGCCCAGACTATCCGCTGCGATCTTCGGATGAGCCGCGCGATACGTATCGATGAAACCAAGCGACTGCATCGACACAGAGGCCTTGATCGGTAGCACGCGCGAATAATTGAGCCCGGCAGTGCGAGTCTCCTCGGTGTAGTCGAGATGTGACACACAGTTGAAGTCACCCGCCACGATAAGCGGAACCTCGTCGGCCGCCTGCAGATCGCGTTGGAATACCGTGTGCTCAAGCAGCAGCTGCAGATGCTCATCTCGTTTGTCGTCGCCACGAGCGAACTCTTCGTCCGAGACGCTTTCGTCTTTGATCTCGACGATGTGCCGACCGCCGCTGGTAAGCCAGATGTCGTACACGCGAACTTGCTGGCCCCCGGGCATATTCACGGTCGCGGCGATGAACGAAAATGGGTTCAAGCCATCCAGCAACTCCACGTTCGTCAGCGGATAACGACTGAAAATGCAGAGATTCGCGTCCTGGGCCGTCGTGTGATGATGGAAACCCAACTCGGCGGCGATGTCCGCCGCTGAACCATAGGTTTCGATCATCGCGACCACGTCCGCGCCCGATTGTCGCACAATCTCGATCGTCCGCTGACGGGAGGTCTCGCCATCGATCGAGTACCGTGGATCCTGATTCAATCGTCCCCAAATGTTCCACGTCATCACATTCAGCTCCGAGCGCGAAACATGATGCGGACGGATCTGTGGCGTCACGACCGCTTCTGGCGGTCGTCCCTTGCGGTCGAAGTATCCCAACTGCTTGGGCGATTCGGCTTTCCAACGACTCGATTTGCTCGCCACGCTGATCGATGCCGTTTCTGGGTCCAAGGTGACCGTCGTGAACAGTGGATCGGCGTAGTAGGCCATCCGCGTTTTGCCGCCCACCCAAAAGTAGGAAGCCGAGTTAATGTGCAGATACGCGACGCCTTGCTCCACCAGCAGCGAATCGATGTGGCTGTGTCCGTTGAGGCACAATAGAATCTTCGCCCGAAAGCGACCCAGCAACTCTTGCACTTCGCTTGCGTTATCGACCGCTGAACCGCCGGCGAGCGGTTGATGGCTGAGAATCAGGACCGGCCTGGTGGTTTGCTCGAGTTCGGCTTCCAACCACTGTCTTTGCGTCTCGCCAATGTAAGCAGGGTACCCGCCGCCATGAGTGGGCGAGCCGGTATCGTTGCCATCAAGCACAAGGATGCGAATGTCGCCCACATCCCGGCGGTAGTAACTGTTCTCGATGCCCCATGCCTGGTAGCAGTCTTCGCGCTTGAGGCCATAATCGAATTCGTGGTTGCCAATCACATGCAAGATTTGCGTGTGTGCGGCGTTCAACTTGTCCGCGTAGGACTGATGTTTGGCATTGGGATAGGCGAAATCACCCAATTGCAAGAGTGCATCGCATTTTTCGTTATCCATCGCCTGTAAGAAGGCATCCAAACGATCCGACGCATCGGCGGCCAAGCCGCCGTGGAGGTCGGAGATTACGCCGAGTTTCAGCGGCGCATCGAGTTTCGCAAGGCTTGCCCACGACTCAGGCACAGCCGCCAACGACGCTCCCAGAGCGCCTAAGGTCTTGATCGCGGTACGTCGATTTGGGTTTTTCATGCTAAGCCGCCCTATACGTGTCATAGAGATTGTTGTGTTCGGTTACTCGCCGTCGATCGTGTCGGAAGTTTTGCAACACCGAATTGCAGTCGACCTCGTGTCCGAATACTCCGCCAGTTGTCGCCCCTACAAAGCTGTTTCGCACTGCGATCGCAGCCTTTCTGTCTGCAGCTGGCAGATCATTTTCGGATTCCGGCCACAGAAAGTGTCCGAAAATTCCACCACGTCTGTGAGTTAAACCTTTAACCCACCTAGGTTTAACTCAAAAATCCTCTGACGCCCGCTGTCCCAAAATTCAAGTTCGTCGGATTCCACCGCCAACTTTGGCGCACGCGCGACCACTCCGTCACACGCTTTGGCACGTTGCGGCAAAAGTGCACTCAAGAGTCTATTCGATCCGCTGGCCCAATTTCAACGAGAAAGTCGAGGCATGCGATCCGTTCGCGTCAGAAACATTTCACGAGTTATCAAAGCATCGAGGATGTGACGCCGAACGATTAGACGGTCGGCGAAGTCGCGTAGGAGCCTCGGTCCACACCGGCTTTGCAACATGATAAAGGTCGCAATTGCCCCTAAGATGACCGTCGAAGACTCAGGAACAATTCTGCCTGTGATCACGTAACGTTGGTTCGGTAAGGTGGTTATATTTGTCCAGCCTGTTGGTGTATTTGGTTGCAACATGAGGAATGAAGGTGAGCCAATGTCTGTTCCGTTACGTACGGAAGCACCTGGAGCTGTTGCTCCGAAAAGACCGCTACCAAAGACAAGGGCATACCAACCCGGGTCGAGTGAAAGGGCAAGGTCTCCAAACACCTCACCAGATGAGATTGGGAAATCAATCACAGTGCTACCGAGAAAATCTGAAGTAGAAAAATCACGCGAGTCAGGGACATCGGAGGCGTTATCGAGTCTCACGACCGCACCGAAAAACGTGCCTGAAGCTTCCCCCACAAAGTGCCCACCGATTTGAGAAGTTATAACTGATTGGTGCAATTGAAATCGCACTGCGGCATAGACATTGCTATCGACTAAAATATTAGGAACAGCACCCGCCTGAAGATCGCCGAATGGAATGCCAGTTTGGCCGAGTGTGCTACTTTCGAAGATGGTCGCAGCCACTGCTGGACTGACGCAAGTCACGACCAATGACAATATCAATAAATGCAGAACTCTAATCATGACGTACCTCCGCTGAAATCTTCGAACAAACCGTCTGAAAGAACGGTTGCTTGGCCAGCAACTACCAAGAAGTGCCACCGCTGAGCTAGGCGGCCGGAGAATCTGGAGCAAGTTAAGATCACAGCAAACCTCCTGAGTCTGAACTCAGACTACGAGTTACTGTGAAACCCGTAGCGGTGGTTGCTGGCAATTGCTCTAATCTCTTCTCCCTACTTTCAAAGTAACCGAAGCCCGTGGCCAAAAGCAAGCGATTTTCAGTAGGAATCGTTGCTCAAATGTCGAAGATTTTAGTGGCTTTGCCACTGCTTTTTCCTCGTGCCGAGGTACGCATGTCGGTCTCTCGACCCGTTGCCTGGCCGCTTCACAATTCGTGTGGCATTGGGTCGCGTATTGCAGACGGCATTAAGCATCTGGTGTTCCAAATCCTTCCAATCGATATTTGTTGGGTAATCTGCCCCCAGGTGCGGGTGTGATCAAGGCAGAGTGTGCTTAGTTGACTCACCTTTCACCAATACCCGGCTCGCTAGCGGGGTCGAATGGCAGTTCATCGAGTCGTTCGACGAACTCCAACGGATCGAACGGCAGTCGCTTGAGAGCCGCAGGTGGCTGCGACAGCGCTGTTGTTTCCGGCCGGGCGTTCGCGATTCCGGTGTAGGCTGGTCCCCGTGCCGCAGGCTGGTTTGGGTACTTTTTCTTCCACAGTTCGTGCCGCGCACGCATTCGCCTGAATGGCTCTTTGAAGTGGAACCCTCCCACGATCACGGGGCTAACCTCGCGATGGTCGTTGAGCAGATCGAACACGGCAGTCAAGCCGCTAGCGGCCTGCAAGGGGTCAGAAGAAATCCAATGCATCTTGTAATGTTCTTTGACTGTGGCTCCGAGTTTGGGGCCCGAGTAAAGAAATACATAGTCACGGCGGCTGTGGCCTTCTCCGTTTAGCAGTAGCGACGTTTGGTCGATGCCGTCGATGACTCGGTCGGTCGGAACGTGTTGCGTCGCGCCGCCGAGGCGAGCAAAGGTGGTGAACAGATCCGTTTCGTGGATAATGTCGCCAACAACTTGCCCAGGCTCAATGACACCGGGCCACCACGCTTGGGCGCACACCCGCACGCCGCCTTCAAGAAAGTCGCCCTTGCCGCCTCGGAACGGGCCTTCTCCCAGGCCTGCACCTGGTGGCGGGTTATGAGTCATTGGACCATTATCAGCCATGGCGACAATGAGTGTGTTCTCGGCGATCCCTAGCTCACGCAACGTCTGCATCAGCCGGCCAGCCGCTGGATCAAGGTTCTTGTGGTACGCTTCACCGATATGCCCGCGTTGCAACGTTGTCTTTTGCGGATCGGGAATGAAGCTCGTCATCAACGGCCACCACGCGACGTAGAACGGCTTGTTCGCCTTCGCTTGCCGCGACATAAAGTTTAGAGCGCGCTGTTGTGCTTCTCCATCGAACCTCTTGTAACTCTGGTTTGTTGTGTCACCCCATTCCGTCGCTTGTTCACCTTTCTTTCCTTCCAAGTAGAACACATACCCCTTTTGAATGAAGGTCTTATCAAGCTTGTAGCGGCTTTCGGCCAGTAGTTCATCTTTGAGTCCAACAACCGCGTTGGCGGCCTCGCCCTCCACATTCCATAGGCTCACCGCCTGGTTGTAGACGGCAAAGAATGCCTCGTCGAAACCTTGGTTGTGGGGATAACTCTGCTCGATATCTCCCAAGTGAGTTTTGCCAAAGAGACCGGTAGAGTAACCTGCCTGCGAAAGGACTTCCGCGATCGTCACGGACGCTGAGGACATGCCATGGTATTCCACTGGGAACCCAACCGCGTACATTCCATTCCGAATCGGATGCTGCCCCGTCAAACAAGCGGCCCGACTCGGCGTGCAACTTGGCTCGGTGTACATACGTGTGAACAGCATCCCTTCTGCTGCCATCTGGTTTAGATTCGGTGTCTCGTAGCCACGGATTCTCTGCATAGCCGGAATGCCGACGGCCCCAAAAGGCTGGTCATCCCACATGAAATGAACGATGTTCGGGGGCGTACCGTACTTCGCTCGCAGTTCTGCGAGCTTCTGATCGAGCGCGGAGTCTTCAACGGCCCATGTTTGGCCATTCTGCGCTTCGAGTATGTAGTACTCTGCGTCGTGGACAATTTTTTCCCCAGGTGCCTGCGCCCATGTAAAACTGGCTGAAATGACGAGGGCACAACAGTGTGAGAATCCTAATGTGGGTCTTGTCATGGACTTGTTCCGTCAGAAAGAAAAGGAACTCGCTGCAAGGGCCCAAACGTAACACCCGATAGGGTTTCCTCGGCAAGGCTTGCTTGAGTACCTGAGGCAAGGTCAAACGAATAGTATAGCTGGCGGTATATTGGAATGCTGCGCATGCGCAGACGCGACAAGTGCCCATTCACACAAGAAGTCACCCAGTGTGAGGGACGGGCTAGCGGCAGCCCATCGATTGCAGCACTGACGCCGATCGGCACTGAAATCGGGCACCGCCCAGTAGCGCAAAACCCCACTTGCCTTGCCGCGCCTTGGAACCAAAGAGATAATGCGGACACAACATTCAAACCCGGACATTTTGAAACCTACCAACAATCGCACTTCAGGAAACTCACCGATGTATCGTCATCAAATTGCAACGAGATCGTTTGCGTGCCTCGCGGTTCTCTTGATTATTCAATCGCAAGTCTTGGCCTGCACAGGCATTACCCTCAAATCTGAGGATGGTGCCGTAGTCTTCGGACGGTCGATGGAGTGGGGAACGTTCGACCTGAACTCTCGCATTGTCATTGTCCCGCGCGGACACGAGTTCACTGGCCACACACCGGATCAAAAGACCGGACTAGTCTGGGAAGCAACGCACGGGTTCGTCGGTTTGGATGCGCCATCCATGGGTGAGGGTCTCATCGTTGACGGCATGAACGAGCGCGGCCTCAGCGTCAATGGGTTCTACCATCCAGGATTCGCTGAGTATGAAGCATACGACCCCGCCAAGGCGAGCCAGTCCATCGGCCCCGGCGATGTCATCACCTATTTGTTGTCGACATGTGCTACCGTGAAAGAGGTAAGGACGGCGCTCACCGAGGTTCGTGTTACGCCGGTGATCGCGCCCTCGCTGGGCATGGCCCCGCCTGCACACTTGATCGTTACCGAGCCGAGCGGCACGGCGATCGTGATCGAGTTTTTAAAGGGAGAAGTTGTCATCTTCGATGCCCCGCTCGGTGTCATCACCAACGCGCCCAATTACGACTGGCACATCACCAACCTAAGGAACTACCTTAACCTGTCGCCAGTGGCTCTGCCTGACAAGAAGATTGAAGAGTTGAACTTCTCGCCGCTCGGCGGTGGCAGTGGAATGATCGGCTTGCCCGGCGATTTCACACCACCCTCGCGGTTTGTGCGTGCCGTGGCATTCACCGCCACGGCTCGTCCGACAGACACAGGGTCGGAAACGATGTACGAAGTATTTCGCATCTTGGACAACTTCAACCTGCCGCTGGGCGCTGCCGAAGGCGACGGCGACGAAACGACCACGGGGATGCGGAGTTCAACGATCTGGACGACGGCGTACGACACGAAGAACCTCATCCTTCAGTACCACACGCAGCACAACCGCCGCGTCCGTCAGGTGGATCTGAAGAAGATCGACTTCGCTGCGTCAAAGCAACTTCTTTACGTCGAGCTCGATAGCAACAAGAAGCAGGACATCGAGGATGTGACGCCCAGCGAATAGGCGGGCCGCGGCCAGCAAGGTCGCGTCGGAGCTTCGGATTGCGCTGCCCGACTGAGGTCGTTACGCAGCATTGTCGTTCGTTGGTCTACTGCGGCAGTTGAGTAAGTTAGCCCGGCCTTTGCGACTTTCGGTTCTTTCAACCTGCCGAAAATTCAATTAAAATTGAGGGAAGCGCTGCCTGCTAGCTAACACGGCGCGCATAGACTCTCTTCTTTAGACCAATTCAGGTGATTGTGATGACGAACGCGAAGCAAGTTGGCGTGCCGCTGTTGATTGCTGTCTGTGTCGCTTGTGGGATCGGCTATCTCATCGGGGCCGCCCAAGTGGGACCAAGCGCCGTCCGCGCGGCGCAAACTCAACAACTGGAAGATGAGAGTAAGCTCGAAGCCGATGCGATCACGCCTGTCGGAAAGCTTCCTGACCCGAACGTCTACTTTCCAGGAACGGAGGAACTTGGTCCTGCAGAGATGCGAATAGTGGCTTGCGGCACGGGGATGCCAACCGCTCGAGCATCTCAAGCTGCGTCATGCTGGCTCGTCGAATTGGGCAACGGCGACAAGTTCCTGTTCGACGCGGGCACAGGTTCCGCCGAGCGCGTGGCCAGCATGCATATACCTTACGATTACTTAAACAAGATTTTCATCAGCCATTTGCACACCGACCACTTCGGCGACTTCGCCGCCTACTTCATTGGAGGCTGGGTGGCGGGGCGACAGGGGCCGCTGTATGTGTACGGGCCGAGCGGCGACCGTCCAGAATTGGGGACGAAGTATGCGATTGACCACTGGCAAAAGGCGCTAAGTTGGGACATTGAGGGCCGTGCCGGTCGCCTCCCCGCATCGGGCGGCAAGGTCATCGTTGAGCAGTTCGATTACAAGGGCGAGAATCAGGTAGTCTATCAGGAGAACGGCGTCACGATCCGTTCCTGGCCCGCGAACCATGTGATTGATGGCTCGGTTAGCTACAGCCTTGAATGGAACGGACTGAAGTTTGTTTTTGGAGGCGACACGTACCCCAATCAGTGGTTTGACAAATATGCAAAGAACGCCGATGTCGCCATCCACGAGTGCTTCATTGACGTACCAAATATGATCGAGAAATTCGGCTTCTCCATTTCCAACGCGCTGGAAGTCGGCACCCAAATACACACGCCTCCCGAGGCATTCGGTAAAGTTATGAGCGGAATTAAGCCGCGCATGGCAATCGCTTACCATTTCTTCAACGACCCCGACACCGCGCCGCCTATTCTGGCGGGCATACGATCGACGTACGACGGGCCCCTTTCGCTCGCAGAAGATTACATGGTCTGGAACGTCACAAAAGACGAGATTCGCGTCCGCATGGCGGCAATCAATGAGGATGTTTGGCCGCCTCCAGCTCCACAGGCTGCGCCGCCGGTGGACCGCACCATTACCAAGTACACTTCCGATTGGATCGTGGAAAAGAACCTCGACGTGAGCAAGGAGGTCAACGCCATCTACGATCGGACCAATCAAAGGTACGGTACGAACGAAAAGCCGAGTCAGTAACTCTTGCGCCGAGCGTGGCGAAGCCCTGTTGCTGATCAGCTGCGGGCGGACGGAGGTCGCAGCGGCCGCTGCGCCAGACTCCACCAATCAAGTTCACGCACGACGATGTCGCGGAACCAGACTTGTTGGTCATGATTCTATAGGCCAATGTGCTCGACGCGCGGAAACGACTTCAAGTTTGTAGGATGGGCTAGAGCGAAGCGGCAGCCGATCGACTAGATGGCGAAATCTATCGAAACGATGGGCCTGGCGGCACCATCCTACGCCCCGCCGTGGTCCGCATCGAAGTTTACACTCGTCGTATTCGCACCCCGAGAACGACTAACACACTTAAATCTAGTAGGCCTAGGGATGTTGGCCCAGGAATGTACTCTGGCAGGGGCTCCGTCGAAGCATGTACCCAACGGATCGCACCTGTGGTGCCCTCAGTCAGGAAGGCCAGTTTCTGAGCCGGTCTACAGTCTGCACCGCAACTATGCCCTCCCCATTCTCGGAGTGACGCTGAGCTCAGGATTTTTCACGCTGTCACTTGTATTGAGACCCGGCTCGATGGATACACGATTGTCGTCCTGCACCTCGCTGGCAAAGTAGCAGAAATTCAGTGACACGGGAGATAGCGGCGGTTACAATTGCTAGCTCTTCCACCCTATGGCTGTTTCCAGCCGATCGCAATGGTCGCTGGTAACTAATGTCTTCGCACTGTGAAAGGACGACTCGTGAATCATACCATCACCAAAGTCTCTCTGGCAGCGATCTTGCTGCTGGCTTGCAAGCCGACTCTCGCAGCTACTTTCACCTTCGAGGACCTGCCGGGGAGCAACTTGGACAGCTTCAGCTCTTATTCCGCAGATGGATTTACGGTGACAGCCGTGGAAGGCGAGTGGCAAGTAGGCAAGGTCTTTGGCAATCCAGTCCCCAGCATCTTCTGTAACTGTCAGGTGGGATCCGTTGCACTAACTGGTGATGCAAACGAGCTGTTCCAATTCACGTCGGTTGATTTTGGCTATAGAGCAGCAACTTATTCGATCACCGGAATGTTGAACGACAGCCCAGTGTTTACGCAGACGGGCACAATCGGTGCGGCGACCGACTTCTTTACGATCGCATCGGAGGACTCCCAGAGCTTCCTCGACGCGCTGATGATTCAGTTGTCTCCGGGGACCGGGCCGGGATTCAACATTGACAATATCAGCTACAACATCGTTCCCAGCCCATCGACAGGTGTGTTGGTCGGATTCGGCCTGCTCTACCCGGCGTTTGTGAGGAGGTTCTGAGGAGCGCCAAAGCGCAGCCCGTGTCGAGAACCATTGCTGGCTCTGGCAGAGCCCGTGGCACACCGGCCTTGAATGCGCAGCCATCGATTAGACCGCCGACCGTTCGATCGAACTCTGCTAATCAAGTTCAAAGACGACGATGTCGCGGAACCAGACTTTTTGACCGTGATTCTGCAGACCGATGTGTCCGGCGCGCGGCAAGGACTTCAAGGCCGACTTGAACTTGTTGGGGCTGCCGTCGGGATTCTCGCGCGGCGTATCCCAATTGTCGATGTCGAGATCGAGCACCTCGCTGTCGTTCAATGCAACACGAATTCTAGCACCCGCGCAGGTCAGCTTTAAGTCATTCCACTCGCCGAGTGGTCGCGAAGCATCGGCGGTAGGTGCCTGGCAATCGTACAAAGAGCCGTTGAGCTGATTAGGTTCGGCCTCCGGGTGTGACTTGAGATATCCCGCGTCGTCCAGCAGTTGGATCTCAAAACCGCCTTGAACGGGATTGTCAGGATCGGTGCGAAAGAAGATGCCGCTGTTGGCTGCCTCGCTCAGCTTGTACTGCAGCGTCAGTTCAAAGTTCTCGAATTGTTTTTTCGTCCAGATGTAGCCACGGCCGGCGGTGCGTTTCTTTCCCTTGCGTTCGATTTCCTTCATGCGACACGAGAGGACCATATCGTTTTCAACGACCCAGCCTTGCGGATCTTCGAGCGTCCAGGCGTTGAGCCGTAGCCCGTTGAACAAGACGCTGGTGTTCGGCCGCCTCGGACCAACCGGCGACACGGCGCCGGCGGGCCGCTGCATGGTGGCCGTGGGGCGTCGTGTGCTCTTGATACTCGCGAGGTGATCGTCGTAGGCCTGCTGCAACTCGCTGACGATTTCTGGATGCTGCTGGGCGACGTTGTTTCGCTCGCTGATATCGGCCACCGTGTCGTAAAGCTGCACCGGATGGGTCGTTGGTGTGCGATTTGGGAGTCTGGCGCCGCGATCTTTTCCCTTCGCCTCCGACCAGGGGTAGAACTTCCACTTGCCAGCGCGCACGGTCCCAGCGCCGTGCATCAGCACGTAGTGCTTGTGCGGGCTCTTAGCACCCTTGGTCGACATCAGCGGCCAGATGTCCTTGCCGTCGATTGGCCGCTCGGGCAGAGTCGCACCCGCCAACTTGGCGAACGTCGGCAACAGATCGATCGAGGCGGCAACCTCATGGCAAGTTTCTCCCGCAGGAATCTGGCCTGGCCAATGCATCAGCGTGGGCTCGCGAATCCCACCGTCATAGACGCTACCTTTTTGCGACCGCAGCGGCAGCGACGAACCGACGGCGGCCCCGTTGTCGCTGGTGAAGACGACCAAAGTTCGCTCATCGATGGCTTCCTCACGAAGCGTCTGCAGGATTTGTCCGACCGACCAATCCACCTCTTCGATGGCGTCCCAAATGAGCTTGTCGGTGCGTCCATCAAATGCCTCGGAGACCGCCAACGGCAAATGCACCATCGTGTGCGGCAAATACAAGAAGAAGGGCTGCTCTTTGTTGGCACGAATAAATCGAATCGCCTCTTCGGTGTATCGCTTGGTGATCGTCGTTTGATCGGTCGGGTACTCGATCACTTCCTCGTCGCGAAACAAGGGGACCCAGTTTCGCTTCTTGTGGCCCGCTTTTACTTCCTCGAGTGACAGTCCGTTGCCG
>JANQQA010000073.1 GCA_028285205.1 Bythopirellula sp. | reverse complement strand
CCAACGAGGGCTGACCAGACAAGAGCGCCAAGTCAACGCGACCCGGGGGCGAGCAACTTTGATCGCGACGTGTCGTTGCAGGAGGGCTCCGCGGCCGATGCGGTGACGACGTTTCACGAAGTGCGACAGCCGATCGAGCGTGACGACGCGGAAGCTCGTCAACTTCTACGACTTTCGCAACTGGAGGGACGTGACCCGCTACAAGATGCGGTTGCAGGACGCCTTGCACTCGACCGGCTCGACGCGGCTGCCGACGGAAACGCTGACCCACAGCACGCGCGTTGGGCGGACCAACTGCGGCGCGAACTACGCGAGCGCTTCAACGACATCGCGCCGACAAAGTTTGAAGTAGGTGAGGCGCCAGCCACGAGTTGCTAGGCGCTAGTTGTTGCATTTCCATTTTTTGCTTAGTGACTAGCGCCTCGAGCCTAGCAACTAACAGCCCTTCAAGGAGAAAACTATGCCCGCAGGCGATCCTGGAAAAGAACAATTTCGACGCACGATTACCGAGTTTAGAAACTTGCATATTGTCGCGGCTCTCGGCCCACTGTTCGACTTTCGCAGCGAAGTCGTCTCCAACGACGAGTTCGGAGTGCGAGGCGGTTTGGACGAGACGACCAAGAATCACTACGTCGAGCACCTGCTCGCGTCCGACCGCATGCGTCGCCGCGTGACGTACAACCCCGACAAACGGCCGCTGGGTGACTTGATCGAGCGTGCCACCGATTCCGCCCAGACGCTGCTCGGCTCGACCGAACCGTTCGGCGGTGACGAGGTGCAAGAGGCACCCGGTGGGCTCATCACGTTGCCGTGGGCGGTGGACGGTTCCGATCCAAACATTCCGCTCGCCAGCCAGCTGAACTTCCGCAGTCAGAACGCCTTAATCCTGTTGGGGGCCCTCGATCGCGCGATCGTCAATTGGACGCGCTTGGAAAGCCGTTTCCGCAGCACGTTCATCTACGTCAAGGATTCGATGCGGATGTACGGCAGCTATGTGCAGATTCTTGAGTACCTCAACGCATTTGCGGGCGACTCGAATCGGGTCGACATGGCGGCAGGTGTGCGTCCCACAGAGGAACCGCTCGGCCCGACCGATTCACCGAATCTACGATCAGAAACTACCGGCCGGGCAAACTTAGCATAGCTGCTTGCCGCCTACGTGGTGCTTGGCAAACAGGGATCACGTAGGCGGAGCATGTTTCGATCGTTCGCTCGTTGACGAGCCTGAAAGGCGATGGCGTGGAAAAAGCAAATCAGTGTGAAGCGGAGATTGTGCAACGAGTGCAACATTTGGAACGCAAGTTTGATCGACTAACGTCGTGGCTCGGTTCGGAACTGGGCTACGGCATCGAGGCGGAGGGCAATCTGAATCGAGTCATGAATGAGACACACCGAAAATCAAGTGAGGCGCTGACCTTGCTACGCGGCGAGAAAGACCAAATTGGACTCGTAGGCAAGGTTGAAATCTTGTTTCGATCCTGGCACGTCTTACTCAGCCTGGTGGCCGCGCTCGCCGGCTATCTCGTGCGGCTGGTGACGGAATCTTGATCACTCGTGGTCGCGAGTACTCGGAAACCTGAGTGAAAGGAGGAGAAAGTGGTTAGCCATCGATGGACATTGCAGGAATCGAACGGGGCAGCGGTTGTCGACTCGTGGGGAGGCAACAACGGCACAGCAGACGCGAGCGTCACCTTCGGGGTGGCGGGACCGGGAGGCGACTACCCAAGCGCCGTGGACCTGAGTGGAACATCGTCCACTCCGATCGCGCTGGACTCGCCGATCACGCTGTCGCGCAAACATTCCTGGTCGGTCAAGTTTTGGGCCAAGCAAGCGAGCGCGAATCAGCAAGGCATGATTCTCGGTGATCCAGGCACAGGACTCAGTTTTCTATGGCTGAGTTCAGGCATGGACGGGCTCGTGGTCCGACCGACGAACGCGTTCACCTTGACTGGCGCGAACAGCGGGCTCGACATCGTGTTCGCCGTTCCAAACGCAACGAGAACCAAATGGTCAGAGTATGAGCTCGTTCATGACGTGTCCGGGCCGACGCCTACAGTCACGCTTTACATCGACAGCGTTCTCATAGCAAGCCAAACGGCGACCTACGGAATCGAGTTAACCATTGGCACGATCGGCGCTGGAGATCCCACGACGGCGTACGCGATGAAAGGTCAAATTGCTGGCGTGGAGCTATCAGGCACGACCATCGATTATGCCAAACCCGACAAAGTCGTGCTCGTACTCGGACAGTCCAATGCCGAAGGCCAATTCGACAACCATCAGGAATACGAGCATCCCACGCAGTTCGCATCGGTGTTTCAAAACGGCGCTTGGGGCGAACTCTTCGATGTCGATGGCGCGGGAGAACTATGGCCTCTGTTGGCGACCCGCTGGCTGAACGACAGAGAGGAGTCCGTTGGCTTCATCTATGCAGCGGAAAGTGGAACTGGGCTCGTGAATACTCCCGATTGGGCAGATGGTGGGGCTACCTACGACGCGGCACTGGCGACGGTCGCCGCTTCCGAGGTCACGCAGATCGACGCGATCCTCTGGTTCCAAGGCGAGCGTGATGCAAACGTCGACGTCGAACGCGCGGACTACGCCGCGGCGATGGAACATCTGCTAGCCAGACTACACAACGACTTGCCCGGTACTCCACCACTGCTTTGTGGACAGATCAACGGCGTACCCGACGGAACGACCGAGGAGATTCGGAACGCACAGACCGATGCTTGGGAGAATGAACAGATTTTCCCCGGGCCAGTAACCTACGACCTCGGGCCGTTGCCCGATGACTTGCATTTCACGACCGATGCCGAGGCGATCACCTTGGCGGATCGTTGGTGGGCTGCCATCGATGAAGCGCTGTTCGATGGGTCGGATGGCACCCCGCCGCGCTTGCTCACGGCGATTGGCGATGGGTCAGCCGTCACGTTGACTTTCGATCGCGATCTTGAGGCAGCCACGACCTACGATCCGGCCGCCTGGCAGTTTATCGACAACGGCGCGGCCGTTGCGGTCACCTCGGCATCCAAGACCGGCGACCGAACTGTCGTGCTGACGCTAGCGAGCGTGCCTGCTTCCTCCGAGAAGTTGCTCACGTTGGGCAGCGGCATTTCGGCGCGCGGTTTAGCGGTGCCGCGCGGGCTGGGAAATCAGCCAGCGCTGCCGGAAACCCGCTCCGTGACCGTCCCGGCACAACATAGCTCGACAAGTTCAAGTATCAGCGGACTACTGCGGGTGAAACTAACAACACGAAGCGTCCCAGTGAGATAAGGAAAGCCATGAGTCTCAAGTTTGATCCCATCGGAAGTCCAGGCGCGAAGCGAGACGTGTTTATCGATCTCACCGGCGCGCTGGAGGCCGACGAAGAACTCACGTTGGCCACGATCGTTAGTGGCTATTCAGCGGTCCTGACCGTCAGCAACGTTGCGGTCAACGACGTCGAAGTCGCATTCAGCGGGCAAACGATCGCAGCTGGTAAGGGTGTGCATTTCACCGTGGAAACGCTCGCATCGTCATTCGCTGTGGTGCCAATTGTCCTCACGTTTGAGGGTGACAGCGGGACGAGTGACAAATACGAGTTGCTGCAACCCGTGCGACACTCTCTGTGCGAATAGGAGGCACGCTGTGCATATTCGAGATCGAATCAAAGAACTACGCCGTGTGCGGGCTGCAGACTTACAACCTCACCCCAAGAACTGGCGTACGCATCCCGACATACAGCGCGACGCTTTGCGGGGAGTGTTGGCCGAAGTCGGCTATGCCGATGCGCTACTGGTGCGGGAACTCGACGACGGCCGACTGCAACTGATCGACGGTCACCTGCGTGCCGAGACGACCCCCGAGGTGTTGGTGCCCGTGCTTGTGTTGGACGTCACCGCCGACGAGGCGGACAAGATTCTACTGACCCACGACCCGCTTGCTGAACTGGCAGAGGCGGATCCTGAGCAAGTCCGCACATTGGTTGACACCTGCGAGTTCGCGCACCCGCAGGTCGAGAAAATGCTCGACCAACTGGAGCGAGAACCAGCACAGCGGCCGTGGCCAGACGATCAGCAAGAACGACCCGAAGTTGAGATCCCCGACTCGTTTCAGATCGTCGTCGAATGTGAAGACGAACACGATCAGGAACAACTCTACCAGCGCATGCGCAAGGAGGGCTACCGATGCCGCGTGCTGACCTTGTAGTGGAGTGTCCGGTCTTTGATTCGTTTCGCGTGCAACAGGTAGCTGGCATGTTCGACGTGCCACTCGCGGAAAAAGCAACGTCGCGTTTCTCGGTCGAGCTGCCTGAGCGAAACGAAGATTGGCAGGTCGGCTTGATCGTTGGCCCCTCGGGGAGTGGCAAAAGTACGGTCGCTCGCAAGTTCTACGCCGATCAACTCTACCACCGCGCGGATTGGCCGCGCGACAAGGCGATCATCGATTGTTTTCCGGACGTGCCGATTCGCAAAGCAATCGAGCTACTCACCGCCGTCGGATTTGGGTCGTCCCCCGCTTGGGTGAAGCCCTACGACGTGCTTAGCTGCGGCGAGCAGTTTCGCTGCGATCTCGCGAAAGCATTAGCAATTGCGGAATTCGGAATGCGAACGGCGGAAGTTGATGGGAGCCAAGAATTACATGCCTCAGTTCAAGAACCGCATGCGGTGCTCCCGCTAGTCGTGTTCGACGAGTTCACTAGCGTCGTCGATCGACAGGTTGCCAGAGCATGCTCGACGGCGATCGCCAAGGGGATTCGTCGCGGCAACGTTCCATGCAAGTTCATCGCGGTCACCTGTCACTACGACGTCGCCCAATGGCTGGAGGCGGACTGGGTACTCGACATGGCCACGAGTACCTTGCAGCGGAGGCGTCTTCGGCGGCCTGCGATCGAGCTTGAAATCCATCGCTGCCGAATGGCTGCTTGGCAATTGTTTAAGCGCCATCACTATTTGACTGGCACGCTGGGAACAGGATCACGGTGCTACCTCGCGACCTGGGAGGGTGAGCCTGTGACCTTCTGTGCGACCTTGCCCGTGATCCCCAAGAAAGGTCATCGTCGGTTTAGTCGGATCGTGACGTTGCCTGACTACCAAGGCATGGGCATCGGTATGCGAGTTGTCGCGGCGGTCGCAGCGTTGCATCGCGGTGAGGGTCACCGCATCAACGTCACCAGCAGCCACCCTTCGTTGATCAACCATTGCCGACGGTCGGCATTGTGGAAAGCGATCAATGTGAAGAAGACCGGGTCGAGCAGCCGCAATGTCGCGAACCTGAGCGCCTATCGAAGCTCGAAAGGTCGGGCGGTGGTTTCCTTTGAGTACCTCGGTGATGAGGAGAATCATGAGTTTCAGTGAAGAGGAGAAACGAGATTGCTGCCTGATGATCTCAATTGGCTGCGATCGTCAAACCGCTTGCCACTACCTGGGCAAGACGGCCCAACAACTGCGGCAGCAATTGGAAGATGACGGCGACTTTCACACGCGAATCCTGAAGGCGGAGGCGAATCCCGAGTTTAAGCACATGCGAAATCTCCACGAGGCAGCCAAGGAACAGAAAAACTGGCGCGTCTCGGTGTGGTGGCTGGAACATTGTGCCCCGGAGCGATTCGGGCGTCGGTCGCCAGATTCGCTGACCGTAACGCAGCTCCGCAAATTCGTGGACGAGCTTGCGGAATCAATGCTGTGCGAAGTTCACGACCCTGAGGATCGAACACGTCTGCAATCGAAGCTTGCGGAGCTGACCACGCAACTGCAAGACAACTCGTTTCAATCGAACCACGATCTCTGTCACATCGAACCGTCAGATGAACCGTAGGCGACAAAGGCT
This sequence comes from Bythopirellula sp., assembly GCA_028285205.1. Lineage (GTDB taxonomy): Bacteria > Planctomycetota > Planctomycetia > Pirellulales > Lacipirellulaceae > Bythopirellula. The sequence goes on along the minus strand of JANQQA010000073.1, from coordinate 49,507 downwards.
GATCGAATGAAAAGAATCCATCACGATGTGCCCATCCCAGCCCCGCTGATGACTCGGCTGATGTCACGGCTCACGCGAGTCATGGCGGCACAGCAGGACAACAAGAAGCCCCTGCGGCACGAAGCGCCCGACGACACGCTCGCGTGGGGAAGAACCTACCTGACAGATCATTTTCGCAGCGCCCCTTCAAAAATGCACTTGTGGTTGGGCGAGCAGCTCGACCTACTACAAGAACATCGCGGCGCGAAACTCAATGTCATCGGACCGCGCGGAGGGGCTAAGTCGACGATCGCGACGCTTTGTTTCGTGCTGCACGTCGCGGTCGAGGGTTGGGAACCTTACATCTGGATCGTATCCGACACGAAGAATCAGGCACGGACGCATCTGGAGAACATCCGCATCGAGCTGGAGGACAACGAGCTCCTTGCCCGCGACTATCCGCACGCCTGCGGACAAGGACCGCGCTGGCGCTCAACAACTCTGGAACTCCGCAACGGTACGATCCTCGAATCATTCGGCACGGGACAGCGTCTGCGCGGTCGCCGCCGCCGCGAGAATCGTCCCACATTGATCGTTTGCGACGATCTGCAGAACGATAGCCACATCGTTTCGGCGGCCCAGCGAGATTCGAGCCAGCAGTGGTTTCATGGCACGTTGCTCAAGGCAGGCACAAAACAAACCAACATCGTAAATCTCGCGACAGCGCTCCACCGCGACGCGCTGGCGATGCAGCTCCACAATACGCCTGGCTGGCAATCGAAAAAGTTCCGTGCCATCGAACAATGGCCCACCCATGAAAGCTTGTGGTCCGACTGGGAAGAAATCTATTGCGATCTGGAGAATCCTCAGTCACAAGCTTTGGCCCACCAATTCTACCAGCGTCATCGCCATCTGATGGAAGCGGGAGCGGAACTGCTTTGGCCGGAGGTCGAAGACCTCTACACGCTGATGAAAATGCGTGTCGAAGAAGGTCGGACGGCATTCGAGCGCGAGAAACAGTCTTCGCCACTCGACCCCGAACGTTGCGAGTGGCCGCCAGTGTATTTCGATGAGCGCATCTGGTTCAGTCGATGGCCAGAGGACCTCCAACTCAAGACGATGGCTCTCGACCCGAGCAAGGGAACCGATGCGCGGCACGGCGATTATTCGGCGTTTGTCGTGCTGGGAGTCGATGCGCATGGAATTCTGTATGTCGAAGCGGATCTGGCACGTCGTCCGATTCCGCAAATGGTTGCCGACGCAGCGGCGTTGGTGCAGCAACATCGCGTGAGTAGTTTCGGCGTCGAAGCGAATCAATTCCAGGAACTGCTGGCGAGTGAAATCCAAGCCGAGTTTCTCAGGCGCGGCGTGCACGGGATCGCGCCATTCGCGATCCATAATCACATCAACAAGCACACGCGTATTCGCCGGTTGAGTCCGTATCTGTCGCAACGTCGAGTGAAATTCTTGCAAGGTAGTCCTTCGACCCGCTTGCTGGTCGACCAGCTGCGCGATTTCCCGCTTGGTTCACACGACGACGGGCCGGATGCCCTGGAAATGGCGCTGCGACTGGCCGAGCAGATACTCCCTGGCACAGACGTCGATGATGGGTTGGGAAACCGAATTCCGATCAGCACGTAATTCCATTTCAGTAATCGAAAAGCCAATCACAAACTGAGGAGCAATATGTCAAACGCAACGGTTGATACCGGTCCGCTGGAACAACGTCTGAGCGAAGCCTGCGAGGCACTGTGGGACGCATTTATCGATCCACGCGAGGCGTATCTCGACGATGACGGCACCTGGTGGAATTCATTGGACGCCAAAGACTCGTCGCGAGGTGGCAACAGCGTGCCCTTTTCTACGAATGAACAGCTGGCCGACATCCGTCAGCAATGCCGCCGCCTGGCGGCCACGAACGAGTTCGCAATCAACGGCATTGAAAATCGAACCAGCTATCTGGTCGGGTCGGGCCACGTCTATCGCGCGTCGATTCGCAAGGGCGTACAGGCACCCGCCGAGTTGGAACTGGACGTCCAAGCGGTACTCGACGAGTTCATGCATCTCAACCGTTGGCAAGCGCGCCAGCAGGAGATCGTGCGCCGACTCGACCGCGATGGCGAAGTCTTCTTACGATTTTTCGTCGACGGGAGCGGCGTGACGCGCATCCGTTTCGTCGAACCAGACCAGGTGCAAACGCCGATTGAGTTAGCCAGCCACGCGCCGGCCAGTTTCGGCATTCAGACCGAACCACACGACGTCGAAACCGTATTGGGATACTTCATCGACGGCGAGCCGGTCGAGGCCTCGGCGATTCAACATCGCAAGGCAAACGTCGACAGCAACGTCAAACGCGGCCTGCCGTTGTATTACCCCGTGCGAAAAAATCTGCGCCGCGTCGAGAAATTGCTCCGCAACATGAGTGTCGTGGCCGAAATTCAATCGGCGATCGCGCTGATTCGCAAGCATCGCAGCGCGACGCGGAGTGGAGTCGAGCAATTCGTCGCCGATCAAGGTCAAGTGGCAAGCGCTGCGGCGACCAATCAAACGAAGTACCTGTCGCGATACGCGCCGGGAACCATTCTCGACGCGCCGGCAGGCTTGGAGTATGACTTCCCCGTCGCGGGAATCGACGCGAGCAGCTTCGTGCAAGTGCTGCAGGCGGAACTGCGAGCCGTGGCCGCCCGTCTGGTGATGCCGGAGTTCATGTTCACCTCCGATGCTTCCAACGCCAACTATGCATCGACACTCGTGGCAGAAGGCCCGGCCGTGAAAATGTTCGAGCGACTGCAAGCCAATCTTGCCAACGACGATTGCGATGTAATGTGGCGCGTGATCGAAAACGCGGTCAGCGCTGGCAGACTTCCCAGCGACATACGACGCTTGATCGACTTGCAAATCACACCGCCATCGCTCGAGGTCCGCGACCAGCTCAACACCTGCCGAGTGGAACAAATGGCGTTCGAAAACAAGATTCTCTCACCGCAGACGTGGAGCCTACGTTTGGGATTGGACTACGACCAAGAGCAGAAAAACCTATCGATGCACCAGTCGGGGGGTGGCCAATAATAGTTGGTGCAATCGACCCCCGTAGTTGCTAAATTCAGACCCATGAGAACAACGACGAAACCCAAGAAAGTTGACAAGCGTGAACAGGCGGAAACGGAATTCGCCAAGTTGGTCGAGAACATTAGCGTTCGCGGCTTTCATGGTACGGCCAGTGTGACTGTGCAGGTGCAGGATGGTCACATCCAGCACACGCGCGTGATGGTCGACCGCATGGTGCGATAGCACCACAATTGTAGACTAGGTATCGAACCGAGCTCAACCACTCCGTTGGTCGAGTATCCCGTCGAGCCCCGTCGCAGATCCTCGGTGATCTGCTGCGGGGTTTTCTTATTGGCAACTTGCAATTCCTCACCATCAGAAAGGGAGCCATGACAGAGTTGTTACAAGAGTATGTCGACTCAGGCGGTGTCGCACTGAGCGTCGACCATGAACTCGGCATCCTGCGGGGCGTCAAGCTCATCGGCTTGGAGTCGCGCAATGGCCGTCGCTATCGCGAGTCGGCACTAGCCGCCGCCGCGACGCTGTATGAAGAAGCGAAGGTCAACGTCAATCATCCCAAAGACGGTCCGCTCAGTCCCCGCGACTATCAGGATCGCCTGGGCGTGATTCGCAGCGTGGAGCTGCGTGCAGGCGAGGGTTTGTTCGGCGATTTGCACTTCAACCCTAAGCACGCCCTCGCCGAGCAGCTGCTATGGGACGCCCAGCACAACCCGCACAACGTCGGCTTCTCGCACAACGTACTAGCGCAGCTGTCGCGCGAGCGCGAAACGGCAGTCGTCGAAGCGATTACCAAGGTCCAAAGTGTTGATCTTGTTGCCGACCCGGCGACAACGCAGGGCCTATTTGAGCAACATCGCGACGTCAACCGCAACAACGGGAGTGATCAGGTCGCGTTGGATGCACTAACCAGGGAGGTCCTCGAGCTGCATCGGCCTGACTTGCTGAAGGAGCTCGAGTCTGCCGAAGTGCAGCGATTACGTCAGCAGCTTGATGACGCTGAGGCTCGCGCCAACTACGCGCAACGACGGCAGCGCGTTACTGAACTGCTCGGCGAGAATCAGCTCTGGGTCTCCGCACAGGCCGAGAGGGAACGGCGCGATCCGCGGCGGGTCAGTCCGACGTTTGTTGAGTCGCTGTTGAACATCGTCGACGAAGCCGAGGTGCGGGAGTTGATCACGGAGCGTGCCGAGCTAGCCAGCGCGGCTGCGACCGTCCGAAGTTCGGACGCCCAAGCCGCGTCACCGTTCTCGCGCGAGCAAACATTCTTCGCAGCCAATCCGCGCATGCCTCTGGCAACCGCAGAAGAATTCGCAACCGCCTTGAAGTCGTCACTCAACTGACAGATTCAACCGCTACCAGTTGAGCAAAAAATCCTCACCTTAGTTTCGGAGTTTATGCGATGCCTAACACAATGCGTTGGAGATACGGCGAAACCAATCCCGTCGCACTACCCGCCCCCGCTGGGACGATCGTCGAGATCGGCGACCTAGTGTATTTGGACGCGGGCTACGTGAAGCCTGCTGCCAGTCTAACGGACCTGGGAACCCTCATGGCCAATCAGCAAACGTTCCATGACAGCTTTGTCGGAGTCGCGATGCAGTGCGCTTCCGGCGAGACGGAGGAAATCATTCGTGTCGCGACCAGCGGCGTTTTCGAATTGACTTGTAGCCCAGCCGCTTTCGAGGTGGGCGACTTGATCGGTGGACAGGAAAACGGCACGGGGAATCAACTGGAGTCCCAACGGGTCGTAGGCGTCGCGACTGAGAACCTCGCACTGGGGCGGTGCGTCAAGCAAGCCCCCGCCGGCTCAGAAAAAGTGCTCGTTGACGTCGTTAGCACCGTCGTACGTGGCGGTCCGCAAGCGGCAGCCACCTAAGCGACTACCCGATCGCAATCAAGAAAATTCCAAATTTCCTCAGAGGAGAACACAAACGTGTCACTCAACTATCGAGAACTCAAACGTCGGTACGACTTGGACGGAGTCGACCGCACGGTCGAGCATCTTTCCGAATCGCTGCGTGAAGGTCATCTACAACCCGAGGACTTCAGCCTGCGCGACCTGGCCGAATCGCTAATCCCCGATGGGCGGCACTGGGTCCGCATGCTCGATCCTCGCTCCAGCGGCCACGTCAGCGTCATGGAAGCGGGCGAAGGCGTCGATGTCTCGGCGTTCCTCAATATCACCGGCCAGGTGATCTACTCCAAGATTCTGGAGTCGTACAACCAAGAAGCGTTTGTGGTCTCCAAGCTCGTGCAACATATCCCCACGCGCTTGGACGGCGAGAAGATCCCAGGCGTCAGCAAGATTGCCGACGACATTGACGTGATCGAGCCCGGCATGCCGTACCCCAATTTGGGCTTCGGCGAAGACTACATCGAGACCCCTGCGACTTCCAAACGCGGCTTCATCGTGCCCGTGACCAAGGAGGCGATCTTCTTCGATCGCACGAACTTAGTGCTCAGTCGCGCGGCCGAGGTGGGTGAAGTTCTGGGACTGAACAAAGAAAAGCGGCTCGTCGATCTGGTAGTTGGTCAGACCAATAACTACAAGTCCAATGGCCAGGCCCACAACACCTATCTGACCAGCGGACTGTGGGTCAACGAGCTCGCGGGCAACGAGTTGGTCGATTGGGTGAACGTCGATGCAGCCGAGCAACTGTTCGCCGAGATGTCGGATCCCGTGACCGGCGAACCGATTCTAGTGCACGGAACTACGGTGCTCGTGATGCCGGCGTATCGTCATGCAGCGCATCGAGTGTTCAACGCAGCGGAGATCACTTACTCCGGGGCCGGCGCCTCAACTGCGACCACCGCAGCTAATCCACTCGGCAACTACCGCGTTCAGGAAAGCCGCATCGCCTATCGCCAGATTGTTGCTGGTGGCGAGGCGGCTGCCGACGCGAAGAAGTGGTGGTTCCTCGGCGATTTCCGTAAGGCGTTCGCCTACATGGAAAACTGGCCGATCACCGTGACGCAAGCACCGGTCAACAGTGAGGCCGATTTCAACAACGACATCGTCCTGCGTTTCAAAGCCAGCGAGCGTGGTGCGGCAGCGGTGTTGAATCCACGCTACGTGGTCAAGAGCACGGGCTAGCTAATTTCATGCAGGGCCCGGGAGCCAAGAGATTCCCCAACCGGCGAGTATCTTGCTGGGAATTTATCTTGGCTCCTGAGGTCCCTGCTTTCTCATTTTCTTGTTTCGAGTTAGGGGACCAAAGCGATGGCAGATTCGCAAATCGCGCGAGAGGTTTCGAGCGTAGCTCAGATGGCGGAACTTTGCTCATCCGTTCGACTTGCGCGAACGTGCTCGGTAAGAAATTGTGCAGCGGGCGAATGTCGGCTGTCGCCGATTGTGGCGGCGGACGTGGCATCCTCCGGCGTGACGATGCTCGACTCGCAACTCTCAGGAGAGGTGGTGAATTGATGGCGAGTGCAAAAGACATTCAAGGGGCGGTGTTTCAAAACGCGACAGCCACGTTCTTAGCGCGGGTGGAAGACAGTTCCGGGGCGCAACTCACGCAGGCGGACGTCAGCGCAGTGCGCTACACGGTGAGCGAGATCGACAACGAATGTGGCGATCAACCGCCGACGGTCGTCGGGCACGAGAACGTAGCGCTCAGCAAGACCGATGTCGTCTTCGACACGCTACAGACCGATTCGACCTGGACGGCCGACGCGATCGGATACAACTTCCGCCACGAACTCGACGTGAGCCAACACGAGGCGTTTACGAAGGTTGGACAGGTTTATCAAGTAAGGTTCGAAGTCACTCCGACCGCGGGCCAGAAGATCGTCTTCCGTTTCCGTGTGCGGTGCATTTAGGAGTTCACATTATATGGCCACAGAAATCGAACAGATCCATGCGATTCGCGATCAATCACTGACTCAACTGAAGCAATTACGCGAATCGCCAAAGCCCAGCTACACGGTGGATGGGCAGCAGGTCTCGTGGCAGCAATACGTCGAGTCACTTCAACAAACTATCGACTGGTGCGACCAGAAACTGGCCGGCTACCAGCCGTTTGAATATCGTTCGCAGGGGACCACTGCATGACCAAATTAGATCTAACCAACGACTTTCAGCTGCTAGACGATGATACGGAGGCGGTCACGCTGTGCCGGCGAAATTCGAACAACGAGTTGTTCGTGGAAATCGCCAAGCGGCAACAAGTGACGACCCAACAAGCCAATTCAGGCGAGGGCCACGCCATCCAAGCCGACGCGGTCTGGCACTTGCAGCTGCCGCTCGACGAACAGGTGCCGCAGATCGGCGACGTGATACTTGATCAGCAGAAGAACCGCTGGACGATTCTCCAATCGCAATCACTATTTGCACTCGGTCGTTGCAAGTGCACGACGCGAGAGTTGCGACTCGCGTATGGATGTCATCAACTGGTCGACGCGATCAGGCCGGTGTGGGACGATCTGGGTTCGGGTCCGGAGGTTGTCGAATGGACTGCCGTTTGCGACGCGCTGCCAGTGAGCATTCGTCTCGATGAGATGATCGCCGACTGGTCGACCACCCCGCCCACCAAGCAACTGATTTACGAGTTTGTGCTTAGCGAGATGGTCCCACTTGAGCCCGATGATCGTTTGATCGATGAGCACGGCAACAGCTACCGCTTGCAATCGCTAACGCAGGCTGCAAGAATCGATCGACTACCGATTGCGGAGGCGATCCGGGAGGAAGCCCCGTGAAACGGCCGTTACGATATGGAAGTCGCACGGCGATACATCAGCTGGATGAAGTCACGCAACACATCGCCCTCAGTTGATTCCAAGATCACGGCGACTTGACGCATGAGTTCGCGACGCTCGTTCATTTTGCGCGCGGCAGCGAGTGTGCCTGCCTCGGTGAGTTCTCCGCCCACCGCCATGCGACTGAATAGCTCATTGAACTCGGCAACCGTCCAATCTCGGAACAACTCGGGATGTGCTTCGACCGCGTCCACGGCGATCGGATTTGTAGCGCGATCGAACGACGATGCAGTCAGCGCGCAATTACCGAGCAAGCCCGGCTCCTGAAAAAGTTCATCCACCGAGACGCCAAGACCTTCCGCCAGTTTGTGCAGCGTTCGAGCGTGCGGCTGCGAATCGCCTTGCAAGATACTCCGCAGCGTGCGCCCGTCCAGGCCTGTCGCCTCAGCCACTTGGCTCTGCGTCATGTCCATGCTGGCCATCAGCCGGCGCACATTCGCCGCGGGGAGCATCCGCACGTTGGGGTGGATAGTGGAAGGTTGTGCCATGATGGACGCTGCGGGCACCAGGAATTGGGGCGGCGCGCCCCTTGACAGTACATATACACGTGTACATATATCGCCGTCCGTTGTCAAGTCACACGTGGCCAGTGCCTGTCGAGCGTTAGGGGATCTGGCATAATGAAGAATCTGACCCGCTCGTAGCTTCCCCTGTAAGTCACAACGCAGCATGGACTTATCGACTTCCGATCGCTTCTGCATTCTCGGCGCCGGCACCTCCGGGCTGACCGTAGCGAAAAACTTTTTGCAGGCGAACATCCCGTTTGACTGCCTGGAGCGCGAAGACGATCTGGGCGGCAATTGGAACTATGGCAAGCCCAACAGCAGCGTGTACGCATCGACACACCTGATTTCTTCCAAGGCGCTGACTGAATACACCGACTACCCGATGCCGGAGGACTATCCCGAGTTTCCCAACCATCGCCTTGTGCTCGGGTACTTACGCGGCTACGCCGAGAAGTTTGGGCTCACCGACCATATTCAATTCAACACGGAGGTCGAGCGCGTTGAACCTGCGGAGCGCGGTTGGCGTGTCAGCTTGGCTGGCGGCGAGCAGAGGTTGTATCGGGGAATTGTGATTGCCAATGGGCATAATTGGGATCCACGTTTTCCTGACTTCCCCGGTGAGTTTTCTGGAGAGGTCCTACATTCGAGCGAGTACAAGACACCCGACGTGCTACGTGACAAGCGTGTGTTGGTCGTCGGCGGAGGCAACTCCGGATGTGATTTAGCAGTCGAGGCGTCGCTGCACGCTAGGCGTGCGCTGCAAAGTTGGCGACGCGGCTATCATCTCCTGCCGAAGTTCTTCAAAGGCAAGCCGATCGATCAGTGCGGAGAAACTCTGTTGCGACTGCGGCTGCCGTTGTGGGCGCGCAGGCTCGGCGCGAAAATGATCATTCGCTGGGTTTTGGGCCCCTCGGAGCTCGCAGGATTGCCAAAGCCCGATCATCGGCTGTTCGAGAGTCACCCGATCATCAACTCGCGTTTGCACAGCCAGGTTGCCCATGGTGACTTGAGCATGAAACCCGACATCGCTCGGCTGGACGGCAATCGCATCCGGTTTGTCGATGGCAGCGAGGAGGAGATCGACCTGATCCTCTACGCCACGGGTTTTCATATCAGCTTCCCGTTTATCGACCAGCAGTATCTGAATTGGCACGATCAGCGGCCAAACCTGTTTCTGAACGTATTTCATCCCGAGCGAGACGATCTCTTCTGCGCGGGATTGATCCAACCCGACAGCGGCCAATGGGGGTTGGTCGATTATCAAGCCCAACTAATCGCCCGATACCTGCATGCTCTGGAGCAAAACCCTCGGGCAGCTCGTCGCTTCGCCCGACTGAAACAGTCGGCCACGCGACAGCCAGCCGCGATCACCTACCTCGATTCGCCGCGCCATCGCCTGGAAGTTGAGCATTACACTTATAAACGACAAATTCAGAACCTTCTGACAAAGTTCGCGTAGTCGGTACGGGTTGTTCCGATAGTGTGTACGAATTACTCTGACTTAATAGGAGCGCACCTCACTGCTGGCGGCTGACGAGAAGCGATATTCATTATGTGGAGATGGATTCGCCTATCAGTCGGTGGGGTGGAATACGGCGACGGAGGTCCCACTTTAGCCGATCCTGGCGTGGAGAGAGATTCTGGAGAGTCGTTGAGATTGATGTCCAAACACCTATCTTTAACAACTGCTCTCTATCGCTACAGCGTATATTTCTTCGCTGCTATACTGCTCACTTCATTCGTGGCCTTCTGGAGGTTCTACTACTCCAAAATCTTCGCCGTCGACATGCATCATCACGTGCATACGGCGGTCATGACGCTCTGGGTCGTGCTGCTGGTAGCCGAGGCTTCGCTAATTCGTTTCAACTATCGGATCCTACACAAGCGAATCGGACGGCTTTCCTATCTGCTCGCCCCTGCTGTGGTGGTTTCGATCGTCGTGATGCGGCATTATCAGGCTACGAAAAACACGCCTGATTTCAGTGATTTTCAGCTATTCTTCATCGCGCTAAACTTGTTGAGCAACGCGCCCCTATTCGCGCTGGCCTATGGGCTCGCGATGTACTACCGCCGCAACGTGGCTGTGCATGCGAGGTTCATGTTTTGCACGGTGTTTCCGGCAATCATTGGGCCCATCATGACCCGCATCTTTCGGTTCTTTATCTACCCGCACACCGAAATGCTGCCGTGGTTTGATGGCTTGCCGATGCCAATGGATGTGATTGACCCATTCTTGTGGGCAATGCTGGCGTGCCTCGCGTACTGGGATTGGAAAGTGCATCGACAGTACTTTGTGTTCCCGCTGATGCTCGGCGCGAGTATCACGACGCGATTGCTGGTGAACAACATCTACGACACGGCGATTTGGAGAAGCTTCGTGGAATGGTTCATGACGTTGCCAATCTCGTGATGGCAATCGTCGAAGCTAGAACTCTAATTCCATACGATCGACGCCGACTTCGAGTTTGGGAAAGATCTTGCGTGCCCCGGCCAAGTCGAGTTCATCATCGCTTTCCATCATCGGGTTGATGTGCACCAGCACCAATCGGCCAACATCCGCTGCCGCCGCCACCTCGGCCACTGGAGTGAGACAGCTGTGCCCCGTCAGTTCCGCCTGGTCGGGCATGTCGTCGCCGAAGTAACACTCGTGAACGAGTAGATCGACGCCGCGAATCTTCTCGACGTAGTCCGCGTCCTTCGAGGCAACCGTATCGGTGACATACGCCATGGAACGATCGTCCCAATCGAGCCGAAAACCGATCGAGCCGCCCGGGTGCTTAAGCGGAAAATGCGTTAGCACTCCTCCGGCGGCAAGCTTCGACTGAGGTTGAATCGGCGCCATGTCAAACGGCGGCTCGACGGGGAACAACAACTCGGAAAATAAATGTCTCTTGATGGCATCCAGCTTTTCCGGTTCGCCGTGTACCGTGACACGCTGCATCTCGCGCTCGTGCAGCACGTCGAACATGAAGGTGAGGCCAAAGACGTGATCCAGATGGGCGTGCGTCAAAAAGATGTCAAGCGTCTCGGTCGCCAGATGTTCGCGCACACGATACATGGCCGACCCCGCATCGAGCACGACACCCAATTCAGGCAGCATCAAGCACGCCGTCTGCCGACGGTCGTTGGGATGGTAGCCGGTCGTACCCAGCAGCAACAATTTCATAATGCCCTTAGCTCTTCAACGGCTGTTCATGTCGGCAAGGGAGTGTGTGCCCTGGTGGCCCTTGATCCAGCGGAGTAGTACGATTCACTATTGTACTAACCGGTTGGATTTGAATCCATCGCATTGAAGGCGGCAAACTGAGGGTGGCTGGGGCATCTGAGGTCAGTTTAGAGGAATACCAATGAGTCGTTCGCACGTCCCCTTCAGGAATTCGAGCTTTCTCGCGCTCCTTCTCTATGGGATTCCTCTGGGATTAGCCATCGGAGTCGTGATCTTTCTGCCAATCCTCACGTCCGGCGAAGAGAGCGTGGTCGTTTACACCGCACTGGATCAAGAGTTCTCTGAACCGGTGTTTGAGGAATTCACCCGGCAGACAGGGATCGAAGTGTTGGCCAAGTTCGACACCGAATCGACCAAGACCGTCGGTCTGACTCAAGCGCTATTGGCGGAGCGAGATCGGCCACGGTGCGATTTGTTCTGGAACAACGAAATCGTCAACACGCTGCGCCTCGATCAGGCCAAGCTGTTGGCGAGCTATGACTCGGCGGCAGCCGAAGTGTATCCCGAACAGTTCCGATCGAAGCGACGCACCTGGCATGGGTTTGCGGCGCGGGCACGGGTGCTGATCGTCAACACCGAGTTGGTCCCAGAAGACGAGGAGCCGCGGTCGATCTTCGATCTTGCCGATCCGCTGTGGCAGGACAGAGTGGGCTTCGCCAAACCGCTGGCCGGCACGACTGCCAGCCATGCCGCATGTCTGTTTGTCGCTTGGGGAGAAGCGGAGGCACAGGCGTTCTTTCGCAAGCTGAAGGCCAACGCCCGGGTCATGGCAGGCAACAAACAAGTGGCTTTGGCCGTCGCGCGCGGGGAATTGGCATTCGGCCTGACCGACACCGACGATGCCATCATCGAAATCGACAAAGGCTTGCCGGTGAAGATCGTCTATCCCGATCAGCAGCCCGATGGGCTCGGCACCCTGTTCATTCCCAACACATTGGCCTTGATCGAAGGTTCACCCAATCCTCAACCGGCGCGACAGCTCGTTGAGTTTCTCCTATCGCCGCAAGTGGAACGCATGCTGGCCGACGGGCCGAGCGCGCAGATTCCGTTGAACCCGGCGGTCAAAGGTTCCGACCGTGTCGAGTCGCCGCAGACGATTCGCGCGATGGAAGTCGATTTCGATGCTGCTGCCCAGCTTTGGAACACAGCAGCAGCGTTCTTGCGGCAGGAGTTCGCGACCGCTAACTAGAGCCCGCGGCGATGCCGTTTGCGTGGGCGCTGCCCCGGCGGTGTCGGTTTCGGTTTGGCAGGTTCCGCTACCGCCTCTTGCGGTGGTGCGGCTTCCGCAACCGTTTGAAATCCTTCGATTTCATCCCGCTTGAGCAACGAGTTGATCAGCATTTCGATCCGCGTCAATTCGTTACCTTGCTCGGGCGTGACGAACGAAAACGCGACCCCCTCGCGCCCCATGCGCCCGGTGCGCCCCACGCGATGCACGTAGTCGTCGGACGACTGCGGCAGATCGTAATTGATGATGTGCGAAATATTGCTGACGTCGATCCCCCGTCCGACCACATCGGTCGCGACCAGGATCCGCACCTTGCCGTCGCGGAAGGAACGCATCACCCGATCGCGTACGCGCTGCTGCATATCGCCGTGAATGCAACTCACCGCGTCCACTTTTTTGGACAGCTTGCGTTCCACGCGATCAGTGCCGCGTTTGGTACGGCAGAAAACAATCGCCTGCTCCGGCTGTTCGCGGTCTAGCAAACGCAGCAGCAGATCAAATTTTCGATCTTCCTCGACCGTAAAATAGTGCTGCTCGATCGTGTCGGCGGCTTTGGTCTTGGGTGAGAAGTCCATCACCTCGGGCTCGATCATGTAACGCTTCGATAAGCGTTCGACGCCCTTGTCGACGGTCGCGCTGAGCAACAACGTTTGGCGCTTTTTCGGGCAACGCCGGAGGATTTTCTCGATGTCCGGCCGAAAGCCGATGTCGAGCATGCGATCGGCTTCGTCCAGCACGACACACTGCAAGCTCTCAAGCTTGAGCGTTCCCCGCGCAAGGTGATCGAGCACGCGCCCGGGCGTACCGACAACAATCTCGGCGCCCTTGCCCAACTGCGTGATTTGCGAGCGAATCGGCTTACCGCCATAGACCGCTACGCAACGCGTCTTGCGACCATGCGCCAGTTTGATGATCTCATCACGCACTTGCACCGCAAGTTCGCGCGTCGGGACCAATACAATCGCGTTGGGCTGCGGGCTGCGCGGCACCAGCGACAACCGCTCCAGAATCGGGATCGCGAACGCGGCAGTCTTGCCTGTGCCGGTACGCGCCTGACCGAGCAGGTCGCCACCTTCCAGCGCGCGGGGAATGATGCCCGCCTGCACCGGCGAGGGCTCATGGTAGGAGGCCTTCGCCAGCGCCTTCATCATCACCTCGGAAAGTCCGAGCTGATCGAATCCGGCCACGGTCAAGTTTGAGTTGTCTTTGGGCTTCTGAGTCGCTTTTTTCTTGGCCAAGTGTTTCGACTTCCAGTCATTTGGTCTACTCGCCAGGGCAGACCGGTAACGTATTCGTGTTAAGTTGTTTTCTAATAGCGAGTTAGGCTAGCAGTTCTAGGTAAATGGGTCAACGCGAACGTCTAACACATTATCAACCCATCAAAAAAGCCGACCACGCTATTCTAGCGTGGACGGCTCGTGGAATCTTCGACGATTTTTGGCCGACGCTACTTCTTCTTGCGCTTGGCGGTCTTTCGCTTTGCGGTCTTCTTGGTAGCGGCCTTCTTCTTGGTCGACTTCTTAGCGGCCTTCTTCTTGGTGGCCTTCTTCTTAGTCGACTTCTTAGCCTTCTTCTTCGTGGCCTTCTTCTTGGTCGACTTCTTCGCAGCCTTCTTCTTGGTCGACTTCTTTGCAGCTTTCTTCTTAGTTGCCTTCTTCTTGGTCGACTTCTTAGCGGCCTTCTTCTTGGTGGCCTTTTTCTTCGTTGCCATAACCTTGAAACTCCTGTGGTAATGACGCCCTGAATCCGTTCCGGCTCTTCTCTCGGGCGTAAGAAACAAAGAGAAGAACCAAAGCTGTTAGTCGTTAGTGGTAGGTCGTCGGCGCCGCTCACGCGGCCTACGACTAACGACTAAGAGCCGTCACTGCGCGCATTGAACCAATTATTTCGACTTTTCGTCAAGTGGAATTGACAGAAAAATACTCTTTTCGTTGTTGACCGTCGGCCGCGATCGGTTGAGCGCGACCACTACATCTAGCGCGCGTTGGTTGATCTTCTTTAGTGACCTCAATCGATCGATGACTTCGAAGACCTTCGACGAACTGCTTTATGAGGATTCTCGTGCCCAGGCTTCGAGCACCTGCGTTTGTTCAAAAAACGCTTGATTTTCAGTGCCTAACGGGCTTTTGAAAAAACTACCGAGGAAGGCAAGCGCCCCGGTCTCGCCCCGGGCACGAGCCGCCAACGTGAACCGCACTAGGTCCAACACCAACGGCGCGGCAAGCAAAGAGTCGCATCCCTGCCACGTGATTTGCATCGTCATGGGCGTCTGCAAAAAACCTTGAAAATGAATGTGATCCCAGGCCGTTTTCCAGTCGGCAAGGCTCTGGATGTGCTCGATCGAGACCAATGTCTGGGGTGAATAGCCGAGCATCTTCTCCAGCAGATGGTCCTTGCTCTCTACCTTCGCCCGCTTGTTGACCGGATCGTCGAGCACCTTGCCGTCGAGGTTGCCGAAGATGTTGTGGCCTACCCAGCTCATGACCTCCAGGTTGCGACCGGCGAACATCGGCGCCAGCACGCTCTTGAGCAGGGTCTCGCCTGTCTTCGCATCACGCCCGGCGTGGCATGTTGCTCGCTCGCGTGCGAGTTCGTCGATGCCGCCGGGTGTGGCCCCCAGCGAAGGCGTGAAGTTGACGTACGGCATCCCCAGATCGAGGGCGGCAATCGCGTACAGGCTGCTGGCCGGCAGTGGACAGCTGGGCTGCTCGAGCAACGACTCCGCAGCTTGCCAGGTTGTGGGCCAAAGCGCTTCGTCCAGTGGTGGTTCGGTCGAGGCTAGATTCACCACAACGACGTCGGTGAGCTGATGTCGATCGCGAAAGTCGTTCAAATCCGCTTGAATCTGTGCGATCGAATCGCGCGGGTTCAGACTGGCCGAGGAGTCGTCGGTCGCGAGTTCGCGAATCGTCTCGCCGACGTTCCAGAGTACGCCCGGACGGATGTTTTGATCGATCGCGTCGAGCTCTTCGCGACAGGCGGCTAAAGTCTGCTCGTTGAACACGCGGCTCTGCTGATGAAGCATCTCCGCTTCGGTCGCGAGCGTCGAAGGCCGGATCTCGTGACCGCCGACGACAAACTGATCCCAGTCCACCAGTGGCAGCTTCGCAAATGCCGGCAAGGCGCTTACCAATCCGACCTCGGGCGTAAGCTGATGGCGGAGTGCTGACAGCCCCAAAATTGTGGTCGTCGACACTCCTCCACGTGCTCCGATCAACCAGATTCCGTAGCGGGGGGTGGGCATAGCGAATCGTCGGGGTGTGAGTGAGAGTGAACCTGCCGGAAGCCAAGTGCGTCGCTACTTGGAACACTTTGGTGGGAAGATTATGATTGTCGCATGGGCCGACAGCCAGAGTCAACGGTCGGCTTTCTCGACACTCGTCAAGTGAACCATGACGAACACAACGTGCGAACGATACTGTTGCCGCCTCGTCGTGTTCTCTGTGTCGTCGTAGTCTGTTTGTGCTCGATATCGTTAATTTGCTTACCTGAAGTTGAGTCATCATGTTGGAAACCGTTCAAGCTGCTCCTCCCGATGCAATTCTTGGTCTGACTGCCGCGTTCAAAGAGGATGCGCGTCCAGAGAAAATCAACCTGAGCGTTGGTGTGTACCAGGACGAAAATGGTAGGACGCCCACGTTGGCATCCGTGACCGCCGCTGAGCAGCGATTGGCGGCAGCCGCTTCGGTCAAATCGTATCTGCCGATCCCCGGCGCGCCCGAGTACGGCGATATCGTCCGGCAGCTGGCCTTCGGTGCCGAACACGAGGTCGTGCAATCCGCGCGAGCCGCAACCGCCCACACGCCCGGCGGTACTGGTGCATTGCGCGTTGCGGGCGATTTCCTGACAGCCAACTTCCCGAATCTCACACTCTGGATGAGTGAGCCGACCTGGCCCAATCATCCCAACATCTTCACCGCCGCCGGCGTACCGTTGAAGTCGTATCCCTATTTCGACAAGGCGACCAACGCACTCAACTTCGACGCGATGCTGGCCGCTATCAACGAAATCCCGTCCGGCGACGCAATCTTGCTGCACGGCTGTTGTCACAACCCGACCGGCATCGACCCCACACCTGAGCAGTGGGAACAAATTGCCGACGCGGTCTACGGTCGAGGCGTGTTGCCGATTTTGGATTTTGCGTATCAAGGGTTCGCCGATGGGATTGAGGACGACGCGGTTGGACTGCGCGCTTTCGCGCGCCCGGGTGCTGAGTTGTTGGTGTGTAGTTCGTTCTCTAAGAACTTTGGTCTCTATCGCGAACGCGTCGGTGCGCTCACGATCGTCTGCCCGCAAGCCGACCAGGTGAAAGCGATTCAGAGTCAAATGAATAAAGTCATTCGTTGCAACTACTCCAACCCACCGGCCCATGGCGCCGCAATCGTCAACACCATTCTTCGCGACAGCGAGCTGCACTCGCAGTGGGAAGGTGAAGTCGCGACGATGCGCGACCGCATCAACGGCATGCGGCAGCAACTGGTCGATTCGCTCGTCGAGAAGCAAGTTCCCGGCGACTATTCCTTCATCACCGCGCAGCGCGGCATGTTCTCGTTCTCCGGCCTGACCAAGGATCAGGTCGAAACGCTCCGCACGGAGCACGCGATCTACATCGTCGGCTCAGGTCGCATCAACGTCGCGGGGCTCACTCCCTCGAACGTTGACCACGTGGCCGAAGCGATCAGCCAAGTCGTTGGCCAGCCTGCCTAGAGCGAGTTTTGCGCCTTTTTTGCCCAGTAGCGTGGTTTTCAAAAGCGCGTTTTTTACCGCAATAGTCCCGACTTTTGCAGTGCCCTAAAGCTGTAAGTCGCCTAGGCATATCACCTTACGCGTTCGCGTGGGTGCAAATTGCCACGACTTTTGCCAATTTCGTCCAAACGCTGTCGGCGTGCGTGCTCAACTCGCATCGTGACAACATGAGGCGCCACACCGCGACCGTTCCGGGCTTGTCATGAAACGGCATCGCCTCGTCGAACGAGCCCATTCGTGTAACTCATTCTAATCGATTCATCGCCGCGGTTTCAGCAACGATTCTTGGCCACCCCCGTGTTGGGATGAGTCTCGACTCGCCTCAGTTCGACAGCTCTGCGAGCTTTTCTTGCGCGTGCTCGCTGGCTTCGCTATCGGGGTAGCGTTTCGCGATGCGTTTGTAGGCAGCAACAGCTCTGCGCTTTGATTTTGGTTCAGGCTGCTGCGCGAGCGACTCAGCTTGCCGCAACTCGCGCGCTTGGCGAAGAAGGTCCTTCTGCTCGGCTGCGCGAGCCGCTTTCTTGATCGCGACCGCGACCGACTTGCCGTGCTCAGGAAGTGATTTCAACATGCCTTCCAGCGCCGCAACTTCCAGTGCGCTTTGCAAATCGCCTTTGGACACCAGAGACTTGAGCGCGTCGTTCAGCAGGCTACGCTGCTTGTCGGTGAGCGTCTTAACGTGGTTGATCGTTTCGCGTCCGGCGTCTTCCAGCTCCAGCAACAAACCCATCTGCTGAAGCTGCGCGAAGATCGGCTGCAGTAGCTGAACCGCCTCCAGAACGCGCTGCTCGTCAAATGCCTGTTCCGCCGACTCGAGCGTCGTGGCAATTTCCTCCCACTGCTCCTTGCTCGGATAGCGCTCGGCTTTCTCAAGACTAGTCAACATGACCTGCTGCAAGCGCCCCGTCGGCAACGCACCGACCGCGCTGTACACCTCCTTGCCTTGCGGGGTCACGATAAACAGGGCGGGAATCGCCGCTTTCTTCGGTGGGAAAAACTGCTTCCACCGTTTGTAGTCATCGCTCTGAGCGTTGATCTTCAGCGGCACGAACTGATCAATGTAAGGTCGCAGTGATTGGTCCGTGTTCAGTGTGTTCATTAACTTCTGACACGCTGGACAGTACGAAGCCCCCGCCACGGCGAAAATCGGCTTGCCTGTCTGCTGCGAATGCTTAATCGCCTGCGAAACCGTTGTGTCGGCGTGCGATGATTGCGCGGCTATTCCCAATGCGTGACAAGAAAGAACGATCGCCAGCATGGCAACCTGATTTGATCTGCTTAGTTTCACGGCAGAGATTGCCAGGCGACAAGATCTGCGAGCATCAGGCATTCGGCACATTTTGGTTCTCATTTCGAAGGAAACTAGCTGAATGGCACCAAGCCCTTGCAGTATAATGCCTGCCCATACGACAAGCCACAGGCCGAGTCGAGGCGGCCAATACACGAACCATGGGAGAAATGCGATGAGACGCTATCGAACGTGCGCGGCACTGGTTTGGTTAACTACGGCAGTTAGCAGCGCTAGCGCCGCAGATCATGGAGAAGCCCCAAAATTCGACGTAGGCACTGGCCATCAGGCACTGAAACACGAAGTCGGCACCTGGGATGCGGAGCAGAAGCTCTTCATGGATGCCGATTCGCCTCCAGTCGTGTCCAAAGGTGTCGAAACCAACGAGATGTTGGGCGAGTTCTGGGTGGTTGGCAAGTTTGAAAGTGAGATGTCTGGTCAGCCGTTTCATGGTCGCAGCCAAGTGGGTTATGATCCAAAGACGAAAAAATTCGTCGGCACGTGGATCGATTCGACGACGCCCGTACTGAATCGACTGGAAGGCACCATGGAAGGCAACACGCTCACGATGTACTCCACGGGCATCGATCCCGCAACAGGCAAAGAGATCACGATGAAAATGGTGTCGACCTACCCTGATGCCAGCCACAAGACGTTTGTGGCCTACGAACCGATCCCCGGTCAAAAAGATCAATGGCGTAAGACGATGGAAGTGAAGTACACCAAACGTGTCAAAGATTGAATTGTAATCGCAAACAACTAGAAACGCCTTCTAGCAATGCCGACCAGACCGATCCCCCATGCTGCTAATAGCAAGACGGTCGGCTCTGGAATCGTTTGCGCGGCTTCGAATGGAGTCCCCAGGCCCAATTGCTGCTGCCAGATCAGGAAGTCGTCGCCGTCAACGTTGAGATTTCCGTTGGCATCACCATCGGTATGTGCGGCGGTACCGTTGATCCCGTGACCCGCTTGCCAGAAAGTAAGATCATTGTTGTCGACGTCGCCGTCTTCATCGAAGTCGGCGGCGAAGAAGTCCGTCGTGGCGATTTCGAGGACCACTCTGAGCGGATCGCTGTAATCAACGGGTAACCAGGTTAGCGCCAGCCCGCCCCCACTTTCGGCGAGGGTGACCGTGTCGAATGTGCCGTTAATCGGTGAGGTAGAGGTGACAATCTCAAATTGATCACCTGGTGAGGGGAGGTAACCGTTCCCTAGATCGGCGAAAGTCACCACGAGGTCGCCATCAAGGTTGACTGTGCCGGTAGAGTTGAGCCGATCGTAGCCCGTGCCGGGCGCGAGCCCGCCGAATTCGATGTGTAACTCACCGGTACTGGCAATCGTATACTCGCCCGCCAGCGCGACGGACGCGGTGCTGTTGCCCGGCGCGTGGATATTGTCGATTCGTACATTTTCCAGCGCCCCATCGCCACTCAACCGGTTGTTGATTTCGAAGAACTCACTTGCGGAAGTACCGACGATGCTGCCGTTGTTGACGATGTTGGCATTGATGTCGCCTGCGCCTTGAATCGTATTGTCGGTATTCGTGAGCGTCAGCGAGCTGCCGATCGTCGTGAGCCGAGCTGCGGGACCTTGCAGGTTGACCGTCCCCCCACCATCGAGCGTGACATCCGCACCGAGTTCTAGGTCGGTAAAGTTTCCGGTGCTGACGATGTTGACTGTGTTCGTGTTCGTGATCGTGCCGTGCACTCTCAGGTCGGTGTTGTTTGAGACCTGCAATACACCCTCGTTGGTGACATTGTGGAGTTCAATATTCTCGTTCAGGCCCGTCCGAACGAGTCCATCGCCCAACGTGTTCAGCGTTGCGTCACGGACAATCGCGCCGCTCACCAATACCACTTCCGATCCAGCAAGCGCGCGGTACACACCGATGCCCCCAAACTCACCTCCTGCGTTGCCTGAAAGCTGCAGCACTCCACCCACTGAAGACTGTGCAACATTATCGTTCCTGAACGTGACCGTGCCGGGGCCACCGTTACGCGGATCCAACGTAAGTGTCCCGCCGTTGACATTCGCATGGACCACACCATGATTCACAATCCGCGCGAGATTGGCTCCGATGCCGCCCACGCCCTCCAGAGCATTGTTCAGATTCGTAAGCGTGAAATCGCCGATGGAGGTGATATTTGGTGAAGCTCCAGTCATCGTGACGGTCCCGTTCCCCGTGAGCTGCACATTCTCCCCCAGTTCGAAATCTGTATTGTTGCCTGTGCTCGCCAATACAATCTCGCCAGTGTTGGTGATTGTGCCATGCATCCGCAGATCCGTATTGTTGGAAACCTGCAGTGTGCCGTTGTTGGTGACCTCGTGAAACTCAATGTTATCGCTGATACCAGTGCGGACGAGACCGTCGTTGATCGTATCGAACGTTGTGCTGCGGGCGACGGCACCAGCCGTGAGCACCAATTCCGAACCTGCCAACGCCCGATACACTCCCACCCCACCGAACTCTCCACCCGCATTGCCCGATAGCAGCAAAGTGCCACCGCCGGACGCCTGTGCCACATTTTGATTTTGGAAGGTCACGACCCCGGCACCGCCAGAGCGAGGATCGATGCTAAGTGTGCCACTGGCAACATTTGCGTGCACGACACCGTGATTAACAAATCTCGTCTGGTTCCCACCCACATTGCCTTCGCCATCGATCGTATTGTTGAGATTGTTGAGCGTGAAATCGCCAATCGAATTGATCTGCCCAATCGGACCCGCCAACGTCACGCGTCCGCCTCCGGTGAGTTGCACGTTGCCGCCCAACTCGAAATCGGACGCACTTCCCGTGCTGAGCGCTGTGATCGTTCCGGAATTGGAAATCGTGCCGTGCATACGCAGATCGCTGTTGTTGGTGATCTGCAGATTGCCAGTGTTGGTCACATCGTGAAACTCGATATTCTGGCTGCCACCGGTGCGCACCAAGCCATCGCCGGCCGTTGTGAA
Organism: Bythopirellula sp.; assembly: GCA_028285205.1. Lineage (GTDB taxonomy): Bacteria > Planctomycetota > Planctomycetia > Pirellulales > Lacipirellulaceae > Bythopirellula. Next base: position 27,755 of record JANQQA010000073.1, on the reverse strand, counting down.
CGTCGTATTTCTCACAATCGCTCCGGCATTGAGAACGACTTCTGATCCCGCCAGCGCCTGATAGGTTCCCGATCCGCCGAACTCGCCGCCTGCGTTGCCATTGAGTTCCAAGATGCCGCCATTGGATGCTTGGATGATATCTTGATTGTCGACGGTCACGACGCCACCACCTCCGGTACGTGGATCAATCGTGAGTGTCGCAGCGCTGACGTTCGCATCGATCAGGCTTTGATTCACCAGCCGTGCCGTGTTTCCGCCAATGTTGCCCGTCCCGTGGATAGTGTTGTTCACGTTGGTCAAAGCGAAATTGCCAATGGCATTCAGCCGTGAGGCCGCGCCGGTAAGTTCCAAATCTCCGCCACCTGTGAGCATCACATCGGTACCTAGTTCAAGATCCCCCGCACTTCCGGCGGCCGGCAGGGTAATGGTTCCCGCATTAGTGATGGTACCGTGCATGCGCAGATCGGTATTCGCGTCGACCAGCGTAGTACCATTGCTGGTGACATCATGCCATTCAAGATTATTGCCTGCCTGAGCGCGGACGACCCCGTTGCCAGCGGTATCGAAGGTCGTGTTGCGAAAAACTGCGCCAAACGACATGACGACTTCCGAATCCGCGAGCGCTTGATAGGTCCCGGTTCCTCCGAACTCACCACCACTGGCACCAAACAGCAACAACGTGCCGCCATTGGATGCCTGAGCAATGCCTTCATTGTCGAAAGTGATCACACCCGCACCGCCCGTACGCGGGTCGACGGTCAGCGTGCCGCCATTGACGTTGGCATCAACCAAACCTTGATTGAGCACGCGTGTGGTATTGCTACCTAACTTGCCGTTTCCCTCAATGGTGTGACCGGCGCCGTTAGTCAGTAGCAGATTACTCAACGAAGTAATGGCGCTGAAGTCGTCATGGCTGAGGCGAATCGATCCGCCTCCGGTGACGCTGAGGTCAGAGGTTTCTAGTCGCAGCAGTGTATTTTTTGTCGCACCGTTGATCTCAAGCAAACCTTCATTCGCAATGTCGTTATGGACGTCGTAGAACACATCGTCGGATACGACTAAGCGGTGCGGGGTAGCGGTTCCAGACGCGGCAATGGTCAGGTCCCCAACGTCGATGGTCAGACCCGAGGGAACCGTCACGGTGACCGCGTTCGCACCAGGCGAGGTGACGATAGCATTCTCGCCAGCCGTGTCGGGCACATCACCTGGTGTCCAGTTGCCGTTGACGTCGTAGTCCCCGTTGCCGTTGACGTTCCACGTGCGATCTTGTCCGTCTGACCGCGAGACGATCACGAATTGCACGAGGAGCAGGAATGCGAGGCTGAGACAGCGAACAGCATTGCTGGAAGCATGCCGTGGGGCGAGGCCGATCATGAGAAGACTCCTGTTCAAGGCCACCGGGACCGCTCATGGGTCCGGCTGTTACGAATAGGTTCGCCTCAGATCTCTGCGCCCGTGGCGGTTCGCGAATGCGAATCGCTCAGCCATCAAGATAATGCGGGGCCACGCCCGAATCAACAAATCACCGCAGACTGATGATCGGATTGAGTACGTGAATTTACGCACCTAATTCAGCGGAAACAGCCAACCCTTGTCTTTGTTGTCCTCGATGAGCTGCCGCATCGCGGCTTCTTGGTTGGAAAGGGTCTGCTCCACTGAGGCAAGGACGCGTCGATCGGCAATACCATGCGCGAACCACGGGGCATCGGTATTGATCTCTTGGGTGAGCGCAAGCTTCACGCGCGTGTGATCGTCTTCGCGCTCCAGACGTGTTGTCATCGCATAATCCAATAACCGCCCTGCCCCTTCGATGAGTTGCGTATCCGACTGCAAATGGTCTGGCACAATCTCGACATCTTGCTCCAAGGTAACCACATTCTGGCCGACGTACTCATCGAGGGTTCGCACCTTCAGCGTGCCATGCAGTTTGAGTTCCCAATCGGGCTCGCCCAGCAGGTTCTTCATAATGGCTTGGCCGATGGCTCCCTCACCGATTTTCTTCATATCGATCCCAGAATCGACTTCAGTGCCACCCAAGTCCCAGTTCTGTTCGACGAACTCGCTGCCACCGCCCATCGTGACGATCTCTTTGGCGGCATTGGTGCGGACCATGATTTTTCGCACCTTCGTGAAATCGTGCTCGATCACGAAACTCAACTCGGCCGTCTGCCGCGTCGGGTATTCCCCGCGCCAGATCAGGCCAGCCACGATCGCGCCGACCAACAGCACTAACGGCAAGCCGATGCCAAGTTTGATAGTTCGAGAAATGGCCATGTCAGCGCGATGTCATGGTGAAATGATGAAGTTCTCCAAGCTACCACTGTAATCTAAGCTCCCCGTCGACGATACTATCGTCTTCACGAATCGCCCTCCCGCCACCGACCCTCGGCCCGCCGTTGAATCCCCGCCAAGCACTGCTCATCGCGCTGTTTTCGGTCGCACTCTTTTCCAGTGCACCAATTGGCGTTCGAGCGGTAAGTCTCGACACAATCTCCCTGGGCATCTGCCGCCTTGGGCTGGCCAGTTTGGGAATGTCTGTGTTGCTCGGTTACCGGTGGCAGAGCACGCGTACCATGCTGCAAGCGAGCACATGGCGCACTTGGAAGGCATTGCTGTTGATCGGCGGTGCTTTCGGAGTTCACTGGCTCACGTTCTTCTTCAGCATCAAGATCGCCAATGCGGCTATCGGTGCCATCGGTTTTTCCACGTATGGGATTCATCTGATGGTACTTGGTTGGATACTTGGTCGTGCGCAAGTCGTGGGAATCGACGTGCTTGGACTTCTACTGGCGTGCGTTGGCACTTGGCTGCTGATTCCTGAATTCAGTTTGCAGAACACTCACACCGTGGGTTTGCTGATTGGCATCTTCAGCGGATTGGTGTGCTCGGCGCTACCACTGCTCAACCAGCACTACGCAGACATCGACGGGAACTTGCGCGCCTGGGGACAATTTACTTTTGCGTTGCTGGTGTTCGGTTGCTTGCAGCCGTGGGCCAAGTGGGAATTCCGCACAGGTGACGTGCTGTTGGTCTTGTATCTCGGACTGGGGATCGCGCTGTTGGGCCACGGCCTGTGGGTGCACGCGACGACGGTGCTCTCGACGACGACCACAAGCATCTTGTCGTATCTCTATCTGCCGCTCTCTCTCGTCATGGGCTACTTCTTGCTCGATGAGAAACTATCCGGCCGCGCGATGGTGGGCACCACGCTGGTGTTGGTTGCCAATGCATTGGTGATCTACAGCCAGAATCGCCGCGGTGCTTTGAAGGCTTCCTCCTAGCCGATGCATTGGATTTGGCGACAGACTGCGATAGACTAACTTGCAACGATTCCATCCTTTCTTCGAGGTTCCCTTGGTCCCGTCTGACGATTCAATTAACGCGTTGCGCGAAGCGCTCAAGCATTCGCCCGGCAACATTCCGCTTCACAAGCACTTGGCTGAAAGCTTGTTGAGTCTGGGACGCTTGGGCGAAGCCGAAACGGCCTACCGTGACGCACTAGCCGCGGCGCCGCAGAACCTTGAAATCAAGCTCGGCCTGGCGAACGCCTACTACCAGCAAGAAAAGAACTCCGAATCGCTGGTAATCATTGAGGATATGATTGCGCAGCGCGATCCGCCCGCGCCAGCGTACTTGATGCACGCGCGGTTGCTATTGCGCGCAGGTGAGCCACAACGAGCAGCCCACCAGTACCGCGAAGCGATCGATTTGGATGCCACCTGCGTGGACGACGAGTTGGCGAGAGAACTGGGAGTAGAGCAATTCGGAGCCGACACCGACGAGGAAGTGGTCGATGGTCGCATGCGCCAACAGGCCGGAGATATGCCCGGCGACGGGGGAGAGTACGACCTCGAACGCCCGACCGTGGCATTCGACGACGTGGGCGGCATGGAGCAGATCAAAGAAGAAATTCGCATGAAGATCATCCTGCCCATGTCACAGCCTGAGCTGTTTGAAGCTTATGGCAAGAAGGTGGGCGGTGGGATTCTCATGTACGGTCCGCCCGGCTGCGGCAAGACGTTTCTCTCGCGCGCGACCGCCGGCGAAGTCAACGCGGGCTTTCTTTCGGTCGGCATCAGCGATGTGCTCGACATGTGGATTGGCAACAGCGAAAAGAACCTGCATGAGCTGTTCCAACAAGCCCGTCGCAACAAGCCGTGCGTCGTGTTCTTTGATGAGGTCGACGCCCTGGGCGCGAGCCGCTCCGACATGCGCCAAAGCGCCGGACGACACTTGATCAATCAGTTTCTCTCGGAACTTGATGGTGTCGACCACGACAACGACGGACTGCTGATCCTTGCCGCGACCAACGCTCCCTGGCACCTCGACAACGCATTTCGACGACCCGGACGTTTTGATCGCATCCTGTTCGTGCCGCCGCCTGACCAACCGGCGCGAGCCGGTATTCTCAAGTTGATGCTCGAGGGCAAACCCAGTGACGGTGTTGATTTCGACAAGGTCGCCAAGAAAACGCACGACTATTCAGGCGCCGACCTGAAAGCCGTCATTGACATCGCCGTCGAAGGCAAGCTCCGCGAGGCGATGAAAGCGGGATCGCTGCAACCGCTGAAGACCAAGGATCTGCTCAACGCCGCAGGCCAAGTGAAGCCGTCGACGCGCGAGTGGTTTGCCTCGGCGCGCAACTACGCCCTCTACAGCAACCAGGGCGGCGTCTACGACGACATCCTCAACTATCTGAAGCTCAAGTAAGCTCTTTGTAGCTCGAACAGACTATGGGCATCCACTTTGATCGAGGGAACAAACTTTTCGACTTGGGCCGAAGTCGCGAAGCCATAGAAGAATACTTGCAGGAAGTCGCCGAGAATCCGAACTGCGCCGCTTCGTACGCGAACATCGGTGCCGCACAATTCAACTTGGGCGATATCCCAGCCGCTCAGGAAGCGATCCAAACAGCATTGTCCATTGACCCGGAATTGGCACACGGCTACTACGTCCTCAGCTATATTCAGCAAGCCCTAGGTTGCTTCTATGCCGCTCGGGATGCCGTGATGGAATCGTTGCGACTTGCGACTACGGCCGATCATTATTATCGCTTAGCACAAATTCATGCCTGGAATGAAGATCGCGACCGCACGTTGGAAGCCACTGCATCCGCCCTGCAGCAGGACCCAGAGCACATTCCCAGCATCCTGCTGCGTGGCAAGAAACTGATCGAGCTCGGCCAGCACGACGAGGCACAGGAACTTTTCGCCGCAGCGTTACGACTTAGCCCCGAAGTTGCTGAAGCCCACCATGCACTGGGTCGACTGCGATTGAGGAGTGGTGATGCCGACGAAGCCATGTCACTGCTCAACGAAGCGCGACGGCTCGATCCGATTCGCGTCAACGACAAGCGGGCAATCGCGGAGGCCTACGGCCTGAACTTACCGCTGTTTCGACTTATCAATCGCTACGCCGTCCGCTGGCACTTGTGGCCGTTCTCGCGAAAATGGCGATTCGCGTTCGTCCTGACGATTGTTTTCTGCGCAGCAGCGATGGTGATTGGCACTCCCCTGGCTCCTCGGCCTCAATCGGAAGTCTCTGCACCCAATTTCATGATGGTGCTGTGGTTGGTATTCTGCGTTTTGCTCACCAACTACCTCGTGCTTCCATACACTTTGCCACCCCTGGCAAAGGGCGCCGCGATGCTGCGAGCGAAACGGCAGCTCGACGTGGGTTGGCTGCGTGTCGGCTTCGAGTTGCTTAGTTGGGTGAAGGCTCTGCTATTGATTATGGTCGCCACGACACTAGGCGTCTTTTTTGCCGCCACACCAGAATTGATGGCGAGCATGTTCGCAGTGAGCACTTGTTTCCCACTGGTCGCCGCGACGGCGCGCGGAGGAGGCACACGAAGTATCTTGGGCAAGCTCGTTTGTCTACCGCTCTGTCTGGTGCTTTCGTTTTTCGGCGTGGTGGGAATTTGCATCCTGGCGTATGGGGATTCTAGCGGTTCCGATCTTTTACTGGCGTTGCCATTTGTCCTTGGCTTCTTCGCAATCACTTTCTTTAGCGACAAGATTGCCGCCTGGCTCTGTCGAACGAACGTGGCGGAGACCCGACCCGTCCCTTAGCCCTTCCTGTTGGAATCAACTGATGTCCGCACATCTTGGCCGCGCCCAGCTGCTCTACCACCAATCGCGATACGACGCGGCCGAACGAGAAGTTCGTCAGGCGCTGCTTGCACAGCCGCAGGATGCGTACGCGCATGCGTTGTTGGGCCTTTGTCTGATGCGGCAGGACAAGTTGCCCGAGGCCCAGGACGAAACCGAACAGGCGATCGTGCTGACCCCAGACGAAGGGTTTCCGCACTACTGCCGCTCGGTCGTTCTTAACCATCGCCGCAAGTACGCGGAAGCCGAAGCTTCGGCTCGTGAGGCGGTGACGATCGACCCGACTAATCCCGATTTTTATGCTCAGCTCGGCGTAACGCTGTTCCACCAGAAGGACTGGCAGGCCGCGCTCGATGCGTGCGAAAACGGATTGCAGTACGACGCGGAGCACTCAGGCTGCACGAATCTACGTAGCATGGCGCTAACCAAGCTGGGTCGTCAGGATGAATCAATACTGACGGCCGACCAGTCACTGGCTGAAAACCCCGACGACGAAATGGCGCATGCCAACAAAGGCTGGGCACTACTCCACGGAGGCAAACCGCGAGAGGCACTCGAGCACTTTCGCGAAGCGCTGCGGCTGGATCCCAACTACGAATACGCGCAGATGGGGATCGTCGAGGCGCTGAAGGCGCGAAATCCCATTTATCGCTGGATACTGTCCTACTTTCTTTGGATGGCCCGGCTTAGCGATCGCGCGAAGTGGGGCGTCGTCATCGGCGGTTATGTCGGGTATCGCGTGCTTGGCGGCATCGCAGGCAACTACCCCGATCTGGCGCCTTGGATTTTTCCCTTCTTGCTGCTCTACCTCTTGTTCGTGTTGCTCACTTGGTTTGCGTATCCACTGTTCAATCTGATGCTGCGGCTCAATAAGTTCGGTAGGCACGCGCTCTCGCGAGATCAGCGCTCGGGATCCAACTGGTTTGGATTGTGCATCTTGCTGGTTGTGGGTGGCATTACGCTCGCGATTGCCACCGCAGCGGAATGGCCGTTGTTTCTCGCCCTGTTTGGCGGCGGGATGGCGATGCCACTCACCGCGTTGTATCAGTGCGACGTCGGTTGGCCGCGCACAATGATGACGCGGTTTACGGCGGCAATGGCCGCCGTGGGAGTGGCAGCCATCGTTTGTCGCACGGCCGACCTGGAGATCGGCTCGACCTTGTTCACGTTATTTCTGTTTGGCTTTATCGCCTCGCCGTGGGTCGCCAACTATCTCATGAGCGCCGAACCCAAACGCTAATCACGCCCGCACAACCGTCCGCGTCGTGCCTAGAGTGTTTCCAGTGCTGCGACGACGTCTGCCGGTTCCGCGCGGGCGGTGTAGTTCGCGTCCAGGAACGCGTATCGAATCTTACCCGCCTGGTCGATCACGTAGGTTGCCGCCAGGGGCAGCTCATCGTTATCGTTGCCATTGTACTTCGAGAGATCGATCATCTGCTTGTAGATCGGTGAGACCTTCTTCGGCAACTTGAAAACCACGCCGTACTTTTTCGCCAGTTCATTGCCCACGTCGCTGAGCACCACAAACTCGAGCTCGTTTTTTTCGACCGTGGACAACGAGTTGTCTGGGGTCTCGGGCGTGATTGCGATCATCGTGCCCCCCTTGGCCTTGATCGCTGGCAAGGCTTCTTGCATGGCTCGAAGTTGCAGATTGCAGTAGGGACACCAGCCACCGCGATACCACACGACGACCACCGGACCCTTGGCCCACAGATCGCTGAGTTTCACCGTGCTGCCATTTGCGTCGGGCAACTCACCGTCGATGGCCTGCGCGCCGACGTTCAGTGCTGATTCGACGATGCCTGTGCTGCGAACCTCTTCGATGCCGTCCGTAAAAACTTGCACGATCTGTGCAGGCATTCGCTCTTTGCTCTTGGCCGACAATTCGGCCAGTTGTTCGCCCAACTTGGGCAAGACGGTGTCGGTCGTGGGCGATTCTGCCGCTGCTTGCTGGTCGGGTGCATCAGCAGAAGTTTCTTCGACGACACTCTCTGCGGCCGAATCGTCGGCGGCCGTCGCTGGGGTGTCGATCGGGGCGCCTACCTCGGACACGGCCTGTACACCGCAACCCGTCCATACCACCACACCCGCATACAGCCACCCCAAAGTCATTGCCTTTCTCATGTTTCTCGCTCCTGTCCATCAAATTATAAGTTAAGCCCGCTTAATCACCCGCAGTGCAGCAATAAACAAGCAGGCCCCGACGGTGGCGGTAATCAGCTTGGCCAATAAACTACCAGCGTCGAAGCCAAGCAGCCCAATAACAAATCCGCCCACAACGGCACCAATGACGCCCAAGATCATATCACCGAGCAAGCCACCACTGCCCGCACCCATAAACTGCCCGGCCAGCCAACCGGCGATCAGGCCAATGACGAGGAAGTAGACTAGGCTCATGGGAGGACTCCGCAAGTGAATGATGGTTTTAGCCTGCTAGACTTCACGATTCTAACGTTATTGTGCCGCTCAATGAACTCCCAGTGAAAACCGCTAAGGACGCCAGGAGCGGTAAGTAGCTTGCTCTCATCGGATTCAACACACGAGTTTTGCAGCATATTGCAGTAGTGCGTTGTTTCCGAAAGCACGTTTTTTAGCTCAAAAATCGTGCTTTTTGCGCGGTCGAGTTCTCTGAAGTGCCTCTCTCGTAGCGGTTCTCGGCGATCGCGTCGTGCAAAAGTCACCGAGTTTTGCATTTTAGCAATGACCAACTTGCCACCGAGCTATGGCCGAGCACGCGTATCCTATTCCGGCGCGCAGCAACCCGTGCCAGTGACCCCAATGCACACGGCTGCTGATCTTCGCGTAGTTTGGTTATCAAGGAACGATGTACGTCTTGATTATCCAGATCCGGGGTACCCGACGCGAGGATTGTTTTTGGCCGCGCGTGGTAGCAGCATGGCCACGGATGGAACACCAATTAACCCGGATTCCGCTGATGACTCCCCGCATTTTGGCACGGGATTTCCGCTAGGTCGTTGAAAACAGGAGGATAGCTTTGCCGAGTAAGATTGATCACTGGTCGCTCACCACACTGCGTGAGAAGCTAGTGAAGACCGGGGCGAAGGTCGTCCGGCATGCGAAATACGTAACGTTCCAGTTGGCCGAGGTGGTCGGGCCTCGATGGCTGTTCGCGGCGATCCTCGACACGATCACACGGTTGGCGATGCCGCCGCCGGGAGTCGCCATGCGTCATGTCTAACCCAATTGGCCAGTGTAAGTCACGATTTCAGGCGAAGTTGCGCGCCGGAGTGCGGATACGAAGCCTAAGGGTGGACCTTGGACGATCTCTTGCCTTGCACAGCACGGAAAAATCTCAATAAATAGCCACGCGCTAGACATGGGGGTGGGGGCGCAGCGGTTACAATTAATGCCGATTGTGCCGGGAGCGGTTCCCGGCTGAACTATCTGGAGCATCCCGGTTATGAGCAACTGGCGACTCCTTACGAATTGCTCATAGTAGTGGAGAAGTTTCCAGGGGCCTGAGCAAGAGTCCTGAATCATGGCACGATCGAAGAACAGCTGCATGGCTTTCACTCTCGTTGAACTTTTAGTGGTGATCGCCATTATCGGTATCCTGGTCAGTCTGTTGCTGCCCGCCGTCCAGGCGGCTCGTGAAGCAGCCCGACAGACGCAGTGTAAGAACAATCTCAAGCAACTCGGGCTTGCACTGCATAACTATCACGCAAGCTTGCAGATGTTTCCGGCAATGCGCGGCGGGCCTAATACTCCACACAATCGCGGCGGCGATTATAGCGGGGTTTTCATGCTGATTCCGTATTTTGAACAAGGGGTCTTGTACACCCAGGCCCGTCCCGACATGCCCCTCACGGAGCCATATTCCAATTCCTACCCTCTCTGGCAACAGAGCTTGCCCGCCTTGCTATGCCCCTCGGACAGTCCGGCCGCAATACGTAACAACCAGGGCCAACGCAATTACCACCTCTCGGTAGGCACGACGATTAGAAACAACTACTCCGAACCTACGAACGGTCTATTTGAATTCAAGACCCAAAAGCGAATGGCCGACGTCATCGACGGCACAAGCAACACGATTGCAATGAGTGAAAAGGGCCGCGGAGGGCCGGGCGGAACACGAGAAGTCTTGGGGCAAAGCGTCTACCGCGTGCCTCGCGTTGATGTCGACCCAAGCCTTTGCGTCGCCACCGCCTCAGGTGGTCAATACGTGGCGAGGCAGCAAATCAGCCCTTGGGGACAAGGCTCGTTGTGGCCCTTTGGGCATCCCCATTGGTCTGCATTCACGACCGTTCTCCCGCCCAACTCACCGTCCTGTTACAACAACGGCTCAAGCAATCCGAGCAACGGCTGGGGGATCTGGTCCGTTGGGAGCGCACATCCGGGCGGTGTCAACGGAGTAATGGCGGACGGCTCAGTGCGATTCTTCTCGGACGACATCAGCGTCGGCAATTACGGCAGCGGAACCAATCCAGACTTTGGCGTTTGGGGCGCACTCGGCACTATCGACGGGGTAGATATCGCTGATGATATTTGAACGCTGGATCTTACCTCAATTGTTGATTCTATTCTTGGCTGGTTGCGAGACATCGCATTCCAACTTGGTCACAGTCACGGGGAATGTGAGCTACCGAGGTAAACCGGTGGAAGGTGCGACGATTGCATTTCGCGGTGCAGGCAGTGCCGAGCCCGCGATTGGTATTACCGACGTCAATGGGGAGTTCTTACTCGCGACGGGCGGAAATCCCGGGGCCAAAACTGGCGAGCATATTGTAACCGTGACAAAATACGTCGTGAATGGCGGACAGCCAGATGATCATGCAAGCATGGAAGAAGCAGGTCGCAGAAACCACAATTCAACCAGTCGATCGGAGATCCCTTCCAGGTATGCTTCGCCCTCAGAAACCGATATGCGTTGCACGGTGAAGCCGACAGACGCGAACCACTTCGCGCTTGTTCTCACTGACTGATCACGGGATCCCGAGTCACTTTGTTCCACGTATCCGACTGCGATATTTCAAATCACGCTACGTTCTGACACTCTCAAGCGTGCTGCAGAGCCCACGAACGCGCGACCGGGCGATTTGCCATTGAACACGGAGAAAATTCAGACGTGCGCTTTCTTTGCCCCGAAAGATTCGCATTTGGTATCAAGTATCGAATAGGAGGACGCGGAGAAAACTGCGATGTGGAATGACCTCTCTCCGTGGTTTCAGTTTGCTGCTGTTCAAATTGAATTTGCCGGTTGCATTCGCGGTATCTTTGACGGCTCCCTGACGGTCGCGGCCCGGTGACCTTTTGCGTTCGCATTCAGCCTAGCCGCGACCATCAGGAAGCTTGGGGAAAAGTACGCACGAAAAAACGGGTCTCGATCTCACGCAGAGACCGACACCCGTCGCGGTGTCACCCGGAGATAGGCGCTAGTTGTTGGGCGCTAGTTAAGCAACTCGCGCCTCGTCGCTAACGCCTCGCAACTCAAATAAGACTGCTCGTGGGCCGCCGGTAGTCCTTTAAACCGGGCCCAGGCGTCCTGCGTACGAGCAGCCTTGTGTGAGTTTTGTGTCGCGAGTCGCGAGCTTTCTCGCGACCCGCAACTCACGACTTGTCTTAACTACATCCCATCGAATTGCCACAGTTGTGGCACAGGTAGCAATTGCCGTTGCGGACGGTGATCGAACCACAGTTGTCGCAGCTGGGGGCGTCGGTCTGGAAGCCGGCGAATTGTTCGCTGCGTCCACCGGAGCTCAGCTCGAGCTTGGCACCGGCCCGCTCCAACAGCTTGTCGAGACCCGTGGCGTCGCCGTTGGCATGGCCATTAGTCCCGTTACCGTTCGCATGGCCGTTGCTGTGGCCATTGGTGTGATGCCCGTTCGCGGCGGTTTTGGCCTGATCCTGGCCAGCTGCTTGCCCACCGACCTTCTTGGTGGCAGGCGTGGTAACGGTGACTCCATCATCTCCGTCTGCTGAAGCGGACTCACCGCTGCTGCCGCCACTGTCGGCTGAGCCGACGGTCGCCTCCTTGTAGCCCGGCAAGAAGGTAATGCCCAGCCAGCGGAAGATGTAGTCGATCAGGCTCTTGGCGATGCGAATGTCGGGGTTCTTGGTGAAGCCCTGCGGTTCGAATCGCATGTGCGAGAACTTGCGGACGTAGTCCTCCAGCGGCACACCATACTGCAAGCTCATCGACACGGCGGTGCCAAAGGCATCCATCAGACCGCCGATGGTCGAGCCTTCTTTGGCCATGGTGATGAACATCTCGCCGGGCCGTCCGTCTTCGAACAGGCCGACCGTGATGTAGCCCTCGTGGCCGCTAACGCTGAACTTGTGCGTGACCGACTGGCGCGTGTCGGGCAGACGCTCACGGCGAGGTTTGCCAGCCATCGCCGCGGCTTTGTCCTTGGCCTGATCGGCTTCGGTCGAGGTGTTCAGCGGTTGGCTGTCCTTCGAGCCATCGCGGTAGATCGCCAAGGCCTTGAGCCCCAACTTCCAACCGTCGACGTACGCCTGCGCGATTTCCTCGGGTGTGGTCTCACGCGGCATGTTGACCGTCTTGGAAATGGCACCGGAGAGGAACGGCTGGGCAGCCGCCATCATCGTGACGTGAGCATTCCAGGCGATGCTACGCGAACCGTTGCGAGCTTGGAACGCACAGTCGAAGATCGGCAGATGCTCGGCCTTCAGCTGCTCGACACCTTCGATCGTGTCATGCTCGTCGATGTACTCGAGGATCGCTTCGATGTCCTCGGCACTGTAGCCGAGCGTTTCGAGCGCGAGCGGCACCGTCTGATTCACGATCTTCAGCATCCCACCGCCGGCAAGCTGCTTGTACTTGACCAGTGCGATATCGGGCTCGATACCCGTGGTGTCGCAATCCATCATGAAGCTGATCGTGCCGGTTGGGGCCAGCACGGTCGCCTGAGCATTGCGGAAGCCGTGCACGGCGCCAGCGGAGAGCACTTTGTCCCACACATCGGCGGCAGCTTGAGCCAGATCAGCGGGACACTCGTCGGAAATCTCATCCACCGCGTCGCGATGCATTTGCATCACGTTCATGAACGGCTGATGATTGATCTCGTACTCGTCGAACGTGCCGACGGCTTCGGCCAACTCGGCACTGGTGAGATTGGCGTTACCGTGCATGATGGCGGTAATTGCACCGCACACACCACGTCCGGCGTCGGAATCGTACGCCAGGCCGTTGCTCATCAGTAAGCTACCTAGGTTCGAGTAGCCCAATCCCAGCGGACGGAACTTGTGGCTATTGCGAGCAATGTCTTCGGTCGGATAGCTGGCGTGATCGACCAGGATTTCCTGAGCCGTGAAGTACACGCGGCAGGCCGCTCCGTAACGCTCGTGATCGAACGAACCATCCTCGCGACGGAACTTCATCAGGTTGATGCTCGCCAAGTTGCAAGCCGTGTCGTCGAGGAACATGTACTCGCTGCACGGGTTGCTGGCGTTGATCCGACCGCTGTTGGGGCAGGTATGCCAGTTGTTGATGGTCGTGTCGTACTGCACGCCAGGATCGCCACAGTGCCAGGCACAATCGGCCATCCGGTTCATCACTTCGCGAGCCGGATAGGTTGGGCCGGGGACGTTCTCGTCGGTCACCCAGTGCGTGGTCCAATCTTCGTTCTTCGCATGGGCCTCCATGAAGTCGTCGGTCAGACGCACCGAAAGATTGGCGTTTTGGAACATGATCGAGCTGTAGGCTTCGCCGTTGAAGTTCGACTCGTAGCCGCCCTTCTGGATCAGCACGTGGGCCTTCTGCTCTTCTTTCCACTTGCACTCGATGAATTCCATCACGTCGGGGTGCCAGACCTTGATCGATTGCATTTTGGCCGCCCGCCGGGTCTTGCCGCCGGATTTTACTACTGCTGCGATCTGGTCATACACTCGCATAAACGACAGCGGGCCGCTGGGATGTCCGCCACCGGACAGCTTCTCGCGCTGGCTACGAAGCGTCGACAAGTCCGTGCCCGTGCCGGACCCAAACTTGAAGAGCATCGCTTCGCTGCGAGCCAGCTCCATGATGTCTTCCATGTTGTCTTCAACATGTTGGATGAAGCAGGCGGAGCCTTGGGGGAACTCGTACGGGTTCTCTGGCTGCGTGACGTCTTGGGTCACGGGATCCCAGCGCCAGTTGCACTTGGCACCGGTCACGCCGTATTGGTGATACAGACCGACGTTGAACCACACAGGGGAGTTGAACGCACCGTGCTGGTGCAAGCAGAGCCAGGACAGGTCGCGATAGAAACGCTCGCCATCTTCGTTGCTGGCGAAGTAGCCGTCTTCCAGGCCCCAATCGGCGATCGTGCGGGCGACACGATGGACCAGCTGACGGACGCTGAACTCACGCTCTTCGGTGCCAACTTCGCCGTAGAAGTACTTGCTGCAAATGACATTGGTGGCCAGCTGGCTCCAGAACGATGGCACTTCGCAGTTATCCTGCTCGAACAGGACTTCGCCATTCTCGCCCTTGATCGCCGACGTGCGCGTGACCCACTCCACCGTGTCGAATGGGCTATCGACGTCGTTGGGACAGAAGGTTGCATCGAACTTCATCCGACCGTGAAATCGCTTCGCGCCAGCAACACTCGCGGGCCGAGCACCTTTGATCGCAGAATCACTCACTTGCTTCGCAGCTCCTCGGGTCGCCTGGGAAATATTGCCTTGAGAAAGATCGGCGGTGGCCACAGCAGAACCTCCTGTTTTGAGTCGCCCGGCGCCAGTAACCAGTTGATCGTTCATCTTCCGAAGCGATGCTTCGGTACTTATCGAACAACTAGTGCCCAGCAACCCACAACTATGATTAGGGGCATCCTTACCAGTGTACATCCGTACACACGTCACTTCAATAGCCTTCGGCATTCGCTGCCGGTTGGCTTCATCAAACTGCCTTGCGACATCACGCGACGGCGATCACGTGATGCCAGCAATGCAGCGGTCCGCTTCCGTGCTTGCCAAGCGAGCCCATCCTCACTGCGGGCGGGCTTGACACTAGTAACGCTGACGTCGGCCCAACCTGAGGAGGATGCAGTCCGACGATGCTTCAGGCACTAGATTTTGGGTTGCTATGACCTTGACTCGTCAAAAACGAGCTACTTATTGAGTTTTCCTACTAGATATTGTGGGAGATGCCCATCAACCCACTACATCCAGTTGTTGGAAGGGTCCGATCTTACACTTTGAATTTGATTCGTCAATTGAAAATTGTGGTCGACGTAAAGTGCTATCATACAACAAGTTGTGGCCATTGTTAAGCGTTGGCGAAGAGACTGTTGCCGCAATGTGAAGATCAATTTCGTACAGATATACCAGCAATTTCCTGAGATTCTGCGGCCATCAGAGAGGACCATGCTCAGAACAAAGATTTCGCAAGAAAAAACCTGTCTTGCGCGACACCTCAAATCGCCAACTTTACCCAGGTGTTCACCTGCGACTGCGCGTCTGTGGGTTTGGTGAATCTGGCGAATTCACACCGGCGCCGGCAATCAACCGCCCAGTCCCGACTGCGAGGGAATGGCATGTCGGCGGCGAGCATTACGACCCGACAAACGAATCTCTTTCCGTTTTGATCCCGCTACCAGTTGGCGACACGCGAACGGCTGAGTACGCCGGCCAGACATACTCCGAAAACCGTCAAAGCGATCGGGGTTGGCTCAGGGACGGCAACCGCGCCCAGCGAGCCGTTGCCATAATTCGTTTGCCACTCGGACAAATCTGCGGCGTCCAAGGGATTAGGAGATTCGCCCCGTTGCCACGCGAGAAAGTCGTCGCCATCGACGTCGCCATCGGCGTCGAAGTCACCGGGGTCGACGGTCGGCGGTTCGACGATTACGCCGATGTACGTCAAATCGGGATCGAAGCCGTTGCTGTCGTAAGTGCCACCATTACCTTGTGGCCCAGTGAGTGGATCGAAACCACTACCGCCACCCACGATGACATTACCTTGTCCCACGGCATCGTCCACACGATCGACGGGACGTAAGTTTGACGCGATAATCGCATCGATGGTCGCGCCATCCGCTAATCCAAAATCTGTCAGATCAAAGCCCGTCGACAACACCTGCGCAATGTCGGTTCCGGCACTAGGCAATCGCTGCACGACATCGTCGGCGAACTCGTAGCGGAAGCCAGTGAAATCCTCCGCACCGGTCTCACGGACGGCGATCATATACGCTTCAGGTCCGTTGGGAGACCCGTTCTCGTAGACCACAAAGTCGTCGCCTTCGTTGTTGGTTACGCCTGGACTTCCGCCCCAGTTGAGTTCGAGCGCTCCGCGGAAGAAGTTATCGCCGAGCGGCACGGACGTGCCACCAACATTCTGACCGATCTGCGAGCCAATGAGTTGGATGCCGACGGTGTTGTTGATGTCGAAATCGTTCCCTGCCAGCGAAACGGGAATGAACTGAGCACTAAACGCGAAACTGTCGTAATCAAAGATGCGAGTTGGCGGCACCGGTACGACAGTCGTCGGACCGAGCGTGTCGTCAAAAGTGAATCCCGCGAGCGTGAAGACATCGCCTCTTGCAGACGAAACGAGCAGGCCGCAGGCCAACATGCAAGACAAGATCAATTTGGAATTAGGCATCAGAGGAACTCGGGGTCGGAGCCGGGGCCGGTAGTCTCGGGGGCGGTTGTGAGCAGTGAGCTCACAGCCCTGTTCTAGCCCGCACGGCAACCTGAATCAAGAAAGTTCTGTGCGGCAATTCCGATCGCCCAGGATAATTCGCCATATCTGTGGACGTTGGGCCGACACGGACCTAGCTGGTGAGTAGCCGCAGATCAGCTCGACGAGACCGCGATCAGAGCAGGCAGAGCGCTCAGCTGCTTACTGGATTTCGTCTCACAGCCTTTGCGCTCAGCCGCCTTGCGATTCATGGATTCCGCCATTTCGGCTGAACCGTCAGAACGACGCTTGCCTCATACTTTACGGCGACGACCGAGTGACACGCCGCGTTCAAACTGCGGTGAGTTCCGTCGACCGACGTTGTTCGAGTTCGACGATGGCGTCTTGCCAGGACTCGATCTTGCGGAATGCGGCCTCGATGGCCGTCTGCAGTGGCTGCAAATCGTTGATCGGTTTGAAGACACAGGCTTCGGCCCCGTTTCGCATTGCGTCCAGCGCCGTCATCATTGTCACGACGCCCGAGAGCATGATGACGAGCACTCCTCCGTCGTAAGCCTTGATCTGTTCCAAGAGCGTGAGACCATCAATCTCCGGCATGTCGATATCGAGAATGACCAGACGTGCGTTGCTGGCGGCAAGTGCATCAAGCGCCGTGGTCGGATCCTGCACCGACACCACGTCGTAGCCAAAACCGCTCAACAACTTATTGACAAGTCGCAGCATGCTCTTGTCGTCGTCAACATGCAGAATGGTTGGTTGCTGCTGCATCGTCCTGCCCCTTCATCAATGCAAAATATGCATCACTTGCTTAGCGCTACCTGGTTGTCACTTTTGGCAACACGGCGGCTTCAGCTATCGGATTTAATGAACTTTAGTCTGCGTGGGGCGGACGCGAAGTAAGCATACCTCCCACGTGCACTAATGCAAATAACCCAATGATTGATGCGAGCCAAGGGCCTTATCCATCGCAAACCGCCGTATTTCTCGACGACGTTGCCTTGACGAGCGTAGCGACTATTTGCGGGATCTTGACCGTCGCACAACTGCGTAAGGTCCGAATGTTCCATTTGTACGGCTTACGGAACTGGCAGCCGGCGACCATGGATTGGCAATTGGAGTAAAAACTTCATACATGCGGAGAATCCAAAGTCGATCTGACGTAGGGTTTATCGGGGCGAAACTGATCCATCCATTCTCCAAGGGGCAAGACTGAAATGAGCAGCAATTCTGCAGATGCGAGCAATCTGGGTCTTGAGTTTGACGAAGACTTCCAGGAACTTGTCGAGATGTACGTGGATGAAATTCCAGAGCGAATCGCCGCGCTGCAAGAAGCATGGGACCGAAGGGATCTTGACGGTCTGCAGCGATTGGCGCACCAGATCAAAGGTTCGGCAGCAAGCTACGGGTTTCCCGAGGTCTCGCAGCTGGGTCTCACGGTGGAATCAGCAATTAAGAACAGCGCACCCAGTGAAGACATCGACGCGAGTGCGCACGCTTTAATCACAGCGTTTGAGAAATTGCTGACAAACAAATCTCTCAGCTAAGCCGACGCCGCCAGAATTCCTTGGTGACAGCCAAGAGAATCCGTGACTGTGCGGCAAAACCCTCTGTGGCTGCGGAAAGGGCAACGTCCGTTGACCGATTTCCGTCGTTGCGGCTACGATCAGGTCATGGTTGCATTCATTGGCACACCAGGACCTTGGCAAGTCATCATTGTCTCGCTGATTGCGATACTGCTGCTTGGCTACCGGCTGCCAGGCCTTATGCAGCAGTTGCAAGATCGGTATATGCAGCCGCTTCGCCCTCGACGCAGACGCGCCGAGCCGCCGCCGCCGGAGAACTTGCGCGTTAGCGAGTTGTTGCAGGTCTACCTCGCCACCGTCTTGGTCATGGCCATGCACTTCGCACTGAGCCCGGTGCTCGCACTGTCGTTCAGCGTCGTGTTGGTGGCGATTGTGCTCTCGAAGATTTGACGGTAAGACCGCGATACGCTGAGCAACTACAGGCGCTGTCTTGCGCGAGCGGCCAGCACGAATGGCACTACGGCCAGGCAAAACGTCGCGGTGGTTGGCTCGGGCACGGCCGTCTGCCGGAACAACCACGGATAGACTTCGTTGTTGGCGTCGCGAAAGGCGAATTCATAGCCGGCGTTGTGACCTCCGGGAACCAACGTCAGCTGCGCATCGCCACCAGCAGCTTGCACCGCGCCGGCAAGATCCACGGAGCCCTGCGGATCGACCACTCCGTCCGCCGTGCCATGAAAGAACCACGAAGGCACGTCCTGCAGGGCATCAACAACCGATGAGGCCGGGTTGGTTTGTCCCCCGGAGAGCGAAATCGCTGCCGAGTAGGTATCCGGATACTGGCGGAGAATGTTCGGAATCATGAATGCTCCGTTAGAAAAACCCGACAAATAGAGACGATTCGTATCCACGTCGTAGCGGCCGAGTAAATCGTCCAGCAGCAGGTCAAGGTGCCGGTGGTAAGTATCCCAACCTTCCACGACTGGGATCTTGGGCACGAGCAAGTAGGCGGCGAAGTCGTCGTCGAACTGCTCGCAACTGTTGGCAAGTTGGCAGACATCGCCGCGCGAGGCATTGTCGCGTTGGGTGGTATGAACTAAATCGCGCATCGTATCGTTGAGCCGCGATTGTTTCTCCGGCAAGCCGTCCGTGAAGCCGTGCAGATAGACCATCAACGGCAACTTGCCGGGCTGATCGTGATTTGGCGGACGGAAGAACTCGTAGTTGATCGTGCGTCGTCGCTCGGTGATAGTGCCCACCTCACGATCGAAATCGTCCTCCCCAGGGCCAATCAGCGGAGCCGCCTGGACGCACGTCGAAGAGATCGCAACGAGCAATACGCAAACAATGCCGGCTTGCACGAACTCCGAGAGTCTACGGTCACTCATGACTTTTCGCCGCCCATAAAAAAAACGCCACGAGTCGCACACAGCCGACAGCCTGCCGGCTGCGCGAAGTGCGTGCATTCGTGACGATTTGCGTTAGTTCGTACTCGTTAAGTGATCAGTCTTTTTTGGTCAGGCTCTAGCATAACACGATCGCTCGGCGGCAACCAGCTTTTTACACTTTGGCCAGCAAGCTGTGGCAGCCGCTCCAAACGAAGACACTGCGACAGCATCATGAGCGGGATGTGTCACACTGCTAGTTGTCAGTGGTCGTTCGCAGTAGGATGCTACGCTGAACAAGTTTCATCAGATCGGAGCACTGACATGCCACACGACCTGGAAGCCAACAAGCGCAACGCCATTGATTTCTATCGCACGGCGTACCTGGGGGAACCGCAGAAAGCTGTCGGCTTGTATGTGGGCAAGGAGTACATCCAGCACAACCCGCTGGTTGACGATGGTCCGCAACCGTTCATCGACTACTTCACCCAGATGCAGCAGCAGTACCCCAACAAACAGATTGAGTTTGTGCGGGCCGTGGCTCAAGACGATCTGGTCGCGGTTCACACGCACCAAACGTGGCCCGGTGACGAGCAGTACGTCACAATGGATTACTTTCGATTTGACGACAACGGCAAGATCGTCGAGCACTGGGACGCGATCCAGCTCGTTCCCAAAGAGACAAAGAGCGGCAATCCAATGTACTGAGTGCTTCGCAATTTAACGTACCGCAATGAGTGTTACTTCAAATTGGCCGCTGCTTCTTATGTCATTGCAAAGGACTCCTTGTCGATCTTTGAGTATGTTGCGTTGACTGTGTGAGGTAATTGCCTTAGGGTTTGTAGATCAAATATCTGTGTCGGAAGTCTAATGCCCTGAGGAGCCATTCATGCGGACTGCCCAAACCTTTACTCTTCTGTGCATGCTCGGGGCTTTTGGATGCGCTGGAACGTCGCAGAGTATCTTGATCAGTGAATACGATGAAGCAGAAATGGATGCAGCTATCGAGCGAGCGCGTCGTGAGGTCGATTCGTTCATTCGAGAGTTATCAAATCCAACCGGTACTAGCCACGCTGTTAAAGTACCGATCGAAGATAACGGCGAGGTTGAGCACTTCTGGCTCATCAAAGTGAAGTATGAACAAGGGACGTTTAGCGGCGAGATCAACAACCAGCCTGAAACCGTGACGAACGTCTCGATGGGTCAGAATTGGACGGCGAAGAGCTCAGAGATCTCAGACTGGCTGTTCATGAAAGATGGAAAAATGCACGGCAACTACACCTTACGTCCGCTGTTGCAATCCATGCCGCCGGATGAAGCGGCCAAAGCACGTGCCATGCTCGCGGAGCCATAAGACTTGGTAAGCTCGCGTCGCATGTGAACGTTGGGAGTGCTGTGCTGACTGGTGATCCCGCGGCATTCACGGTAGGATGCTACGTCACAAGCAATCGCCGGACATCATGGTTGGACGCCTGTTGCTTTGACTCTCAAATCACTCTTCTCGCTAGTCGGTGTAAGCTTAGAGAATCCCCGTGCGTGACCTGTCTTTCAGAGATTTCATTCTGGGCACCAATACGCTGCGTAAGGCAGCGTTTGGATCCGCCGTGGTGGGGGTCTATTGTTTGCTGCCGCTGTGGAAAGAGAACTCCGCGTTCCACGCGATTGCCGATCACTCTCCGCAAGTGTACGCGGGCCCCGAGTTGCTGCTCGGCCTGCTGTTAGTCCTGCGTTCAAACGCCGCCTATCAGCGTTGGTGGGAAGGTCGCACGCTGTGGGGCAAGCTCGTGAATATCAGCCGGAATCTGGCGGTGAAAGTCGATACGCTGCTGGACGTGGGCCAACAAGAGAAGAACAGACTCAAGGAACATATCCAAGTCTTTGCCGCAGAGTTCCGCGATCACCTTCGCGCCAATCTCGCCGGCCAACCGCCCAAGCCCGCCAACGCTGTGCATCAACCCAACCAACGCGTGCGTGAGATGTACACGCTACTGAACGATTGGCGGCGACAGGGCAAACTGTCCGATGACATCATGCGCGTGCTCGACAGCGAAGTCCGTGAGTTCCTCGAAGTGTGCGGCGGTTGCGAACGTATCCAAAAAACGCCGCTGGCAAAATCCTACCGTCTATTTTTGTATCAAGGCATCGCAGTGTTGCTATTCACAATGCCTTGGAGCCTGGTGACGGTGCTTGGCGGCTGGGCGATTCCGCTAACGATGATCCACGCCTACATTCTTATCGGCTTGCAAGTGCTGTCGAGCACGGTCGAAGACCCCTTCGGCGTCGACGCCGACGATCTCGACCTCGACGGGCTGTCGCAAACGATCGCTACGACGTTGGGGTGAAATCGAGAGGCAGTAGCTGAACAGCGAAGAGGAGCCTGCAGGCCAGCAGGAGAGGACGCCGGCACCGATCTTCCGCAACGCCAAACGGCTTATTCGTTTGGTACGAGTTGCTCTGACGTTCGTCCATTTGCGACCTGTCCGTTGCCGTTTGTTGTGGGTGCATCATGTACAGAGCTGGGTACGTGCTTCACGTGCAAATCGAGTTGTGGGAAAGCGATTTCGATGCCGGCGGCTTTAAATTTGTTGTCGATTGCGGTGTGGAGATCGTGAATCGTGTCGAGCCGCTTGTCGAGGTTGGGGAGGTAGCACCGCAGCGTGAGATTTAAGGTGCTGTCGCCAAAACCGTCGAAAATTGCCGAAGGGGCTGGATCCTCCAAAATCAAGGGGTGTTCGCTGGCCGCCTCGATCAGCAACTGGCTCGCCCGCTGGGTATCGCTGCCATAGGCGACACCGACGATCACGACGATTCGATTGGTCTGGTCCGACAAGGTCCAGTTGAGCAATCGCTCGGTGACGAGGTCTTTGTTAGGGACCACGTACTCCTTGCGATCCCAGTCGACAATTGTGGTTGCGCGCATGCGGATGCGATTGACCTGTCCCGTCGTGTCGCCGAGGGTAACGATATCGCCAACGCGGATCGGTTGCTCAAATAGCAAGATCACCCCCGAAACGAAATTCGCGAAAATCTCCTGCAATCCGAACCCCAGACCAACTCCCATCGCCGCAACAAGCCACTGAATGCTGGTACTGTCAAAACCGAGCGACGTGTAAGCCAGGTAAATGCCGATGGCCACCAACACGTACCGACACACACTAGTTATCGCGTAGCGAAACCCAGCCTCCAGCGGAAGGTGTTGCAAGACGGTGAACTCGAGCAGCGCGGGAATGTTCCTCACCGCAATGAAAGTTACCACCATCACTAACGCAAATTGAACGAGTTTTCCCCACGTCAGTGCGAAACCTGGAATCGGTTGTTCACCCACCAGCGACAGCGCCGGCAACATCTCACCCCAAATGAACCATCCACCGAACAACCCTCCGACGACCAGCAGTGTTTGGATCAGCTTATTGGTTTGTTCACCGAGTGCGGCCAGGTCGACTATTTCGTCAGGTACTTCCGGCAAGGAAGCCGAGGAGGCGGGTTGGCCCTTGGCTTCGAGCGCGGCAATCGCCGCGGCACGTTTCTGCTTGGCTTGCTCTCGCGCAAGGCTCCGACGATTCAGCAGGATCCAGCGTTTCGTCAATCCCCCCAGCACCAGCAGAACACCGACCATGGCGGTGGTCTGCATCAGACGCAGTGCGAGCTGCTGGGCCGTGTAGTAGTAACCAAATAGCGCTAATGCTGCCAACACGGCCGGCAACCCAGCGACCAGCGGTATCCAGACGCGCGACCAACGCCAATTCGATTTTGCCGAGTGTTGCAAAATCGTTTGCCGCAGCGCACTGCGTTTCGCCAGCAGTAGCCGATAAGACACGTAGCAAAACAAAAGCATCAGCGCTATGAAACAGACTCGACCGAGCGTGGGACTCCAGAGTCGCTGAGCGACCTGAATCTCCAGTCCGACTGTCCACAAGACCAGCGGTAGACCAATACATAAAACGATCCGCATCGATCGTCGGACCTGCGAAACGCATGAGTTCGGCCAACTAAAATGCGATTCAGCAAGCCCCTTCGATCGGCAGAGGTGTCGCAAGAGTTCCAACAGCAGCAAGAACACGGCAGTGAACTGCAGTGCTAGCGCAAGAGTGCGCACGAATTCAGATGGATCGGACGTTCGACCCATCCACCAGCCGGCAAACCAGACGAGTGCGGGCCAAGGCAACGCCAACAAGAGCGTCACGACAGCGGCTCGCAGTGACAGCCAAAAATCGGTGCAACCCCACTGCTCGGCCTCGTCACCAATGCGTCTCAGTACCCGACGCACTTTGTCTTGCAGATAGATCAGCCCGGCCAGGGTACCGAGCACCAATAGACTTATCGCGGGCGAATCCTCGACCCGCAACCAGAGTGCCGCCGCCGATTCTCGCCACAGTTGCGGGTTGAGACTCCACTTCAGCGCACCTACCGCTGGCTCGATATCGGCTTGCCCTGGTAAGGCACAACTGCGAATCCAAAAGACCTTCTTCTTGATGAAGTTGGCGTACTCCTGGGTCTGATTGATCAGGTTTTCGCCAACGGCTGCAAGCGCAGTGAGCTGGTTGGTGTACCGGTCGTAGTTTTCGATCATTGAATCGAGGATTTCGCGCTCCGCAACCAGCAATTCGCGGACGTCGGCGGGAGTTATCTCTCGTTGGCCACGGGGAAGCGCTGCGACCACCTCATCGACTTGCTCGTCAAGATCCTTATCCACGACCGTGGAACGTCGGTCGTGCAGCTCGTACAGTCGGTATGCGATCTCGGATTTCTGCTGGCGAAAGCCGCTGACCTGCCAGCGCAGTTGGCGGACACTGGGGAGCATTTCCTTTTGCTGGCGAAGTTGTACGCCGATGCTCTCATTCATGCCAGAGCCTTCAATCCGCTCCTTGCTCCGATCGAACTGATCTTCCACCGACTTGAGCCGTTTGGTTAGCTCAGCCAGTTGCTCTTCCGCTTTGCCGATCTCAGCGACGATTTCCGATTGGTCTTGCGCCAACTTCGAGTTGCTTTCAGCGAGGTCTGCCAGCGCTGGTGGAAGAACCACTTGTGCCGCTTGAGCCGCGTCGGCCGCCTGTTGCTGTGCGTCGTCGACCCGGCGCTTGCCAACGACATCGCGGACCACTTGCAGTAGCTTCTCATTACGTGCGAGCTGCTTGGATCGATAGTCGCGCCGCGTTTGCACCAGATCGGCACTCATCGAATCGTACTGACGCTGCTTTTCCATTGCCGCCAAGCTGCGATTCAGAAAGTCGCGTCGTGACTCCAGCGCGGTCTGCTCCGCCGCAGCGAGCAGGTTGGCCTCGTCCGTCGGCAGCGTTTCCAGTCTTTGCTGCACTTGATCAAGCTGCTTTTGAGTTTCGAGCATGAGCTTCGGCAATTCCGTCAGCCGGGCCGACCGCGTCTTGGGCTGTGCCTCGGGGCGATTCAGTTTTTCTCGTGTCGCTTGGATTTCGGCTTCTAACTCGCGCTGCTGCACCTGCAACTCGTCAAGAGTGGCAGTCTTATCCACTGTGGGCGTTTCGGTCGGGAATTCCTGTAGGAGCTTCTGGTACTTCGCCAGCTCGTTCGGATGGTTCGTGATCTTGGTCTCGTACTTTTCGAGTACTCCAACCTGCTGCTGCAATTCACCTAGCGCGGTAAGAGCGGTCTGATAGAACTCGCTAGTCTTCTGGAAGTCGCCCTCGCCGAGGACCGCTGCGTCAAGCGAGGCAAGGCGCTGCTCTATCTTCTGCCGCCGCTCGTCGACGCTGAACGTCGATTCCGCCTGCTCAGCAGATTCGGCTTCTTCAGATGTCTCGTTAGCTTGAACCGTCGCTTCCGCAGGTTGTGCAAAACTCGGAGCAATACTAACGGTGCAAATCAGCAGTGCTGCAACCGGGGCTAACAACTTCGGAGCGCGCAGCGTTTGAGCTTGTCGTATCGACATGGTTCCCCTCTGTCACTTCGCAAGGCGGGCATCGCGCGCGTACGTGTTTAAACGGCGCAACAATGTTCATTGTCGTCGGTCGCCAAAACGCGCCTAGACGAACTTGGTAGGACTGAATCGATGTGCAAGCAATGCACAACGTCCGCGAGCGAAAGCGACTCGCAGGTCAGAAGCGATCGTAATCATTTCGCAACGTTTCATCACCGCGTGGTTCGTCCCCAATGGACCGCGAACCCGAGTCGATTCCTCGATTCGTGGGGTCGTAACGCAGACAGTCGTGTGGCTGCCGTCAGCTCGACGGCCAAGCAGGGACGCGATGCCTACGCCGTAATTTTCGCGATCTTCACCTTCGTGTAGATCGAGCGGTGGCCGGTTTTGCGGCGGGAGTTTTTGCGGCGGCGGATTTTTTGGACGACCAGCTTCTTGCCCTTCTCCGCACCAAGGACTTCGGCCTCGACGCTTGCGCCATCGAGCGTTGGAGCACCCAGTTTGACGTCCCCGGAACCGTCGCTCACTGCGAGCACCTTGTCGAACGTGAGCTTCTCGCCCGCTGGCGTGTCGCGGAAATCGATGGTCAGCTCTTGTCCTTCTTCGACTTTCAATTGGCGGCCGCCGTCGGCAATGATTGCGTACATAGTTTTGGGAGGGTCAGGGGACTAAAGGACAGAGGCTGGGGGCCTCGGATGATTTCGAGCCTTATAAAATAGCCGATCCTTCGAGTTCCGTCGAGGGGGTCGCCGGCGACCGCCCCCTCCCTGTGGGTAGCGAGCTGCTCGGTTTCTACCGGGAAGAAGTGCCACAGATCGGCACTGCTGCGGCCGCGAGGTCATGCATTGCCAGTTAGCAGGAAAATTCTGTTCAGCCAGCCGACGACATGCGATACTGCTCGCGTCATGGCCACTGTACATTTCACCAGCCATCTGCAGAAATTTGCCAACAGCGAGTCGGTCGAGGTCTCCGCCTCGACGGTCGGCGAGGCGCTCACGCAGGCGTTCACCGACAACCAGCGGCTCCGCAGCTACGTCCTCGACGAGCAAGGCCAGCTGCGACGGCACATGACGGTGTTCGTTGACGGCCAGCTGATTGCCGATCGCCTGGGGCTGAGCGATCCTATTACCGACGTAGCCGAGGTTTATGTAATGCAAGCACTGTCGGGAGGATGAAGGATATTACGAGTGACGAAATACCCAATGACCAATGAAGTCTGAATAATGGAGTTTTCGATTCACGACTCTGCGATGTCTTGTCATTCGAAGTTCGTAACTTGTCATTCCTTTGGTACTTGGGTATTTCACCATTAGTCATTGCTCTTGTCATTAGTTTTCAAAATGCGTTCCTGCAATCAAGAAGGACTACCCCATGTCCGATACGCTGCACATCGCCACGCGCAAAGGGCTCTTCACGATCCGACGCAACGGTAGTTCGTGGGCCATTGATGACGTTGCGTTCCTGGGGATGAACATCACGATGTCGTTGGCCGATCCGCGCGATGGCTCTTGGTTTGCCGCGATCGACCATGGGCATTTTGGCACGCATCTGCATCGTAGCCGCGACCAGGGGAAGAGTTGGGATGAGATCGCAGTGCCACAATACCCCGAAGGAGAGACCGTCCCGCAGCGCATGCCTGACTGGGAGACCATTAAGACGAAACCTGCCGCACTGTCGGAAATCTGGTCGTTGGAGACCGGCGCACCCGATCAGCCGGGAAAGCTATGGTGCGGCACAATCCCTGGCGGGCTGTTTGTCTCGGAAGACAGCGGTAACAGCTGGCGGTTGAATACGGCTCTCTGGAATCAACCATCGCGCGAGAACTGGTTTGGCGGCGGCAAGGACGATCCGGGGCTGCATTCGATCTTCGTCGATCCCCGCGATCCGCAGCACGTGACGATTAGCATCTCTTGCGGCGGCGTCTGGCAAACCCACGACGGCGGCGAGAGTTGGGCGTGCACTTCTGACGGGCTGCGCGCCGAATACATGCCTCCCGACCAAGCGTACGAGCCCACGGTGCAAGACCCACACCGGCTGGCCGCGTGCCAGGCGGACCCCGACCACCAATGGATTCAGCACCACAACGGAATCTTCCGCTCAACCGACGGTGGCAACCACTGGCAAGAAATCACGGGCGTTGATCCGTCGGTGTTTGGTTTGGCAGTGGCCGCCCATCCGACCGATCCACAGACGGCCTGGTTCGTACCAGCAGTGAAAGATGAGTGCCGGGTGCCGGTG
>JANQQA010000067.1 GCA_028285205.1 Bythopirellula sp. | reverse complement strand
GAATTGGTGGCCCGCAAGTTCGACTTCTCCGACTGGCGCACGTGCCAGCCGGGGAGGCCACGGATTCGCGACGAGATTGTCGAGCTAACGATCCAACTGGCCCGCGAGAATCCGAACTGGGGTTATCGGCGTATTCGAGATGTGCTGGCCGAATTGGGCTATCCAATCTGTGCTTCAACAGTAGCCAACATTCTCAAACAGCGCGGGTTTGAGCCGGCACCCGAGAGACAATCGACCGGCGCGTGGCGCACGTTCCTGAAAGCTCACTGGGATACCTTGGCCGCTATCGACTTTGCCACAGTCGAAGTCTGGACGCCCGGCGGCTTGGTCACGTTCTACTTGCTGTTCGTGATCGAGCTGAAATCGCGTCGTGTCCACTTCGCGGGCTGCACGCCGCAGCCAAACGAGCCATGGGTCAAGCTGGCCGGCCGCGAGCTAACCAACTGGCAAGATGGTTTTCTACTGGGCAAGACCCATCTAATTATGGATCGCGACACCAAGTTCACTCGGGCATTTCGCGACGAGCTGGCAGCCGAGGGTGTACGGCCCGTGCTGACCGCTCCTAGAACTCCCAATATGAACGCCCACTTGGAGCGTTTCTTCCGATCCCTGAAATCGGAGTGCTTGAGTCGGTTGATCTTCTTCGGCGAGAATTCGCTACGCCGAGCTGTAAAGCATTACTTGGAACACTATCATCGGGAGCGTCCTCACCAAGGACTGGAGGGCTGTTTGATTGTTCCACCTGATAAACCACCTGATATGCGTCAGCCCATTCGACGTCAGGAGCGTTTGGGCGGACTGCTCAAGTCCTATCGGCGGGCCGCCTAGCAACACTTGCCCCGTTCTGGTCAACCTGCTTGTCAAAGATCAGCTTCATCGTGGTTCGCTGCTGCGCCGAAGTTGAGTTCCAAGGTAAAAACAACTGATTACACCGTCATTCTGTCCGGTTTCCGACTCAATTCTCCGGCCTCAACAACAGATTTTAATCTGATTTTGGCTCATCAACTCACCGTCTGAATTTTTGGACACTACGGGCCAAGGTCAACAAATCAGCAACAAAGAACACCAATCCAGCTACTCCTAAGACCGCACCAGGCAGCTTATAACCAGACCATGCCGCCCGCACGGATACTCAACTCTTCGGCACAATCTTCATGCGGGTGGCTTAGATCGCATCTCTCTCGCACGCTTGCGGATTTCTATTTCCTTCGCTTTCCTTTCGTCGTCCGATAGGCGTGGTACTTTCTTGAGGATTTCACTTTTTCTGGCCTGCCAAGCGGCAGCGTCATATCCCCAATCTTCCCCCGACATACGAACGAGTTCTTGATGAGCGTTTTCTTTAGGCATGTAAGAAGTTGATAAGGGAACGTTCCCTTTCAAATTCTCAATCAAAATGTCAAACGGATCCATTTCCACGACTCCCAAATCAACTCTCTATTCTAGCAGTAAGGCCATATCAGCTGCGAACTGTTTCACATCAATGTACAAGCGATTCCAAGGCGACACTCGTGCTCCCAAGTATCGCTCGACTTTCTGAACAGCTAGCCTTTGCACAAATGCCTCATGAATGTGTTCGCGATATCGGCTCGGGGCTTGGATCGTCTTTTGGAGATAATTCTCCCACTCAATCACCTTCGCAATACGAGCATGAATTAGTTCGTGAACACCTGCCACTAATTGGCTACCACGTGAGCGGCGTAGCACACTTTCCGGAATTGCGATGATACGCCGGTTGTTCTCGACGGTGAAAAATGGAACCTTAAATCGGCCTTGTACCAAAACAACATCGTCAACGTAGTCATCTAGTTTCAACCCAGCAACTTCTGCTGCTTCTCGGACAAGTGCCTGAGCCCTCTGTTGACGGACTCCGTTATAGAGAACGTTTTCACCCTGTATTGATCCACGTAAGAAAGACTGTTGGAATGCTGCGCCATTGGCCCCCACATCAACGCGTGTGGTAGCTTTGGCCAAGGCTCGAGTGTTGATGCCGATGCCGAAGGCTCCGGCGGCGATCTGGAAGTAGCCGGCAGAGCTATGCGGACTGTGCGACAGCGTGAGGCCACCCTGGTACATCGAAAACCCGGATTGGCCGTAGTTCGATGCTATGTCCGCGGCTCGAGACACCCGGTACAACGAGCTTGCGCGGGAAGCATTAGAAAATGCGCCCGTGGCCGCAGCCGCAGCTCGTCCTAAACTGGAGGCCGATCGGGCTTGCTTGTACGCCTTACCGCCAAACTTGATAACGTTGGCCGCGTATCCGAATCCAGGCACGGCAGCCCCCGCGCTCAGACTCGCATTGACGTAGTCACCTTCGGCATAGTACCAAGCCGAGTTTATTAGATCGGCAGGAACGCCGATGAGCGGAATCATACCCACTACGTCCAATACCAGGTGGCCCCCAATCGAAAGCATGGACGGTTCCACTTCATCGGAAACCGAGAAGTTCATCGCCGAGCCGCCCACGGTGGCTGCCACACCCCGATCGGCTGGCGAATTGTTCGCAAACGCATAGATGCCAAGTGAACCGTTCTCCAAGCCTGCTGGACTGAAGTAACGACCACCGGCGGGATCGTAATGACGTCCGCCATCCAAATATAGCTCCGTCACATGGTCGTACTCCATTCCCAGGTAGCCCGCTCGCACAGCGTCCAACAACTCGACGTCCGGTCCGAAACGACCACCATTGTTGCCCATGCCGTAGGCATTGTACTGAACACGCTCCAACTCAAATTCTGTCGCACTGGTCGACGCATATAGAGCGCTCACCGAACCTTGGTAGTCCGACAACGTCCAAATCGTCTCTGAGTCCGTCGAATCGTAAAAACCTGGGTCGTTGACAGTTAGCGACTCGTCAAAATCCAAGTCGTTGACGGCTAGCAACTCACCGCTGCCCAGAGCGTACAAACGCTGACGCTCCAACCGGTCGTACCGATCAAACTCCAACAGGATGCGGCCCGACTCGAAGAGGAAAGTGCGATCTTCTTCGACGCCCCCTGCGCTATTGGTCACATACTCGTGCACGCGATTG
>JANQQA010000049.1 GCA_028285205.1 Bythopirellula sp. | reverse complement strand
GGTACTGCCAATTTGGTTTCCGGTCCGGTACTCGAAGTATGTGCTCGGAAAACCAAAGTCTTCGATTGCCCCACCGATCTCGCCGACGGGAATCACGTTCAGTTCGTCGGCACTGGTGGGCTCGATCGCCGGTTGTGGCGAAATCCCATCAATGCCGTTGTCTTGGACCCAAAGATCGCCCGTCACTGGATGAAACGCATGCCCCGCCGCGTTACGCAAGCCAGTCGCAAGTTGCGTGAGGTCAGAGCCCGACACGCTACTGCCGTTGTCGGTGATCTTCACCATATAGAGTGCATCACCGTTTAAGGTACCACTGACACCGATGCTGCTGGTGAGCTGCAACGTGTCGGTCGTCAGACCGGCGTTGTTCCTTGAGCCAAGCTGAAACACCAAGTCATAGCTGCCGGGCTCGCCCGGAGTATCGCGGACGCTGAGCGCCGAGTGAGGATGAAGCCAGCCGCCGCCAGGATAGTTGAGGGTCAACGATCCCACTTCCGTGAGCGGGTCTGAGGGAGTCGCCCCCAAGCGGAAAATCGTGATCGGCTTGCCCCGGCCTTGCCCGGTGGTAAACACCAGATCGCCGCCACGACGTAGTGCCGAAAGGCCACCGAAGCTGGTATTCGCCAACGTGGATTGGCTGTCAGACACGCCGTCTTGATTGCTGTCGACGTAGCGCACCAATCGCCCGCTGCTACTGCCGAAGAAGCCGCCGTCGCTTTCGGCTACGAGGATCGAGCCATCATCGAGTTCGACCATGCCCACGGGAAAATTAGCCCCGGTGGCAAACGTGGTCAGACGAAAGTCGTCGGGGTTGACCCCCGGTCCTTGAATAGTGAATGGCACCGTCGCCTGCGCGCTGATTCCACTCGCCAGTACCAGCAGTGCGGCAAACGCGACGCGCTTGCCAATGCGATGGATGGTTGTGTCGTTCAAACTGATGTCCCTCATGGTGTTCCCCTCGATAAGGAGTGATTTGATGAATGCTTCGTCACGATCGATCACAGGATTGCGTCTGCGAATCGATGTGGTGCTCGCCTATATGTGTTGATCGCCGAACAAAATAGGTAGGTAAGTTCAGCTAGGAACCTACACGTCGGCGAGTTGCCCTAGAATCCTGCAAGAGACCACTTCTCGCGCTGAGAAGGTTGATGGTTTCCCATCTAGCAGGTATTGGGCGGAGTGGCAGCTTTAGCCATACTGGCAAGCCGCCTGCATTAGCGATCCAAGATCCCTGGGTTAGAAAATCTGATGACCGGGCTCGATTACCCGAGATCACCTTATTCCTCCAGCCTAACCGCTCGTTACAACGGGTTCAACTGGATTTTTAAAGTATTTCAACGGCGTTTCACCGCTCTAAATCACGGGTTTGATCAAACGACCAACGGTCGCAACACGTTATAGCTGATCTGCAGCGATTTGATACGTCGTTTGACGTCGCCTTCGAAAGCTTCGTCTTCGACCTCGACGCACACCGGTCCGTCGTAGCCGGCGTCGGTCAGTGCGCCGATCCATTTGCCCCAGTCGATGTCACCCAGACCGGGGATCTTCGCAGTGCTACGCTCCATCGGCGGCACGAGCGAGCCGTGGTCGTTCAGGCGATCCACGTCCACGCGCATGTCCTTGGCGTGTGAGTGAAAGATCTTGGGGCCGAACTCCTTAATCGGTTCGATCGGATCCATCAGTTGCATCCGCAGGTGCGAGGGGTCGTAGTTCAACCCGAAGTGGTCGGAAGGAATCGTCTCGAACATCCGCCTCCAAATCGCAGGGGTGCGGGCGAGATTCAGTCCGAACGGCCAGGTTTCGGCGAACAACATCGGGCAGTTTTCGATTCCGATGCGGATATTTTTAGACTCGGCATGACGGATGAAGGCGGGCCACACCTCGGCAAACTTTTGCATGTTGTCTTCCAGCGAGAGGTTGTGATTGGCACCGATGAACGAGTTGACCGTCGAGAGCCCTAGTAGCGCCGCCGCGTCGATAACTTTCGGCAGATGTTCGCACGCCGCCTGCGCCTGGTCCGCTTCGGCCGAGAGCGGGATTGAGTAATAGCCCAGTGCTGAAATGCCCACGCCGTACTTTTCGCACAGCGCGTTGGTGTCGTCGGCCTGAGCCTGCGTGAACTCCGTCACGTCGAGGTGCATCACACCGCCGTACTTGCGATCGGGCCCACCCGGTGGCCAACACATGACCTCCACGCAGTCGTAGCCGATGTCGGCGGCATGTTGGAGAACTTCTTCGAAACCAAGATCGCCGAAGATGGCGGAGACGAAACCGAGTTGCATGAGTGGGGATGGGGGCTAGGGGGCGCGATTGGGGGGCGGGGGACGTACGCTGTTGTTTTGAAAGGTTTTTCGTTTCTGTTTACATAACCTCGCTGGACGCGAATTTGCTTGGATTCGTAAGCCAATAGGATACATCGACTTACGCCAAGCCATGTAAGTCAAACGGGCGGGGTTTTGAAAGGTTGGCGGTGTTCGACCTTTCAAAACTCAAATCCCTCGACCGCGAGGAACGCGGAGCCGACGAACGGCAAACCGCTCGCTCAATTACTGCGCGTCCGCGGCGATTCATCCTACCAGAATAGACGGCCAAAAATTAGTCTTGATTCGTGCCGAGAGTTGGTGGAGATCGACGCAATCAGAGTTTCATCTGCTGGGGGCGGAGGTGCCTCGGCGTTTCACGCTGGGGCGTCGTGACTGCGAAGATTCTCGTCGTTCTGAATGCCCACCTACCGGAACCTAAGACCTAAAGAACCGACCGACGCTTCGAATCAAGTCGCGGGCGAACGGAAAACTGTCGTGGTCTGCTGCCGACATCCAAAACATCCAGTTTCGAACCAGTGCATCCTGCAACACACGGACGTACTCCGCAGTCTCGCCATCAAGTGTGGTTTCTGGATAGCTGTCTGTGATGCCACCCATTCCAAAAGGCTTAACACCGTAGGCATATTTCAGTGCTAATTCTACGTCGCCTTGTTCGAGTGCATCACGACAGGAAAGCAGAGTATCGCTTATGCCGTAGCCCCCATGGTCCTCAAGGAACTTGATTAAAGCGTTTGTCGCTGCAAGTTGCTCCCGAATGTGGTAGTCGACGACTGTCATATGCACTTAAATTGTTAGCCAGGGGCTCGAGGAATTACGTCCGAAGTACAGCTAAGATCTAAATATATGTCATCAGCATAGTAACTGCCCAACCTACCTCGGCTTCATTGACTTAGACAGCTAGAGTGGCGCCAATCCACTCAAACCGCCGCGAACGCTTGTTCCAAATCTGCTTGCAGATCTTCGTAGGCTTCCAAGCCGACTGAGAGGAGCGCGCAGGGCTCTGCTCTCGGACAAAACCGAAACGCAATCGCTGCTGGTGCCGGCCGCGTCTGTGAGTGGAGCTAGCACTTGTACGACTTACGTAGCACTCAACGCAAGTTCGGGTCGCGTCGTATGGAGATGAACAGCAATGCTCCCAGCGCGAGTACGGCGGCAGTTGTCGGCTCGGGCACGAATGCCAAGCCGCGGATCTCGCCCAACGGTCCTAGTGAGCCAATCAGTGTCGCATTGCCGAGTGCATCGATCGTCTTCAGGTTCACGCTCGCGGCGTAGAGCGTGCCGTCGTCGCCGAATTCCAGGGCTTGCCCATCGGGAGTGATGCCGCTGCCGCCAATGATCGTGGCGGCTGCGGTCGTGGCGTCGATGCTGACCAAATCGCCAGCGACGGTCACGCCGAACAGGTTGTCGGAGTTGTCGAAGGCCAGTCCTTGGAGATTGGTCAAACCCGTCTCGCCGTCGGTTCCGACCAACGCCACGTCGCCGGTCGTGGTGTCGATCGTCGCCAACACATCGATGGCCAGCGTGTCACCCTGACTAAGCACTGCATAAAGTTCGTCGGACGAATTGAAGGCGATGCCTCGAATGCCAAATCCGCCAGGGCGTCCCACAAGATCGAGGAACACAGAACCGGCTCCGGTCGCTGGATTGATGAGCACCAGCTTGTTGGCATCCTCAGAACTGCCACCAGCGGTAAACATCCGATTCGTGGAATCCGATGCTGCAGCACCGGCGCTAAAGCCGCTATCACCCACCAGCGTTGCCGCACCGGTTGTCGTATCGATTTCGACGATCGAGCCTATGCCAGTCACACCCAGCAGCCTCGTGTCACCCCATGCTTCCGTACCCCAAGAAGTGACCATGCCTATCAAACTTGCCACTGCCAACTTTGCTGTCAATCTCATTGCTGGGTCCTTTCTGCTGACTAGGATACCGAGAAGGGTCTACGAATTAGCTGCCTCTGTAGAACGAATTTTGCTGACAAGACGCAACGCGACCGTTGCTCGACGGTCATGATACCCGACCCGGACGGACATGCAAGTAACGCGGTCGGGCGTACAATTGCGCGGACGGGCAGATTTCTTGCCGGCCGCCTGTGAGCAGGTCGTTGAGTACCGCGGGACGATGACAAAATCATGCGATGCGAATCGGCGCGACAGGCGCGTCAACTTCTCGCGATGGACGGTGTCATGTACAGTGAAGAACTAGACCTGATTCGCGCCCAGATTCGGCAGAGATCGCAACGAGGAGAATTTCATCTTCGAAACGCTGAGGTAGGAACACCGGTATTCCTAGTACATAATGAGGGTCTCACTCTTGTACTTAGGGGTATTTTGGCTGCATGTCGAGAACCCACTCACTGTCTAACCGACATCACGACTTTATCGAGCGTCACCATGCCGGATATTGTCATAGAAACACGACGGGAGCGAGTTGAAGAATTACTCGCACGTTACCGTGAGCAGATTGGCATCGACTTCGATGGCTACCGGAACCATGTGTACCGTTGCGTTACATACGCCATGCACTTCTTGAGCGGCTCTCCTGACTACCAACAGCTCGTGGAGACCGCATTCGTATACCACGACATTGGCCTGTGGACGGACCACGAACTGGCCTATCTGGAACCTTCCGAAGCTGTGGCACTGGCAGACAACGAACGGTATGGGTGGGGGTTGGACGCAGACGCACTGCGCGGTGCCATACACTGGCACCACAAGGTGTTTCGATACAAAGGGGAACATCAAGAAGTAATCGAAGCCTGCCGCAAAGCTGATTGGATTGACGCATCAAAGGGTTGGATCCGAAAAGGCATGAGCAGAACGGCGATTGCCAAAGTCGAATCAACATTCCCGAACTGCGGATTTCACAAGAGTCTAATGCGATTGGCAAGAGACTATGGAGGCTCAACACTTATCGGAGGGTGGAAAGTAACCCGCGGGATTGTGAAATGGTAAGAAAGCCAATCAGGATCCGTAAGGAGGCGTCGTCCTGGGCATCGAACCGGGAATTGCCAATCTGCCTCAGCTTCATCGACTCGGGCAGCTTAAACCGCTGCAAGCCACTTAGCCTGTAACCGCCGCGAACGCTTGTTCCAAATCTGCTTGCAGATCTTCGTAGGCTTCCAGACCGACCGAGAGGCGGATCATGCCGTCGGTGATGCCGTGTTTGGCGCGGTCGGCGGGGTCGTAGCTGGCGTGGGACATGGAGGCGGGCTGTTCGATGAGGGACTCGACGGCACCCAGGCTCACGGCGAGTTGGAACAGGTGCGTTGACTCGACGAATTTTTTCGTCGCGTCGAAATCGCCTTTCAGGTCGAACGTAAGCATCGCCCCAAAGCCGCCGTCCATCTGCTCGGCGGCCACGCCGTGACCAGGGTGGTCGGTGAGGCCAGGGTAGAGGACTTTGTCGACCTGATCGTGCGCGGCCAGCCAGGCGGCAAGCTTCGCAGCGGTGCGGCATTGCTCGCGGACGCGGAGTTCGAGCGTCTTCAGTCCGCGTGAACAAAGGAAGGCTTCCATCGGTCCCATGATCGCGCCGGTGGCGTTCTGCACGAAGTACAATTCGTCGAACAGTTCTTCATCGCGGACGACCAGCGCGCCGCCCATCAGATCGCTGTGACCGCCGAGGTACTTGGTGGCCGAGTGCATGACGATGTCGGCCCCGAGTTCCAAAGGTCGCGTGAGGACCGGAGACGCAAACGTGCTATCGACCCCCAACAGCGCGCCGTGCTCGTGCGCGATCTCAGCGCAGGTGGCGATGTCGGTGATCGTCATCCGCGGGTTGCCGGGGCTTTCGATCCAAACGAGTTTTGTGGCGGGGGTGATCGCCGCCTGCAGATTCGCCGGATCCGTTGTGTTGCACAGCGTGACGTCGATGCCGGCGCGATTGGTCACCTTGTGCAGCAAACGATAAGTGCCGCCGTAGATGTCGCTACCGGCGACCACTTGATCGCCCGAATTGAGCAACGACACAGCGCAATGGGTGGCCGCCATGCCGCTGGCGAATGCGAGCGCACCGCAGCCGCCCTCGAGCGAAGCGAGCGTCGTTTCGAACGCTTTTCGCGTGGGGTTGCCGCTACGCGAGTAATCGAATTCTCCCCAATCGCCGGCACCGGGTTGCACAAAGGTCGAGGCGAAGTGCAACGGACGCACAACGGCCCCAGTTTCAGGGCACTTTTCATTGCCAACATGGATGGCGCGGGTTCGGAATTGCATAGTGAATCTTGGGGCTGAGGTTCATACCACGGAGTCACGGAGAGCGCGGAGAATACGAGAGCTTGCGCACTCCGTGTCCTCAGTGACTCCGTGGTTAGCTTCCCACGTGCGTCGCTACGCCTCGAGCGCTTGCGCCAGGTCCGCGATGAGATCGTCGGGATTTTCGATGCCGCAGGACATGCGAATCATGTTGTCGTAGATGCCGAACTGAGCGCGCTCTTCGGGAGTGCACTCGTAGTAGCTCATGACCAGCGGCTGCTCGATCAGCGACTCGACGCCGCCTAGGCTCGGCGCGATCCGGGGGATCCTCGCCGCATCGACAATATCGGCCGTAGCTCGCCAGTCGGCATCTTTCACGTTGAACGTGACCAGTCCGCCGTAGCCACGCATCGTGCGGCGGGCGACTTCGTGATGCGGGTGCGACTCGAGGCCCGGATAGTAAACCTGCTCCACACGCGAATGACCTTCTAGGAATTCCGCGATTCGCTGACCGTTTTCGTTATGACGCTGCATGCGCAGTTCAAACGTCTTCAGGCCACGTGACAGCAGATACACGTTCTGCGGTCCGTTGACTGCGCCCATGATGCCGCGCAGGTTGCGAACCGATTCCAAGTTTTCCTCGGTACCGATCACGACACCAGCGAGCAGATCGTTGTGCCCGCCGAGGTACTTGGTCGCGGAATGCAGTACGTAGTCGACGCCGGCTTCGATCGGACGCAGGTTGTACGGCGTCGCGAGTGTCGCGTCGATCAGCGTATCAATGCCGTGTCGGCGGCCGATGTCGGCGAAGCGTTCGAGGTCGACACAGCTGAGGTGCGGGTTGGAAGCCGCCATCACCCCCCACACCAAGATGCTGGTGAGCGAGTCG